>CAXYWC010000026.1:0-30760 GCA_964292845.1 uncultured Flavobacterium sp. | reverse complement strand
ACTGTCCTTCCAAAGCTTCAATGACTCTAATTTTTTCTGCTGAACTCGGAATTTCGAAATCACTTATCGCTTTTTCGGTAATATTGAAATTATTTGGTGTTTCAAAATCAACATGTTTTACAAACGATTGTCCATTTTCGGCAACCAATTCGCCATTGATGTAGGTTTTATTGACTTTAAAATTGACTAAATCTTCTACAACAATAAAATCGGCAGCATCATTTTCTTTCAACAAACCCACCTTCATTTTGTAATGATGTACTGGATTTACGCAAGCTACTTGCAAGATTTTGAAAATATCAATTCCTTTGGCAACAGCACGAGCACAAAGCAAATTAATATGTCCTAAAATCAAATCATCTGGATGTTTGTCATCAGAACAAAACATCATATTTTCGTAATTTTCTGGAAGTAAATCGATCAAGGCTTCAAAGTTTTTGGCAGCACTTCCTTCTCGAATAATAACTTTCATCCCAAGAGACAATTTTTCTTTCGCTTCGTCATAAGTAAAGCACTCGTGATCGGTTGTAATTCCTGCCGAAATGTATTTTTTGATAGGTTCTCCTCGCAATCCTGGTGCGTGACCATCAACAGGTTTGTTGAAATGTTTTGCCCAAGCAATTTTCTTCAAAACTTCTTCATCATCAAACAAAACTCCAGGATAATTCATCATTTCCGACAAATAATATATATCTGGAGAAGCCATCAATTCTTTAATCTCTTCAGAATCGATTATAGCTCCAGCAGTTTCAAAAGCGGTTGCAGGAACACAAGAGGGCGCACCAAAATGAAATTTCAACGGCACTTTTTTCCCGTTTTCAATCATATAATAAACACCTTCTTTTCCCAGTACATTGGCAATTTCGTGCGGATCAGAAATGGTAGCAACCGTTCCGTGAAGGACAGCAATTTTAGCAAATTCGGAAGGAACAAGCATCGAACTTTCAATATGAATATGAGCATCAATAAATCCTGGAAGAATAAAGTTTTTTACTTCATGATTTTTCTCAATGATAGAAATAATCTTGCCGTTTTCAACAGTTATTTCACCTGAAAAAATTTGTTTTTTCTCTATATCGACGATTTGTCCTTGAATTTGCATTTGTTTTATTTTAAATAAAGTAATAAAAGTCAAAAGTAATACCATTTTTTATTTTTGTCACTTTATTATTCGATGTTTTACTCTAAATTTGTTTTTCTATATGACGATAATTGTAATTTCTAATCCGTAATTAACTATGCGCTGGACAATCAAGCCAAAACCTGCTGAAGAAAAAGTCAAACATTTGGCGCAAGCCTTGAACATTCAAGATTTTGTAGCTTCATTGTTAATTCAACGAGGAATTGAAACTTACGATGAAGCCAAAGCCTTTTTTCGTCCTAGTTTAGATGATTTGCACAATCCCTATTTGATGAAAGATATGGATAAAGCGGTCGAAAGAATTGAAAAAGCGATTGCAAATAACGAAAATATCCTAGTTTTTGGCGATTACGATGTCGATGGTACTACCGCAGTTTCATTGGTTTCTTCGTATTTAAAATCCTATTACAAAAATGTAGCCACTTATATTCCAGATCGTTATGACGAAGGTTACGGGATATCCTACAAAGGAATCGATTATGCTGATGATAACAGTATTACACTTATTATTGCACTAGATTGCGGTATAAAATCGATAGATCATGTGGGGTATGCCAAAGAACGAAACATCGATTTTATTATTTGTGATCACCATCGTCCAAGTGATTTTTTACCCGATGCAGTTGCTGTTTTAGATCCAAAACGTGCAGATTGTAACTATCCTTACGACGAACTTTGTGGTTGTGGCGTTGGTTTTAAATTGATACAGGCTTTGGGTCAAAACCGAAACCAAACAATCGAAGATTTTATTCCGTATTTAGATTTAGTAGCCACAGCCATTGCTGCCGATATTGTTCCAATGACGGGTGAAAATAGAGTTTTAGCAAAATTTGGTTTGGAAGTCATTAATACAAATCCAAGAGCAGGAATTCAGGCTTTGATTCAGAACATAAAAAAGCAAGTGCTTACCATTACTGATGTGGTTTTTATTATTGCACCAAGAATAAATGCCGCAGGAAGAATAAAACATGGTAATTATGCCGTTGAATTATTAACAGAATTTGATTTAGAACAAGCTATTGAATTTGCTTCACAAATAGAAATTTTTAATGCTGACAGGAAAGATTTAGACAAACAAATTACCCAAGAAGCATTGGTTCAGATTGAAACAAATGATGAAAGTAATAACTTTACAACGGTTGTTTATCAGGAAGATTGGCACAAAGGAGTTATAGGAATTGTAGCTTCCAGATTAATAGAAACACATTATAAACCAACGATTGTTTTTACAAAAAGTGGTGATAAATTAGCTGCTTCGGCACGTTCTGTCAAGGATTTTGATATTTATAATGCTTTAGAATCTAGTGCGGAATATCTAGAACAATTTGGCGGACACATGTATGCTGCAGGAATGACTCTGAAAGAAGAAAATTACGAAGCTTTTAAAAATAAATTTGAAGAAGTAGTTAAAGAGAGTATTCCTCCCGATTTGCGTATTCCTGAAATTGCTATTGATGCTGAAATTCATTTATCTGATATAAATGAAAAACTAGTTCGAATTTTAAAGCAGTTTGAACCCTTTGGACCACAAAATATGACACCTGTTTTTATTTCAAAAGATATAAAAGATACGGGCTATGGAAAAACGATGGGTAAAGAAGAAGAACATCTAAGATTGTTTGTAAAACAAGATAATAGTGAAGGTTTTGCTGCGATTGGGTTTAATTTAGCACAAAAAATGGATTGTATAACCAACCATAAACCATTTGATGCGGTATATTGTATCGAAGAAAACGAATGGAACGGAAATGTAACTTTGCAACTGAAATTAAGAGATATAAATTAAAAAAAATGAAACTAAAAAATAGATATATTATACTAATGATTCTAATTGCAATTGCCTTATTTTGGAATCAAAATACGGTAAAACCAAACCTTTGGATAAAAATTATAGGCATAGTTTTATTCTTTTTTGGTATGATGAAGTTAAGTGCAAAAACACCCAGTAAAAATCAAGATAACGAAGAATAATGTTTGCAAAAGGAGATAATATTTCGGTTTTAGACGACGCTATAAATGGTGTTGTTCTTAAAGTGAATGGAAAAATAGTAACGATTGAAACCGAAGATGGTTTTGAACTCGATTATAACGAAAAAGAGCTTATTTTGATAGAATCTTCAGGAGATTTATTGAATAATATTGCTAAAACTAATTTTTCATCAGTAGCCAAAGAAAAAGAAATTCCCAAAGCTAGAAGTTTTGTGAAGGAGAAAAAATCTAAAAAAGAAGAATTTGTGCTCGAGATAGATTTACATATCGAAAAACTGGTTACCAACAAACGAGGCATGAGTAATTATGATATTCTGAACATTCAAACAGAAACGGTAAAACGTCAAATGGATTTTGCATTGCGTAACCGAATCCCAAAAGTGGTTTTTATACATGGAGTAGGTGAGGGCGTGCTAAAAGCGGAACTTGATTTTTTGCTTGGACGCTATGATAATGTCACTTTTCAAGATGCCAATTATCAGAAATATGGGCTAGGAGCAACGGAGGTTTATTTCCTTCAAAAGAAAAACAGTTGATAAAATTTATTAATCCAAATCTTTTCTGTTTTTAGAGCGGTAATACATCCAATAAGCAACGCCTACTAAAAGCACAAAGGGTAAAAAGGAACCAATTACTATCCCCAATTGATAACCAGAATCAGGAGCATTTTTTATTTTTTCATTAATATCTACTTGTAGAATGAGTGCTGTAAAATTCATTGGAATATGATTTGGGTTACATTGTGATATATTCGCCAAAAACAAAATTATCATTGGTAGGGTAAATATAGGTTAAAATACCTTTTTTGAAAGTTGTTTTGTATAAAGTAATGGTATGTTTAAAGGTTGCACCAACAGCAACTGTTTCCACTCTAATTTCGCCACTTGTTGCTGCCACACCGTTTTCGGCTACCCATTCTTCGGTAAGAGTAGGATTAGAGGGCGCAATTGCCGAACAGAAAAAATTAGTATTTAAATTTCCGCTATACACTCTATAAATTACTTTGTTTGTTGTACCGTTAATAACACCTGCTCTAGGCGAACCCACAGGAGTTACTGTATTTGCAAATAAAGTAGGATCTATATCTAATAACAAAGCATTTGTACCATTGATTTTAAAAATTAGATTATTTCCAGGACAGTTTTGAGTTGTGGCTAAGGTATAATCAAAATTCAAATCAATAATTTCGGTTCGGTAGCTTCCAAAAATGTAAGCATCATAAACAATTTGTTTGTTTGGAGTAACAAAAGTTATATTTTTAAAAACAATATCATGATTGTAAGCCACAACGGTAGTTCCGGCGGTATTAAATATTTTTTTGGTTGTAATTTCTACCGTTCCTCCCGATACAATCCATTCTTCCAGAACAGGAATTGTAGGTGCGTCGCAAATAGCACTTGCGGTGGTCGTAGTAGCAAATTTTTTATAAATTATAGATGTTGACGCACTTATTGGGATTACTCTAGGGGTATTAATGGCGGTTTCGGTATTCGGGAAACTGGTGTCAGGCGTGTTTAAAATTAAAGATTCGGCGCCATTTATTTTATATAAAATATTCGAAGTACTGCATTTTTGAACCGTTGCGTTTCCAAAAACGAAATTTTCGGTAATTAAATCACCGTCATCACACCCTGTTAGGAGTAGCATACTTATAAATAGTGTTACGAAATATTTCATGGATATAAATTTTAAACAAAATTACTATTTTTAAGTTGAAATGAAAGTTTTCTTTTCTAAAATCTAGAAATCTTTCTTTTTCAAATTTGGCTGCAGCGAAATCGATTTCGTTAATAACTTAATTATGGTAATAGGGATATTTAGTATTAAAAATGTATTTTTATGAAAATTTAATTAATTATTTTAGAATAATACTAATTTTAAATCTAAAAAATTAACTAAAAAATAGTGTTTAATTAATTAAAAACCAATATATTATGAGTTCAGAAAATGTACAAACCAAGTGGGGGCAATTTATTCCTTTAGTAATAGTCTTCTTCTTTTGGGGATTTGTTGCTGCTAGTAACGATATTTTGATTCCCGTTTTCAAAAAAGCATTCGATTTAACACAAGGGCAAAGTCAGCTAGTATCGTTAGCTTTTTATATAGCATATACCGTGGGATCTTTGATATATATGGGAATTTCAATGATAATGAAAGAAGATTTGGTAAACAAAATTGGTTATAAAAACGGATTAGCATTGGGTTTAACAATTTCTGCCTTAGGAACATTGTTGTTTTATCCTGCTGCAAATACAGGTTCATATCCATTAATGTTGTCAGGATTATTTATAGTTGCATTAGGATTTTCATTGCAACAAACCGTTGCCAATCCTTTAGCGATTGCTTTAGGACCAATAAAAACGGGATCACAGCGTTTAATTATGGCAGGAGGAATTAATAATTTAGGAACCACGATTGGGCCACTAATTGTTAGTTTTGCTATATTTGGGTCAGCAACCTCTGGAAATACAAATATGAGTATCGAAAGTGTTAAGATTCCGTATTTGGTACTAGGGTTAGCTTTTTTATTGGCAGCAGTAATGTTAAAATTTTCTTCCCTGCCAGATAGACCAGCTGCTGTAGTCGAAACCACAGAAGGTGCTGCTTCTGCTAGAAGTTCGGCACTACAATACCCACAATTAGTCATGGGGATGATTGCTATTTTTGTATATGTAGGTGTCGAGGTTTCTACAGCCAGCAATTTGCCAGCGTATATGGAAACAAAATTAGGATTCCTGACACAAGATATTGCGCCTTATATTTCGTTGTATTGGGCAAGTTTGATGATTGGAAGATGGACAGGAGCGGTAGAAGCTTTTACAAACGAAATTAGTTTACAAAAAACATTGCGATTTGTGGCTCCTTATTTGGCTTTTGGTGTTTTCTTAGGTGTCAATAAATTCATGAATCATGATTTGACTCCTTTTTATGTGTATGCTTTAATCATTTTAGTGCTCATAGGGGCTGATATTGCTAGCAAAGGAAATCCAGCTCGAATGTTATTGATATTTTCTGCCTTGGGAATTTTAGCTTTGCTAACAGGAATGTTTACCTCAGGAATGACCAGTGTTTACGCCTTTACAAGTGTTGGATTATTTTGTAGTACATTATGGCCTTGTATTTTTACATTAGCCATTAGCGGATTAGGAAAACACACCAGCCAAGGAAGTAGTTTCTTGATTATGATGATTATGGGTGGCGGAATTGTAAGCTGGTTGCAAGGCTATGTTTCGGATAGCATTGGTATTCAAAGCAGTTATATTATTGGCGTTTTGTGTTTTGCTTATTTAGCTTTTTATGCTTGGAAAGTAAGAAGTATATTGACAAGTCAGGGAATTGATTTTGATAAAAAAGTAGAAGCAAGTCATTAATAAAATTATTAAATATTTACTAATAAAAAATTCGGAGGAAGGTAATTTGTTACTTTTACTCCGAATTTTTTTATATGCAAATCAACAAATATTACTTATCCGCATTATCCTCCTTTGTTATTTGGGGATTTTTTAGCTTGGCACTAAAACCATTACATGATTATCCTTCGTTGGATATTTTGTTTTATAGAGTTTTTTATGCCGCAGGATTATCTTTAATTATTAATCTTTTATTCAGAAAAGAAAAGCTAAAAATGGATTGGAAATCCTTTGTTGTTTTAGCAAAAAAAGAGAAACTAAAAACACTTTTATTAACCATTCTGGGTGGATTTTTGCTGATACTCAATTGGTTTTTATTTATGTATGCCGTAAATCATGTCAGTCTAAAATCGGCATCGTTTGCGTATTTAATTTGTCCTATTATTACAACCATTTTAGCTTATTTTATTCTCAAAGAAAAGCTCAGTACATGGCAATGGTTTTCAGTATTTTTATGTGTAATTAGCTGTATAATATTATCCTATGGAGATTTAGACGGACTTATTTACAGTTTAGTAATCGCCATTTCTTTTGCCTTGTACTTAATAAGCCAACGAAAAAACAACAAGTTTGATCGATTTGTAGTACTGACGGTTCAATTGCTAATTGCATCGCTAGTTTTGTTGCCATTTTTTCCTGTTTATCGAGGCGAAACGCCAACAGAACCGCTATTTTACATTCTGATGATTGTAATTGTAGTAGTATTTACCATTATTCCGTTATTTCTGAATTTGTTTGCACTAAAAGGAATGAACTCTTCTACCGTGGGTATTTTAATGTACACCAATCCGATGATCCATTTTTTGTTAGCTCTTTTTTATTTTAAAGAAGAAATAAATTTGACACAAATTGTCTCGTACTCATTGATTTTAATTTCTGTTATGGTGTTTAATGAGCAGTTTTTTAGAAAATTATCTAGTAAAAACTAACGTATTTCCTTTCGATACATTAGCATCAAAAGCATATCCTTCATAATTAAAACCTTTCAAGCCGTCTATTGTTTCAATATCATTATCGATGATGTAGCGAACCATTAACCCACGTGCTTTTTTGGCAAAAAACGAAATTATTTTTAGTTTACCGTCTTTGTAATCTTTAAATTCGGGCGTAATCACGGGGACTTTTAGTTTTTTAGCATCAATAACACTAAAGTATTCATTACTTGCTAAATTGATGAATAACTCATTTTTTTTCAGCTCTTTATTTAAAGCATTGGTCAGGGTTTCTTTCCAAAAACTATACAGATTTTTGTGTTCTCCAATAGGCAATTGTGTTCCCATTTCTAAACGATACGCTTGCATTAAATCTATCGGTTTTAAAATCCCGTATTGTCCTGAAAGAATCCGAAGTTTGTTTTGCAAAACAGCTACTTTTTCTTCAGGAATAGTGTAAGCATCCAAACCTAAATACACATCGCCATTGAAAGCATAAATTGCTGGGCGAGCATTTTCGGGTGTAAAAGGTGTTTTAAATTCCTTGTTTCGTTGCCAATTGAGTTGTGCTAAATTGTCTGAAATTTCCATGAGCTCCGATAAGTCTTTGGGTTTCAGTTTTTTTAAAATTGAAACAATTTCTTTGGTTTGTTTTAAATAAACAGGTTTTGTAAACTGATTTGTAGGTAACGTTTTTTCAAAATCTAATGATTTAGCTGGAGATATAACAATTTTCATGTGGTAACTTTAATTTAGTATGCAAATATATTATATTTTTGATATGCTATTAACCTGTTTTTTGCGCTTTCAATATTTGTACTGCAAAGTTGGGAGGCTTTGTAGTCCTCCCACTTTTATAGAATACTTTAAATAGCTGGGAGACCATCGCAGGGCTGTTATAAGTTTGGGGAAGCGGAGGGAATTTATTTAGCAGCCACCTTGCCCTCTTATTTTTATAATTCTGTTAAATTTATTCTTTCTTAATATTTCTAATGTTCCTTTAAATTCGTAAGATTCTTCTCTTTGATTGTATAATTCAATATTTAATATTGTTTTGAAATCATTTCCAATAAAGACATCTATATATTTTTTTTCTGAAATTTGCTTACTTTCTATAGTGTCTTTTTTTAAATATACTTCCTTACCATTTACTTTAATTATAGCAAAATCTGTAATATTTGAAATAAATATATCTTTGGATACAGATTTATTTATTGAATCATATCCAAAAGTATAGCTACATCCGTCAATAGTATTAGGAGTTATTTTAAAATAATCTAAATTAATTTTTTTCTCCTTTTCCTTCTCAATTAATTTGTTACCATTCTTTAGACTTTCATTAGATTTTATTACTGAAATTTTAGAATGCTCTTTTTTACAAGAAAATAGGCAGAGAAATAAAAATATATTTAACACTGTTTTCTTCATGATTTATATATCATTTAAATCAGTTTTTAGGTATTTCACTCTTCAAGTATTATATAATTTCAACTAGCTCTGCGATGGTTTGCCGACCGCAGTAGCTAGAAAAACGGTATTTTTTAATACAAACTCGGAAATTGAGTTGGCTTCACTTCATGCATGATGGCATATACCTTTTCGAAAATATCTTCTACAGAGGGTTTTGAGAAATAATCACCATCGGTACCATAAGCAGGGCGGTGTGCTTTGGCAGCTAACGTTTCTGGCTGACTGTCTAAAACTTGATATCCTTTTTGTTCATCGATAATTTGTTGCAAAATATAAGCAGAAGCACCACCTGGAACATCTTCGTCTATAATTAATAATCGATTTGTTTTAGCTAATGATTTTACAATATCGTGGTTTATATCAAATGGTAATAATGATTGTATGTCTATAATTTCGGCATCAATACCTACTTCTTGTAATTCTTTTGCGGCTTGTTCTACTAATCGTAAAGTCGATCCGTAGGAAACTAACGTAATATCGTTTCCAGATTTTATAGTTTCCACCACACCAATTGGCGTTTTAAATGCTCCTAAATTGGTTGGCATTTTTTCTTTTAATCGGTACCCATTCAAACATTCCACTACAAGTGCAGGTTCATCGGTTTCTAACAAAGTGTTATAAAAACCAGCTGCTTTAGTCATGTTTCTAGGAACCAAAACGTGAATACCACGAATGGCATTAATAATCATTCCCATTGGAGAACCTGAATGCCAGATTCCTTCTAAACGGTGCCCACGAGTACGAATAATAAGCGGTGCTTTTTGGCGACCAGCCGTTCTGTATTGTAGCGTAGCCAAATCGTCGCTCATGATTTGAATGGCGTAAAGCAAATAATCTAAATACTGAATTTCGGCAATAGGACGTAAACCCCGCATGGCCATTCCAATTCCTTGACCTAAAATAGTCGCTTCACGAATACCGACATCGGCAACACGAAGTTCACCGTATTTTTCTTGCATGCCTTCTAAACCTTGGTTGACATCGCCAATATTTCCTGCATCTTCTCCAAAAATTAAACTTTCTGGATATTTGGTAAAAATAGCATCAAAATTATCACGCAAAACTAGACGAGCATCTACTTCTTCGGCTGTACTATCGTAAGTTGGTACAACTTCCTTTACAGAAAATATATTGTTTTCGGATTGTGAAAACAGGTGTGAACTAAATTTCGGTTGAATTTTATCGGTATAATTAGTAATCCAAGTGGCTAGTTGGTCTTTTCCACTTTCTTTGATAATTAAGCGTAAAATTTTACGAGCTGCGGTAATACTATCTTTGCGAATTGGCTCTTTTATTGAAGCCAAATCAGTCGCCTGTTTTTCTATAAAAACTTTGTTCTCACTAGTATTGGCAATCGTATTTAGTAATGAAACTAATTCGTCTCTTTCTTCTTTAATAGGAGAAATAAAGGCTGTCCAAGCAGCTTTTTTGGCTTCTAAAACGTCTTTTTTAGCTTGAATGTCTATGGCTTCAATTTCTTCGGCAGTGGCAATGTTGTTTTCAATCATCCACAATTTCATTTGACGTATGCAATCGAAATTGCCTTCCCATTCTAGTCTTTCGGTATTTTTGTAACGCTCATGCGACCCAGAAGTCGAGTGCCCTTGTGGTTGTGTAAGTTCACGAACATGGATTAATACAGGAACGTGTTCTTCACGAGCTATGGCTCCAGCTTTTTGGTAGGTTTCTACTAGAGTAGGGTAGTCCCAACCGTTTACCGTCATGATTTCATAGCCTTTATTCTCCTCGTCACGTTGGAAGCCTTTTAGTATTTCCGAAATATTTTCTTTAGTTGTTTGATGACGTGCATGTACCGAAATTCCGTATTCGTCGTCCCAAACACTCATGACCATGGGTACTTGTAAAACTCCCGCTGCATTGATGGTTTCGAAAAATAAACCTTCAGAAGTTGAGGCATTTCCGATAGTTCCCCAAGCGACTTCGTTTCCTTGTTCAGAGAAGTTGGTTTGGTTTATTCCAGAAACGTTTCTATATATTTTTGAGGCTTGTGCTAATCCTAACAAACGAGGCATTTGCCCAGCAGTAGGAGAGATGTCGGCGCTCGAATTTTTTTGTTGTGTGAGGTTTTTCCAGTTTCCGTTTTCGTCAAGCGAATGTGTAGCAAAGTGACCACCCATTTGGCGACCAGCACTCATCGGATCATGGGCCAAATCGGTATGACCATACAATCCTGCAAAAAACTCTTGAGATGTCATGTGACCAATTGCCATCATAAAGGTTTGATCGCGATAGTATCCTGAACGAAAATCTCCATTTTTGAAAGCTTTTGCTAAGGCTAATTGTGGAACTTCTTTACCATCTCCAAAAATTCCAAACTTCGCTTTACCGGTTAAAACTTCTCGTCTTCCTAGTAAACTGCATTCACGACTTGTGATGGCAATGCTATAATCGTTTACAACTTCTGTTTTAAAATCTTCAAAAGTTAAGGGCTGTTTTTCTTCAACTTGTATCATAAATTCGAAATCTAATTAGGACAAATTTAATTAAAAAGTAGTTATGTTGTATGCTATGAATTGAAAATATTTTTATAGAATGTGTAATTTTTTATATATAAAAAGTCTATCGACTGACAATAATTCAAATAATTACAGACAAAATAAGATATATTGAAATTATTTTTTGATAAAAGTAAAAAATTAAAACCATTTTCGGGTAAAAAGACCGATGAGCGTTTTTGGGTTTAGCGTAATGATAAAACGAATTTTTTCTTGGTAATTTTTTTGTCCCATTTCAAAGCCATTGCTGGAATATACAGGAAAATAGAGTTCAAAATAGTTAGGGACTAAGTTGAGATGCACGCCACTGTCGTAAACAAATTGAGTATTTTGCCCTTTATTTTGATAAAAACCAGCATCACCATATAGTTCTATCCATTGCCAAACGGAAGAAGTAGCGTTTAGTGTTGTCATCCATTGGTTTGCATACGGATTTTTAAATTTAGATTTAAAACCACCTTCGGCAATAATGATTTGTTGGCTAAAAAGTCCTGTGGTTTCCGAACGACCGTAGTAATTGTAATCAAACAAATAATCTTTGG
The DNA here is from genome assembly GCA_964292845.1 of uncultured Flavobacterium sp. Lineage (GTDB taxonomy): Bacteria > Bacteroidota > Bacteroidia > Flavobacteriales > Flavobacteriaceae > Flavobacterium. The sequence continues at coordinate 18,760 of CAXYWC010000026.1, read as the reverse complement.
GTCTGTCTAAACCAAAATTATAAAAGTCGGAATTTGTATTTTTATATAAAAAACTTCCCGCAAAGACCCGTACACTAAATTGATAATTGTTTTCGAATAGTTTTCGGTAGGAAACTTCAGCTGCTAATTTTCCGAAATTTCCAGCCAATTGAAAATCGGTTCCAAACGCCATTCCTTTTGCCATTTCAGCATTGTGGTACGTGTATTTGGCATCAAAAACCGAATAATTTAAAGGCGAATTTTTTAATTCGGGGCTTGCATTGACAGTACTTGGAATTTTGTCTTTATCCACAATTATTGTTCGAAGTAGGAGGTATTGTCGTTTATTTTTTCGAAAATCAGTTTCTCTAAATTTGAATAGAATACTAGGATTTATTTTTAAATAGGCTGCATTTTGAATGTAGTGATAGTAAGAACTGCTTAATCCGTATGTAATTCCGTATAGTTTTTGGTCTCTAAACAATTGTCTATAAGAAATTCCAAAAGAGCCTGTTACAGAACCCGTTTTAGTAGAAAAACTAGGACTTATGTCATAGACAAAAGGTTTGTCGTAAAAGGCTTTGTTATGAAAACTAATGGAAGCAATCATTCCGTCATATAAGTTGTAGGTGGCTTCTGGAACATAAAAAATTTGGGTGTATTTAGGTTCTTCGACATCTTTTAGGAAATTGAATTTGATAGGACGATTGAGCGAAAAAAAGCCTTTTAGAGATTTGAAATTATTTCTTAAATTGTATTCGGGGATTTCGTTATTGTAATTTAAGACCAGTTTGTCGGCATTACTCCGATTGATTATAAAAGTGGTATCTGTTTTTATATTCGAAATCCATTGTTTGGAGAGCACTTCTTTTTTTCGCAGTAGCGATAACGAAACGGGAACAATGCCGTTTGAATTATTTTTTATAGTCACCGAAATGCTGTCTTTGGTTTTACTCACTTTTCCAAATTTATAATCAATTGTATTTCTAGAATGAATTAGATTGGGGAAAAAATAGTCGATGTTTTGTTTCGAATTTTTCTTGAGGATGAATTCAAAATCAGATGAGTTAGTTTGTTTTTCTTTGTTTAATACAATAAATTCTTTGAAACTATTTTCGACGGTATCGTCTTTTAAAAAGGAACTTAAATATTTAAAACTTAATCCGGCTTTGTATTTTCCCGAAATTTGTTCGTTAAATCGTATAAAAGTCACTTTTGAGTTGCCTATGTTTTGATCTAAATTGTCTCTTGCCATGAGCAAATACAGATAATTGTATTGGTCGTTAAAATTCGAATTGACCAAATGGTAACTTTTTAGTAATTTGTATCTGGAAAGATTGCCAAACAATTTGAGCTGGGGATAATTTTCATCCGTATATTTCATCATCAAATAAACCTGAATCGCATCGTATAAGTAGCTGTCTTTTCTTTGGTCTAATTGTAATGCAGATTTTAAGTAATTGTATAAATATACTTTTAAGAATTTTACTTCATACATAAACTCATCGGGAAATGGACTCAAAAAGGCGGGCAATTGGTTTAATCCGTAAAAAGGACTTCTTTCGTAATCTACCTGCGAAATCATGATTTTTTTTTCGGTAAGTTCTCCCAGATTTTCCGAAACATAGTGTACTACTTTATCAATAACTATGGCTCTTTGAATGTCGTTTAGTCTTGATTTTTCTAAATTTGTTACGACTTCAATTTGCTCGTTTTTAAAACTTTCATAGCTGTCTTTTTTCTCAATGGCCAGTTGAATTTCGGTTCTATTTTTTCCGCTGAATTGGATGTTTTTTGTGGTCTCCAAATCGGTTTGAGCAACCAAATCTAAATTGCAAGTAATTTCGATGTTTTTAGGAATTGTAAAATCAATGGCTATGGCATTGTAAGTCGCATTTGCCATGTCTTCCAGATTTTCGTTGCTATAATAAACAAATTGCCCTTCATTCGAAAATCTAGCCAATGACAAAAAGCAATTTTTAAGGTAATAATTTCCGTCGTCGTATCCCAATCGGGTAAATCGGGCATCAGGAATTTTTAGCGTATATTCTAGTGCAATTGTAACGGATTTATTAGGTTCTAAACTTATTTTTAGAGGCACTTCGATAAGATCTAGCTGATTTTGAACTCGATTCCAAGTAGCAATAGAATCGTTTACAGTCATTTTTGTAATGGTGGTATTTCCTCTTTCTTTTTCGGGAGCTAAATGAAAATTTCTAACATATTCGTCAGAAAAACGTTTTCCCAACGGAGAATATTTGTCAGAATACGCATGATTCCAATCGTTCAAAACTAATGTAGTAAGCGATTTAGTAGAATTATTAGTTACTAAAATGGTTTGTTTGACATGAAAAGTGCGGTGAGCCTCATCTAACACAACGGTTATATTAGTTTGCTGTTGCCCAAAACTTTTAAAAATTAAGAGCAAAAAGACAATTACTAAGAAGGATTTAGTATTAAAAAATGGTTTTCTAGACAATGGAATCAATTTTGAATGCAATGTAGTATAATTAATTTTTATTTTTTATAAAACAGCTAATTTATGTGCAATTATTTAAAAGACATGCTTTCGATATGTTTTTACTATTACGGCTATTTTTTGAATAAAAATGTATAACTTGCCGTTCCAAATTTATCTAAAAATGCTAAAAAAATTACTATTATTTTTACTAATAAACAACGCAGGATTTTCGCAAGTTTTTATCAATGAACTTGATTGCGATACGCCAAGTATAGATGTTTTAGAATTTGTAGAATTTAGAACAGTAACACCTAATTTTTCGTTAAATGGTTACGTGTTAATCTTTTTTAACGAAGGTACAGGACTTAGTTATCAATCTTTTGATTTAGATGGAATGGTAACTGATGTAAATGGAATTGCAACCCTTGGAAGCATAGGCGTTTCGCCTGCTCCAGACAGGAATGCTCCTGATAATTTTATCGAGAACGGTCCCGATGGTCTTGCTATTTATCAATTAAATTCGGCTCCTGCCAACGGAAAAACGCCCGCACAAATAACGGCTTTGGGCGCCGTTTTAATCGATGCGTTAATTTATGAAACAAACGATGCGGTAGCCGCTACGGGTTTAATGGCCGCTTTAGGCGAAACTATTTCTTATGACGAGCAGATAAGTGTAGCCAATCCAAGTTCGGTAAACTCCATTCAAAGAAAAGACGATGGCACTTATGAAACTAAAATACCCACTCCAGACGTGCCAAACGACGGATCTGGTTTTATTACCAATGCCATTACAGCTACATTTTCAACCTCTGAATTGACAGAACCAAATTCTTTTTCGATAACTTTTTCGACACAAACACCCGTGCTAGGAACTAATTTAGTACTAAATTATACTCTAGCGAACGGTGCTTTTACAATGGGAGATTACTCAGGGCTTGTAACATCAACGATACCTGTTGGTTCTTCAAATGTTGTTGTCAATTACACGTTAGTTGATGATGCTATCAACGAAGGAGATGAAATTTTAAAGTTAACCATAGCTGCGGTAGCTTCTAATTATTCTTTGACTAATAATAATATAGAAATTCGAGTACACGATAATGATTATATTGTACAACCTTGGGGAACACCTTTGGCTCCAACGTACGGTCTATGTCCAAGTACAAAACCAGCAGGTTATTACGATTCTCTTGAAGGTTTGTCTGGTGCAACTTTAAAACAAGCAATTCAGGATATTATAGCCAATCCAACTGTTCGATATCAAACTTATGGTGATGTATGGGAAATGTTAGCAGAAGCAGATACAAGCCCTCAAAATGATGGTTATGTTTGGTTAATGTATGTAGAACATTCTAGCTCAAAATTAAATCAGCAAACAGGAACATCAGGTGCCATAGGGTTTTGGAACAGAGAACATATTTATTGTCAATCAAGAGGTGATTTTGATAATGGTGGCGCAAATCCTTTAGACACAAGTAGTAATGGAATAAATTCATACACATTTACCAGTGGTGCAAATGATATTTATGCAGGAGGTTCTGATGGACACCATATTAGAGCCGAAGATAGTCCTGAAAATTCCTCCAGAAATAACCGAAATTATGGTGTAGATTATAACGGACCAACAGGAAATGCAGGCAGTTGGAGAGGCGATGTAGCAAGAGCTATTTTTTATATGGCTGTACGATATAATGGATTGAATGTAGTAAATGGAAATGTTTCTGAAACCCCAACAGGATATATAGGAGATTTAGCTACCTTATTAACTTGGAATGTTGCTGACCCCGCTGACGATTTTGAAATGAATCATAATAATGTGGTTTATACATGGCAACAGAATAGAAATCCATTTGTAGATTATCCGGATTTAGCCAACTATATTTGGGGAGCAAATACAGGACAAGTTTGGCATTTACCATTATCAACACAGGATTTTAAGGAACTGCAAGTTGCTATTTATCCAAATCCAGCACAAGAGTATCTGATTATTTCGGGTATAAACGACGAAGCAACTGTTGAAATTTCATCAATGACAGGATTAAGTGCTTATCAAGGAAAATACAAAGCCAACGAAAAAATCAACTTAAATCTATCTGCAGGTATCTATCTGATAAAAGTGACTGAAAACAATAAATCAGCAATTAAAAAACTGATTATTAAATAGATTATAAGTTAAAAGTAATATTTGTTAAAATTAAAATAAAATGAGAAAAGTATTAATCATTATTAATGTAGTATTCCTTTTTTGGAATTGTCAAGGTCAAAAGAAAACCAATAAAACCGATGTAGTAGTGGAAAAGCAGACAATTTATCAATTTAAAGTACAAGATTTATCAGGAAAACAATTTGATTTTGCCACCTTGAAAGGCAAGAAAATTATGATTGTAAATACCGCCTCAAAATGCGGATTGACACCGCAGTACAAAGAATTAGAAGCTATTTATAAAGAATATTCGTCAAAAGGTTTTGTTATTGTAGGATTTCCGGCTAATAATTTTGCAGGTCAAGAACCAGGAACAAATGAAGAAATTGCCTCTTTTTGCCAACTCAATTACGGTGTAACTTTCCCAATGATGGAAAAAGTTTCGGTAAAAGGAGACGATATGTGTGCGGTATATCAATTTTTGACACAGAAATCTAAAAACGGTTTGGAAGATTCCGACGTAAGCTGGAATTTCCAAAAATACCTTTTGAACGAAAAAGGGGAATTAGAGAAGGTAATTTCACCACGAACTTTACCTAACGATTCTGAGATTTTGAATTGGATTAAGAAATAAATATTTTAATGTCATGCTGTAAGTTGTAATCAAATAAAAATTAAGGACACTTTGACTATTTAAAGTAGAATTTATAGCAATTCAAAAATTAAAACATATTCATTTTACATATTAACTAACTAAGCTCAAAACATTTTGATTTTGAGCTTAGTTAGTTAATGATTAGTTGAAAATCATCTAGTTATTCTCTAATTTTTCCAAACGTTTTAATATTTCTGCATTAATTTTAGTACGTTCTGCATTTGCTTTTTTGAGTTCATCAATTTGTTGTTGTTGTTCATGAACAGCTTTTATGGTAATAGGAAGCAAATCGTTATATCTTACGGGATACATGCCATTAGCTGTTTTGCTAATAATTTCACGACTATCAACACTAGCTTCATTAAATGCTATTTCTAGTTCTTGTACAATAAAATCAAATTCAGTTTTTTGAGCAACGTCATCTTTTCTAAAATAAGAAACAGGGCGAATTTTGTTGATAAAATTTAAGCCCAACCCAGATCAGACTGCAGTGTTATTTTGAGCGATATTGCTATTAATTAATCTTAATGCATTGCTACCAATAGCCGTATTCCATGAAGCCGTGATAAAGTAACGTGTAATAAAAACAAGGTTGCTTATGATTATAGAATAATGAATTTAGAAGGCAATTATGTTAGAATTTATCATCAAGTGGTGGTGGTAAAACACGATCAAAACTCCATAATTACCACGATGGGCATTCATACTGATATTTCTCATCTTAAAACATCCAATAAATCGACACTTTCTTTTATTGGTCTTCAAAACGAGCCTTCCTTCTATAATGTTGAGGTTAAAGAAATTTATACGCCTTCAGTAATTCAAATGACTAAAAGAGAAAAAGAGATAATACAGTTGATTATGAAAGGAATGAGTACAAAAAAAATATCAGAATTGTTAGTTATTAGTAATCTCACTGTTTCTACACACCGAAGAAATATTTTAAAAAAAACGAATACTAAAACGAGTCTGGAATTACAAAACAAAGTGATTAACGATGGTTTATTATAAGATTTTGTATTTAAATTTATGCTATTAGCAATCAAACATTAGTTTGACTAACCTCGCTATATAGCAATTACTCGACTTGTTTTTATAATTGTTTCTATTTGGTGCTATTTATATGGTAATAAAACCTACTTTTGTGGCCATTATTACCACATAATCTATTATCCCTTTGAAACAAAAACTGCCCAAATCTAGTATAAAAAAATATTTTTTTATACTAATTGCTATTGGTATAAATACGCTATCCATTAGTCAAACCTCTTGCCCAAATTCTGATTTTTCTGATAATAATTTTAATAGTTGGATAGGTTATACAGGAGATTATAATAATCCAAGTATAAATATAGGTATAGTTCCAGGAAGACATACTGTAATAACGACTAATTCCGTTGATCCGTTTACTTGTGGAGGATTAAATACAATTCCTTCAGGAAGTGCATTTTCGGCACAATTGGGAAATAGTTTTTCTGGATCAGAATCCGAAAAATTAATCTATCAAATTAATGTAACGCCTCAAAATGCATTATTCATCTATAAATATGCTGTAGTATTACAAGATCCTTCGCATAATGCCTCTGAACAACCTGGATTTGATGTTCAATTGCTAAATGCAGCTGGAGCCACCATAGATCCTACCTGTGGTGTTTATAATGTATATGCAGGACAGCCTGGTCAAAATTTTCAAGATTGCAGTGGCGTAAAATGGTTGCCTTGGAATACTGTAGGTTTAAATTTGACACCGTATATTGGAACCCAAATTTCTATCGAATTTACAACCAAAGATTGTAGTTTGGGTGGCCATTTTGGATATGCTTATATTGCTTCTTATTGTAGCAAATTGCAAATTAATGTAAAAACATGTACAGGTGATCCTAACATTGTTTTATCTGCACCCCCTGGCTTTGCAACGTATTCTTGGACTTATCAAGGTGTTCCTATAGGAACACCTACTCAATCTATCACGATACCGCAAGCAAATTATGCCGTAGGAAGTGTTTTTGATTGTAACATGACTTCTTTTAGTAACGGAAATACTTGTCCAGCTACAATACAAGCAATTATCACGGCGCCCGCTACGATAGTTCCAAATTTTAGTTTTACTCCTTCTTGTGCTATTAATACTAATGCTACGGTAAACAATTCGGTACAGTTTAATGATTTATCGACCATCACAAATGGAACCATTACAAATTGGAATTGGGATTTTGGAGATGGAACGACATCAACTTTACAAAACCCAACGCACACCTATCAATTAGCAGGAAATTATAATATATCATTAAATTCAATCTCTGAAACTGGATGTTCAAAAAATTTCCAACTCCCTATTGTTGTGGTTAATAATACCATTCCAACTCCAACAGCCAATCCGAACCAACAATTTTGTAGTTTTAATAATCCAACAGTTGCCAATATTATTGCAAACGGAACATCAATAGCATGGTATTCGACGCCTACATTAGGTAATCCACTTGCTGCTAATACTCCATTAGCAAACGGAATATATTATGCTGGAAATGTGTCTAATGGATGTATTAGTAGTGTAAGAGTTCCTGTTAATGTGACTGTTTTGCAGGCATCTGTACCTGCTACAGGAACTAGCGCACAGTCCTTTTGCGCTATAGATTTGCCGAAAATTTCAAATTTAATTGTAAACGGAACTAATATGAAATGGTATGATGCTGCTAATGGAGGTAACCTATTGGCTAGCAATACAATTCTGGTAAATGGTATAACTTATTATGCCACACAAAACAATATTGGTTGCGAAAGTAGTATTAGATTTGCTGTAACCGTAACGTTAATAGATCCTGTTCCAAGTGGAAATACACATCAGGAATTTTGCAAGATTGATAAGCCTCAAATTTCTGATTTAGTTTTGGCCGGTAATGGCATAAAATGGTATCAAAATGCAACAGGCGGAGGATCATTACCTCTAAATACCAAACTCACAGAAGGAGACTATTATGCCTCTGAAACGGATCTAAATAATTGTGAAAGTTTGAGCAGACTTAAGGTAAATGTGAAACTAAATGATATTGTTCCACCTACTCCTTTTACAGAAATTCAAGATTTTTGTACCGAATTAAATCCAACGATAGGAAATATAAAAATTGTAGGAAACAAAGTACAATGGTATTCAGGATTAAATGACTCAACGGTTTTATCCAATGCGACAAGTATTGAAAATGGATATACCTATTATGCTTCTCAAACAGATCCTGTTACACATTGCGAAAGCACATTAAGAACCGCTGTAACAACCTATCTGTATCCTTGCGATTTAATAATTTACAATACCATATCGCCTAACAATAATACCTTAAATGATAAATTTATCATTAAAAATATAGAAACCTTTCCAAATAATAATTTAGAAATATTCAATCGTTTCGGGCAATTAGTCTATAAATCATTTAGTTACGGAATAAATGATACTTATTTTTATGGCTATGCAAACGAAGGTCTTATTTTTCAAAACGATAAAAAATTGCCAACAGGTACTTACTACTACATTCTAAATTATCAAAGACAAAGTTTAGAAATAACTGAAATAAAAAAAGGTTTCCTTTATATTAATAACAATGAATAAAGTAATATTAAAAATAAGTATTTATATAGTTATAAATATAATGTCTGGAAATTTACTGTTTGCTCAAAATGATTCCAAATTAAGTGTTTTCAATTTCAATAATTTAATTTATAATCCAGCCTACGCAGGATCCTCATACGGCACAGATGTTGTAGGTATTTACACCACACAATGGGTAGGATTTGAAGGAGCACCAAAAACACAGTTTTTATCTGCGGATACGATGTTAAATAATAAAAATTTAGGAATAGGGATAAGTCTTTTTAACGATAAGGCAGGTGCCATATCGCAACAAAACTTTGAAGCCAACTTTTCGTATTATGTCGAATTAAATAAAGAAATTACCCTTTCTTTAGGGTTAAAAGCAGGTGCTAAATCATTTAATGTCGATTTTGATTATTTAAAAATACTAAATCCGCAAGAAGACGTTTATAATACCGGAAAAATATACAGCCTAAAACCTGTTGTTGGCGCAGGAGCGTATCTTTTTACGGATAAAGTTTTTATAAGTTTTTCTGTTCCCAACATGTTAAAACAAGAATATTCTAACGCCAATTTTACTCAAAAAGTAACTACCGAAAAGCAATACTATTATATTAGTGGAGGATACAAAATGAATTTGACGGATGATCTTATTTTTACACCTACTTTCCTAACAAGATTAACTACGGGAGCACCTGTTAGTACATTAGGTTCTCTAAATTTTAAATGGAGAGAAAAAGTTATAGGAGGAATCAATTTTGAAATTAATTCTAGCGTAGGAGGCTATTTTGGTATTGAAGCTCTCAAAAACATCCATGTCGGATACGCTTATGATACTTCAATAAATACCTTTATCAAACACAATAGTGGGAGTCATACCTTTTTTATCAAATACAAAATCATGAACCCAAATAGTGGCAAAAAATGTTCTTGCAATATTTATTAAAAATTTAAAAAAATCAAATTGGCACTTCCTTTAATAAGTATTACATTTGCTTTTTTAAAATTTACACATGAAAATTTCATATAACTGGTTAAAACAATTTATAAAAACAGATTGGGATTCGGAAAAAACCGCATCAATGCTTACCGATTTAGGTCTTGAAGTTGAAGGAATAGAAAAATACCAATCCGTAAAAGGCGGATTAGAAGGAATTGTAGTTGGTCACGTGCTTACCTGTATCCAACATCCAAATGCCGATAAACTAAAAATAACGACCGTCGATTTAGGTACCGAAACACCACTACAAATTGTTTGTGGTGCCAGTAATGTTGCCGTTGGTCAAAAAGTACCTGTTGCTACAATAGGAACTATTTTATACGACAAAGAAGGAAAATCATTCGAGATAAAAAAAGGAAAAATTCGAGGCGAAGACAGCTACGGAATGATTTGTGCCGAAGACGAACTAGGTCTAGGGGACAGTCATGAAGGTATTATGATTCTTGATGCAAACTTAAAACCAGGAACTCCTGCCGCAACAGTTTTCAACATTGAAAATGATGAGGTTTTTGAAATAGGTCTAACTCCAAACCGTGCCGATGCCATGTCGCATTGGGGAACAGCACGTGATTTGAGAGCAGGAATGATTCAAAATGGTACTAATGTAGAACTCATTACTCCTTCTGTTTCCAATTTTAAAATTGAAAAACGCACACTAAAAATCGATGTTAAAGTCGATAATAGCAAACTAGTTCCTCGCTATTGCGGGTTAACTATTTCGAATATTACAATAAAAAAATCGCCTGCTTGGCTTCAAAACCGTTTGAAAGCTATTGGAATTACACCAAAAAATAACGTTGTCGATGTTACCAATTATGTACTACACGAATTAGGACAACCGCTTCATGCCTTTGATGCAACAAAAATTCATGGAAAAATTCAAGTAAAAAATGTTGAAAACGAGACAAAATTTACAACATTAGATGATATAGAACGTACATTAAGCAACGAAGACATCTTGATTTGTGATGACAAAGGACCTCTTTGTATTGCAGGGGTTTTAGGTGGTAAAAACTCTGGTGTTTCTCAAAACACAACTTCAATATTTTTAGAAAGCGCCTATTTTAATCCCGTTTCTGTCAGAAAAACAGCCAAACGTCATGCTATAAGTACCGATGCTTCGTTTCGATTTGAAAGAGGAATTGATCCTAATATCACGGAATATGCACTAAAAAGAGCCGCCAGTTTAATTTGTCAAATTTCCGGAGGCGAAATCACGTCCGATATTATAGATATTTATCCCAAAAAAATTGAAGACCACCAAGTTTTATTAAATCTTGAAAAAGTTAGCAAAATTATAGGTCAAAAAATTCCAGACGAAACAATTAAGAATATTTTAGTCTCATTAGATATCAAATTAAACAGTATTTCTAAAGTAGGGTTAGGACTAGTAATTCCAGCCTATCGTGTTGATGTTACTCGTGAAATAGACGTAATTGAAGAAATTCTTAGAGTATATGGGTACAATAACATAAGCTTCAGTCAAAAATTAAATGCTTCAATATCAAACTCTTCTAGAACGGAAGATTACAAAGTACAAAATATAGTGGCTAACTTACTGGCAAGTAATGGATTTAATGAAATAATGGCCAATTCATTAACTACACCCAATTATATTGCATTAAGTAAAAACTTGAACGAAAGCAACAATGTACTCATACTAAATCCTTTAAGCAACGATTTGTCAGCCATGAGACAATCGCTTCTTTTTTCAGGATTAGAAGCCATATCATTCAATATAAACCGAAGAAATACGGATTTAAAACTATTTGAATTCGGAAAAACATACCACAAATTATTATCTGGAAATCAAGAAAACAACCATTTGACCCTATTGATGACAGGCAATACAAATGCTGAAAGCTGGACAAATCCTCAAAAACCATCTGATTTCTTTTTGTTCAAAGGATACGTTTTAGCCATTTTGGAACGATTAGGATTTTCTAAAATTACCACAACGCCAATCGATACCGATATCTTTGCAGAAGGGATGGCTTACACATTGGGCAATTCGACTTTGGTTGAATTTGGAACAGTTAAAAAATCAATTTTAAAACATTTTGATGTTAAACAGGATGTTTTCTTTGCCGATTTTAATTGGAATGCCATTATCAAACAGCTGTCAAACAACATTAAGTTTGCCGAAATTTCTAAATATCCTGAAGTACGACGTGATTTAGCTTTACTATTAGACAATACAATTGCCTTTGAACAAGTGTTTACTATTGCTCAAAAAACAGAAAAAGCATTACTAAAAAACATTAATTTATTTGATGTTTACGAAGGTAAAAATCTTCCAGAAGGCAAAAAATCGTATGCGATTAGCTTTGTTTTACAAGACAATACTAAAACGCTAACCGATGCTCAAATTGACAAAGTAATGGGTAAATTAACTCAAAATTTTGAAATAGAATTGGGAGCCGTCTTAAGATAATTCGACCAACTTAGGAAACTTTTTTTAAACCGTTACAAGAGTACTAATTTTACAACTCCTGTAACGGTTTATATCATTACTAAAGTCAAATATCTATATTTCAACAAAAAATGCCACTAAAATGTTTTTTTAAGCACTTTACCCGCAATCAGCGGTAAGACTCTATGACTTTCGAGTAATATATTGTACCTTTGCACCTCAATTTTAGAAAAATGAGATTACATAGAAATTTAGTTTACACCACAATAGATTCGTTAAACGCTATTTTCAACGAAGGCGAATATGCCGATAAAGTAGTAGCACGTGCCTTAAAAAAAGACAAACGTTGGGGAAGTTCCGATAGAAAATTTGTTGCCGAAACCATCTACGAAATTGTGCGTTGGAAACGATTATATGCTGAAATTGCAGAAGTTAAAGAACCTTTTGATCGAGATAATCTTTGGAGAATGTTTGCCTCTTGGGCAGTTATGCGTGGCTATACCATTCCCGATTGGCGCCAGTTAGAAGGAACTCCAGAACGAAAAATAAAAGGTCGTTTCGACGAATTATCTAAAACCAGAGCTATCAAAGAATCTATTCCTGATTGGATGGACGAATTAGGTGTAAAAGAATTGGGTGAAAAAGTTTGGGCTACCGAAATTAATGCACAGAACCAACCTGCAAAAGTAATTTTACGAACCAATACCTTAAAAACAACACGAGAAAAATTACGTGCCATTTTAATGGATTTGAATATCGATACCGATACTTTGCCAAACCAACCAGACGCTTTAGTACTCAAAGAAAGAGCCAATGTTTTCTTGACCGATGCCTTCAAAGAAGGACTTTTTGAAGTTCAAGATGCTAATTCCCAATTAGTTGCTGCATTTCTTGATGTAAAACCAGGCATGAGAGTGGTGGATACTTGTGCAGGTGCTGGTGGAAAAACCTTGCATTTGGCTTCCTTAATGGAAAATAAAGGACAACTTATCGCGATGGATTTGTACGAAAGTAAATTAAAGCAATTGAAACTTCGTGCCAAACGTAATGGAGCTTTTAATATTGAATATAAAATTATCGATTCAACAAAAGTGATTAAGAAATTAGCCGAAAAAGCCGATAGAGTGCTTATTGATGCGCCTTGCAGCGGATTAGGAGTTCTAAAACGCAATCCCGATGCCAAATGGAAATTACAACCCGAATTTATCGATAATATCAAAAAAATACAGTCCGAGGTTCTAGAAAGTTATTCAAGAATTGTAAAACCAGGCGGTAAACTCGTTTATGCCACTTGTTCTATCTTACCCTCTGAAAATCAAGAGCAAATTAAAAAATTTTTAACTACCGAAACAGGAAAAAGCTTTACCTTTATCAAAGATTCTAAAATTTTGGCATCAGAATCAGGTTTCGATGGGTTTTATATGGCATTATTGGAGCGTAAATCCTAAAAACAGATATTTCCTTTACGTTATTAAAACTTAATGTTTAATTAAAAAGCGGCTATTTTAATTTTTAATTGTAAAATTAGGCGTATCTTTGCATGCCCATTTTTTTTAAATTTATTTGATTATGAAAAAAATCTACTTATTCCTTTTATTTATTACTACTTTAGGATTTGCACAAGAAACTAACAAAAGTACACTTAATGTTACTGCAATTCCTGTTGGGTATTACAATACTGCAACTGGATCAGGATTTACATTGAAGACCCAATTAAAAACAATTATTACTTCAGGACATATTGACAGAGGTTATGGAAGTGGAACTAGCACTTCAAACAATGGTCTTTGGACTGCTTATGGTACAACAGATAGAGATAATGGCATTGGATTTGAAAATGACAATACTATAGTTGATATGTATTCTGAAAACCCAACTGGAGTTGACCCTTATAATTTTAATTACAATACAACTTCAGGTCCTAATACTGGACAATGTGGCGCTTATACAATTGAAGGTGATTGCTACAATAGAGAGCACCTTGTTCCGCAAGCTTATTTTGATCATTTTGCAACCAATCCAATGAAAAATGATCCACATCATGTTATCCCAACAGATGGAAAAGTGAATGGATTAAGAGACAATTTTCCTTTTAGCAAAGTTAATACAGCCTCTACAACTACAGGCAATGGATCTAAATTAGGTTCAAATCTTAACTCGGGTTATTCTGCAGGATATGTAGGTACCGTTTTTGAACCAGTTGATGCTTTCAAAGGTGATATTGCAAGATGCATTCTTTATTTTGCGACACGTTATGAAGATTCGATGGATGACTTTTATGCAGGTGCATCATCATCACTTGGTTCTAAAGCTATGTTTGATGGTAGTATCGATAATGTATTTTCACCTACTTTTTTGAATGTATTATTAACTTGGCATATCCAAGATCCTGTTAGTACTAAAGAATTACTTAGAAACGATGCAATTTATACATTTCAAGGTAACAGAAATCCTTATGTAGATCATCCTGAATATGTTTGTCAAATTTGGAGTGCAGCTTGTGCTGCTTTAAGCACAAATTCTTTCGAACTTATTGCTGATATCAATATTTATCCTAATCCATCAAATGATCAAAGAATAAATATTGAAACTGAAAATGAATTAGACGAAATTCAGTTAATCAATATAAATGGGCAAATTATGCAGCAAATTTCTAATCCTGTTAAAAAGCAAAACAAATACGCTTTAGAAAATTTACCTCACGGATTTTATTTCCTAAAATTAAGTTCAGACAATAAATCAATTGTTAAAAAGATTGTTATCAACTAAAAATAATAAAGCGACAGAAATGTCGCTTTTTTTATGCTATAATTTAATCTTTAATTATTAAATTTGCGCTCACAACTACACCCGAGGCAAAGCCGACTTGTATCGAGCGCAACGGAATAAAACAACAACACTATGATTTCTTTCTTCGGAAACAAAACCAAAACTATTTTTGCTGTTCAAACACAAAGTGAAATTTCGGCAGAAAACATTTCAAAATTAAACTGGCTTTTTGCAGATGCAAATCAAATAAATAAATCCGTATTAGCGGATTTTTTTATTGGCCCAAGAGCCACAATGATTACGCCTTGGAGTACAAATGCAGTTGAAATTACTCAGAATATGGGAATTTCAGGAATTATAAGAATTGAAGAATTTCAAATAGTTACCGACTCATTTACAGATTTCGATCCAATGCTTTCGCAAAAGTATACAGAGCTAAATCAAGATATTTTTACAATTAATATTCAGCCAGAACCTATACTAAATATTGATGATATTGTCGCTTACAACAAACAAGAAGGTTTATCATTAAGTGAAGAAGAAGTCGATTATTTAAATAATTTAGCTACAAAAATAGGTCGAAAACTAACCGATTCTGAAGTTTTTGCTTTTTCACAAGCCAATTCAGAACACTGTCGTCACAAAATTTTCAACGGAACATTTGTAATTGATGGTGAAGAAATGCCTTCGTCATTATTCAAATTAATTAAAAAAACATCAGCCGAAAACCCAAACGATATTGTATCAGCTTATAAAGATAATGTCGCTTTTGTGAAAGGTCCAAGAGTACAACAATTCGCACCTAAAAGTGCCGATAAACCTGATTTTTATGAAATTAAAGAATTTGATTCAGTCCTTTCATTAAAAGCAGAAACACACAACTTCCCCACTACTGTCGAGCCTTTTAACGGAGCTGCAACTGGATCTGGTGGAGAAATACGCGACCGTTTAGCAGGTGGACAAGGTTCATTGCCTTTGGCAGGAACGGCAGTTTACATGACTTCTTATTCAAGATTAGAAGAATCAAGACCATGGGAAAACGCTATGAACGAAAGACCATGGTTGTACCAAACTCCTATGGATATTTTGATAAAAGCATCTAACGGAGCTTCAGATTTTGGAAATAAATTTGGACAACCTTTAATTACGGGTTCAATATTGACATTTGAACACGAAGAACAAGCTCGCAAACTAGGTTTCGACAAAGTGATTATGCAAGCTGGCGGAATTGGATACGGAAAATTAGATCAAGCGATTAAAAAGAAACCTACTGCTGGCGATAAAATCGTTATTTTAGGAGGCGAAAATTATAGAATCGGAATGGGTGGTGCTGCCGTTTCTTCTGCAGATACAGGTGCTTTTAGTACTGGAATCGAATTAAATGCGATACAACGTTCTAATCCAGAAATGCAAAAACGTGCTGCCAACGCTATTCGTGGTTTAGTAGAAAGTGACAACAATCCAATCGTTTCGATTCATGATCATGGTGCTGGTGGTCACTTAAACTGTCTATCAGAATTGGTTGAAGAAACTGGAGGATTAATCGATTTAGATAAATTACCTGTTGGTGATCCAACATTATCTGCCAAAGAAATCATTGGTAACGAATCGCAAGAAAGAATGGGATTGGTTATTGGTACAAAAGATATCGAAACCTTACAAAGAATTGCAGACAGAGAGCGTTCTCCAATGTATCAAGTGGGAGATGTAACTAACGACCATAGATTTACATTTCAATCCAAATCAACAGGTGTAAAACCAATGGATTATGCGTTGGAAGATTTCTTTGGAAGTTCGCCAAAAACCATTATGACGGATAAAACCGTTGCTACAAACTATTCCGATTTAGAATATACTAAGGATAATATTGCGAGCTATTTAAGTCAGGTTTTACAATTAGAAGCCGTAGCTTGTAAAGATTGGTTAACCAATAAAGTAGACCGTTGTGTAGGTGGAAAAGTAGCCAAACAACAATGTGCAGGACCATTACAGTTACCGTTAAATAATTGCGGTGTGATGGCTTTAGATTATCAAGGAAAAGAAGGAATTGCCACTTCTATAGGACATTCACCAATAGCTTCATTAATTGATCCCGTTTCAGGAACAAGAACAGCTATTGCCGAATCTTTATCAAATATTATTTGGGCTCCTATAAAAAATGGTTTAAACGGAATTTCACTTTCAGCCAACTGGATGTGGGCTTGTAAAAATGAAGGCGAAGATGCTCGTTTGTACCAAGCAGTAAAAAGTTGTTCAGATTTCGCTATCGAATTGGGAATCAATATTCCAACAGGGAAAGATTCACTTTCGATGAAACAAAAATATCCAAATGACGAAGTAATTGCGCCAGGAACAGTGATTATTTCTGCTGCTGGAAACTGTACTAATATTACTAAAGTAGTAGAACCTGTTTTGCAACGTAACGGCGGTTCTATTTATTATATCAATTTATCGCAAGATGATTTTAAATTAGGAGGTTCTTCTTTTGCTCAAACATTAAACAAAATAGGAACTGAAGCACCAACAATTAAAGACGCTTCTTTCTTTAAAAAAGCTTTCAATACCATTCAAGATTTAATAAAGGACAGACAAATTGTTGCAGGTCATGATATTGGAAGTGGCGGATTGATTACTACTTTACTAGAAATGTGTTTTGCCGATGTTAATTTAGGTGCAAAAATTGATTTTTCTATTTTTGAAGAAAAAGACATCGTTAAATATCTTTTCTCCGAAAATATCGGAATCGTTTTCCAAGCTAAAAATGATGAAATTCTAGAGAATAAATTGAAAGAAAGTAATGTGTCTTTCTATAAGATAGGTTCAGTTACTTCGACCGAAACTTTAGAACTTGGACATTTGACTTTCGATATAAAAAAATATAGAGATATTTGGTATAAAACATCTTTCCTTTTAGATTCAAAGCAATCCAAAAACGGAACAGCACAAGAACGTTACAATAATTATAAAAACCAACCACTTATTTATACTTTTCCATCACATTTTGACGGAAAAGCACCCATTATTGATTATTCAAAACCACGTCCGAAAGCAGCAATTATTCGTGAAAAAGGAAGTAATTCTGAACGTGAAATGGCAAACTCGATGTACTTAGCTGGTTTTGATGTAAAAGATGTACACATGACCGACTTAATTTCAGGCCGTGAAAATCTAGAAGATGTACAATTTATTGGTGCCGTAGGTGGATTCTCGAATTCTGATGTTTTAGGATCTGCCAAAGGTTGGGCTGGAGCATTTTTATACAATGAAAAAGCAAATGCAGCTTTAAAAAACTTCTTCAAAAGAGAAGATACACTTTCTGTTGGTATTTGTAATGGTTGTCAGTTGTTTATGGAATTAGAACTCGTAAATCCGGAGCATAAAGTTCATGGAAAAATGTTGCATAATAATTCACAAAAGCATGAAAGTATTTTTACATCAGTAACGGTTCAAAAAAATAATTCGGTGATGCTTTCTTCTTTAGAAGGTGCAACACTTGGAGTTTGGGTTTCTCATGGAGAAGGAAAATTTAATTTACCAGAAACAGAAGAAAATTACAATATCGTAGGAAAATATGCTTACGATAGTTATCCAGCAAATCCAAATGGTTCCGATTATAATACTGCGATGCTATGTGATACAACTGGACGTCATTTAGTGATGATGCCACATATAGAACGTTCGACTTTCCCTTGGAATTGGGCCAATTATCCAGAAAGAGGGCAAAAAGATGAAGTATCTCCTTGGTTAGAAGCATTTG
>CAXYWC010000025.1:0-31522 GCA_964292845.1 uncultured Flavobacterium sp. | reverse complement strand
ATAAAGGTATATATTTTTAGGGAAAACCACAATTTTGAGTACTTTTGTAGAAAAATAATATAATGAGCAATAAAAAAACACTTGTACTTGGTGCTTCTACAAAACCAGATAGATACGCTTTTAAGGCAATAACGATGTTGGTTGAAAAAGGTCATTCGGTACTAGCGATAGGACAAAACACAGGAGAAGTGGCAGGAATTAAAATTAATACCAAACAAATTCCATTAGCCAATATTCACACGGTTACGCTTTATCTTAATCCTACTCGTCAGCGGGATTACTACAATTATATTATAGAAATCAAACCTAAGCGCGTCGTTTTTAACCCTGGAACCGAAAATCCAGAGTTTTACCAGTTGCTAAAAGCAAATGGAATCAAAGTTGAGGAAGCTTGCACGTTAGTTTTATTAGCAACCAATCAGTATTAAAACCTCGTCTCCTTCGTAGCTGGTTTACTAATTAACAACAATCCAATAAAAGTGATTAATCCATTTATAATAATAAGTTCATTGTCTATCACATAATCGCCAAATAATAGGGAGGAATTGGTACTAATAAAAAAACAAATTAAGGGAGAAATGACGCAAATAAAAGGAACCAGTTTGTCATGAACCGTTTTTGTTTTCATAAATAACCCAAAAGTGTACAATCCTAAAAGTGGACCGTAAGTATAGCTGGCTACTTTAAAAATCATCGTAACCACCGATTTATCGTTTAATGAATTGAAAACGATAATCACTAAAAACATCAAAAAAGAAAATCCAATATGAACCAAATGGCGTGTTCTTACAATATTAGGTTTGTTTAAGTTTTCTGCTTTGTCCATTCCTAAAAAATCAACACAAAATGAAGTTGTTAAAGCTGTTAGAGCAGAATCGGTAGTGGCAAATGTTGCAGCTGTGAGTCCAAGTAAAAAAACAACTGCGGGAACAATACTTAAATGATGAAATGCGATTTCGGGAAATAATAAATCGGTTCTTGGTTTTCCTGTAATTAAATCATTAGGAACGGCAATCCCGTTTTTCTCAGCATACAAATACAATAAGGCACCAACGCTCAAGAAGAAAATATTAATGATTACAAAAATCGCTGTAAATGTGAACATGTTTTTTTGCGCTTCGCCAATGTTTTTGCAACTCAAATTCTTTTGCATTAAATCCTGATCTAGACCAACCATGGCAATAGTTACAAAAATTCCGCCTAGAATTTGTTTCCAGAAATAGTTGCCTTTATTGTAATCATCAAAGAAAAATATTTTAGAATAATTACTATTTTTCACTTCTTCAAAAGCAGTGAAAACATTAAAATCTAAACTTCTACAAATAAAAAAGATAGTCAGAAAAACTGATGAAACTAAGAAAAAAGTTTGTAAAGTATCGGTAATAATAATCGTTTTCAATCCACCACGATAGGTGTATGCAAAAATTAATAATAACGACATCATTACTGTAAAGGCAAATGGAATTTTATAGTAATCAAATACATACCGTTGTAAAACAATGACTACAAGATACAATCTAAAAGAAGATCCAATTGTACGACTGATTAGGAAAATCGTAGCAGCAGTTTTATAACTCACAATACCCAATCGTTGTTCTATATATCCATAAATAGAAGTCAAATTCATTCTATAATATAAAGGAAGTAATACTTTTGCAATGATGATAAACCCAATGGCATTTCCTAATACAAACTGAAAATATTTGAACTGCAAATCAGGATTTCCAACTTCCCCCGGAACCGATATAAAAGTTACGCCAGATAATGCTGTTCCTATCATTCCGAAAGCAACGAGATACCATTTTGAGTTTTTATTGGCTTTAAAAAAAGCTTCGTTTCCGCTATCATTTTTGCTCATTACATGAGAGATAAAAAATAAGATTCCAAAGTAAACTATAATAAGTGATAGGATGGCAAATGGTGTCATGAAGTAAATTTTATTGGTCGCAAAATACGAAAAAATGTTTAATCGGTTATTTGGTTATTCGGTTATTTGTTAATTTCAAAGAATCCTCCAAATAACTGAATAACCAAATAAACAAAAAACACTACTTTTGTCTCATGGAATTTTCATCAAAACTTTTAGAAAAAGCAGTAAACGAAATGGCGCAATTGCCAGGAATTGGCAAACGAACAGCTTTGCGATTGGTCTTGCATTTGCTAAAACAACCCAAAGAAAGAACAGATTTTTTAGCACAATCTTTACTTACTATGCGTGAGGAAATTAGGTTTTGTAAAAACTGTCATAATATTTCCGATGTAGAAGTCTGCGAAATTTGCTCCAATCACAATCGAAACCATCAAATTGTTTGTGTAGTAGAAGATGTTCGTGATGTCATGGCGATAGAAAATACGGGTCAATTTCGAGGGGTTTATCATGTTTTAGGAGGAAAAATTTCTCCTATTGATGGTGTTGGACCAAGTCAGTTAAATATTACATCGTTAGTAGAAAAGGTGAAATCAGGAAACGTCGGCGAAATTATTTTTGCCTTAAGCTCCACAATGGAAGGGGATACAACCAATTTTTATATTTACAAACAAATAAAAAATTGTGAGATAATTACATCGTCAATTGCTAGAGGAATTTCGGTAGGAGATGAGCTAGAATACGCAGATGAAGTCACACTTGGTAGGAGTATTCTAAATAGAATTCCGTTCGAAAATTCGTTTAAAAATAATTAATTAAATTAAAAAGTATATAGGGTTTTATTTTACCAAATGAAAAACTATATTTGTTTCCAAAATTATGTTTAAAAAATGAATAAAATATATAGGTTTTGTGCTTTTGCCGTTCTTTTTATGCTTGTTTCTTGCATACCTAATAAAGATTTGCTGTACCTTCAAAATAAAAATGACTCCAATCAAGACGCAGCCATAACTCCAGTGGTTTTGAAGCCTTATCGCGCACAAGTTAATGATGTTTTGAGCATTAGAATAAAAGCATTAGATCAAAAACTAGTCGAAATGTTCAATCCTTCAACTGCTATAACACAGGTAAATACCACAGATGCGCTTTATTTTGATGGTTTTTCTGTAAATGATCATGGAGAAATTCGCGTGCCTGTTTTAGGAATTGTAAATGTAATTGGACTGACATTAGAAGAAATTAGACTCAAAATAGAAAAGCAACTGCTAGAAGAGTATTTTAATACAGCAGCCGATATTTTTGTGACCGTAAAGTTAGCAGGAATGCGCTATACCGTAAATGGAGAGATTCTTAATCCAGGTACGAAAGTCCTTTTTCAAGACAAAGTAACCATACTTGAAGCCATTGCAAATTGTGGCGACATTACCATTACAGGAAATAGAAAAGATGTTATGGTAGTTAGACAATATCCTCATGGAACCGAGATGCATACTATTGATTTGACTAGTAGCGAAGCATTGAAATCGCCTTATTATTATATACAGCCAAATGATTTTATTTATATAAAACCACTTAAACAAAAATCTTGGGGAACAGGCACAACAGGTTTGCAATCTTTTACAGCCATCTTTTCAGCTTTTACATTGTTGCTTACCACTTTTTTATTGTTAAAAAAATAAATTTTACCAATGCTTGACACTAAAGATTTTTCATTTTTTGAAACTCAAAATAACTTCGATTTTAAAGCTTTTTTTACAAAGATATTGGGCCATTGGCCTTGGTTTTTAATCAGTTTAGCTATCGCGTTTACTATTGCGTATCAGATAAATGTGAGAAAACAAAAAATATATGGAGTTTCTACCACTATAGCGTACAAAGAAGAAAACAATCCTTTTTTTACGGCAAATACCAGTTTGGTTTTCAATTGGGGAGGCACTTCAGATCAGGTACAAACCTTAATGACAACCATAAAATCTCGTTCTCATAATGAAATGGTGGTCAAGGAGTTAAATTATTATATAGAGTACTTACGACAAGGAAAATACAATATTGAAGACGCTTACGGAGAAGTTCCATTTTACATCAATATTGATAAAAACATCCCTCAGCTTACCGAACAACTCATTAACATAAAATTTGTTAGTCCAAACGAATACGAAATTGCTATAAATTTTGAAGAACCAAGTATTTCGTTACTAAATTACACCACCGAAGTAGCAAGTAAGACGACA
Source organism: uncultured Flavobacterium sp. (assembly GCA_964292845.1). Classification (GTDB taxonomy): domain Bacteria; phylum Bacteroidota; class Bacteroidia; order Flavobacteriales; family Flavobacteriaceae; genus Flavobacterium. The sequence goes on along the minus strand of CAXYWC010000025.1, from coordinate 27,424 downwards.
GTTCCAGTTGGAGAATTTAAAAAACGCTATAAAATAGGGGAGCAGGTAGCCTTGCCTTTCTTGCATTGGAAATTGGAACTAACCAATAATCCTGGCTTGTACGAAGGTTCTACTCATTTGGTACGCTTGGCTAATTTCAATCAAACAGTTAAAGATTATAAAGAAATAGAAATAGAAACCGATGCAAAAGGAGGTGCTATTTTAGTACTTAACTTGCAAGGAACCAATAAGGCTAGAATGGTTGATTATTTAAACGGAACTATTAAAGCATTGATGAATAGGCAATTGAGAGATAAAAATCAGTTTGCAACCAACACCATCCGATTTATAGACAGTACCCTTGTAGCTATGGAAGGGCAACTAAAAAACACCGAAGACGAACTTAAAAATTTTAGTAAAGATAAAAATATCTTTGAAGTCGAATTAGGAGGCGCCAAAATTTCGGATAAAATTTCCGATTTAGACCTTCAAAAAGATTTGTTGAGCAGGAAACTAGCCTATTATAATACGCTAAAAACCTATTTAGTGAATAGTGTCGATTATGCTAAGCTGCCAGCGCCATCAGTGGCAGGTATTGAGGATCCAAACATTATTGCAAATGTGTCTAAACTAACCTCACTTTCTGCCGAACGTTCAGAAATGAAGTATGTGCTTAAAAACGATAAAAAATTTAAGGATTTTGACATTCAAATGGATGCTTTAAAAAGCGTTTTGTTAGAAAATATTTCGTCGGCCAAAGGATCTATTCAGTATGATTTGGATATGATTAATAAAAAAATTGGGTTTGCAGAAAATTCTATAAAAAAACTACCAGAACAACAACAAGAATTGGTTAAAATCAATCGAAAATACGATTTAAATAAAAACGTTTACAACTCATTTCTTGAAAAAAGAAGCGAAGCAAATATTGTGCGAGCCGCCAATTTATCCGACATACAATTCATAGATCCAGCTAAAGATACAGGCGGAGGCTTACTAGGGCCTAAAACAAACATCAACTATATTTTAGCCTTATTTTTAGGACTGCTAATACCACTTATTATGGTTTTTAGCATGACAATTCTGGATAGCACAATCAAAAATACAGAAGATATTATTAAAATGACTAAAATCCCGATTTTGGGCGTAGTTGGAAAGAAAATGCATAAAAGTAATTTGGCCGTTTTCGAAAAACCCAAATCAGCACTAGCGGAAAGTTTTAGAGCTGTTAGATCTTCGTTACAATTTTTATACAAACAGCAGCAAGCAGGCACTAAAACGCTTATGCTGACTTCTTCCGTAAGTGGCGAAGGAAAAACATTCTGTTCGATGAACATTGCGACTGTTTTTGCCTTGAGCGAAAAGAAAACAGTCATTGTAGGATTAGATTTAAGAAAGCCAAAGATTTTTGATGATTTCAATATTGAAAACACAACAGGAGTTGTTAATTATTTGATTGGACAAAAAACACTAGACGAAATTACACATCATACCCATATTCCATACTTAGATGTTATTCCATCAGGACCTATTCCTCCTAATCCATCGGAATTAATTATGGGGGAAAGTATGAAAAAAATGATAGAGGAGTTAAAATTAAAATACAATTATATTATTCTCGATACTCCACCAGTAGGCTTGGTTTCTGATGCGCTAGAACTAACGGCTTTTTGCGATGCAACATTATATGTGGTTAGACAAAATGTAACCAGAAAAGAAATGCTAAGTTTGGTAAATAATAAACACAAACGAGGAGAATTACATAATATTAGTATTGTGTTTAACGGTTTTGAGCACAAAGCAAAATATGGAAACGCATACGGTTACGGCTATGGTTACGGCTACGGAAACTATGCAAACGGATATCATGAGACTGAAAAAGTGGCAAATCCAATCCTCAAGTTTTTTAGAAAACTAGTTAAAAAATAATATGGATTCATCTAAATTTAAAATACTAATAACAGGCGGTGCAGGATTTATAGGTTCTAATTTATCCGAATATTTTTTAGCAAAAGGGCATCAGGTAATTTGTCTGGATAATTTTTCCACAGGACATCGTCATAATATTCAGAATATAGTAAGTAACCCTAATTACACCTTAATTGAAGGCGATATTCGTAATTTGTCAGATTGCCAAAAAGCCGTAAGTGGAGTCGATTATGTATTGCATCAAGCAGCATTAGGATCGGTACCAAGATCTATTATAGACCCAATCACAACAAACGATGTCAATATTTCTGGTTTCTTAAATATGTTGTCTGCTGCAAAAGAAGCGTCAGTTAAACGATTTATATATGCCGCAAGTTCATCAACTTATGGAGATTTGGAGGCATTACCAAAAGTGGAAGATGTAATAGGGAAGCCACTCTCTCCTTATGCCATCACAAAATATGTAAACGAATTGTATGCCGATATTTTCAGTAAAACCTACGGAATAGAAACCATAGGACTACGTTATTTTAATGTTTTTGGAAGAAAACAAGATCCAAAAGGGGCATATGCAGCAGTAATTCCAAAATTTGTGATGCAATTTATGAATAACGAAAGTCCTGTGATAAATGGAGACGGGAATTATTCTCGGGATTTTACCTATATCGACAATGTCATTCAAATGAATGAATTAGCCATGTTGACACAAAATCCAGAAGCCATAAATACAGTTTTCAATACGGCTTTTGGCGACAGAACCACGTTGAATGATTTAATTAGAAATTTGCAAATGGAATTATCGGAATTTGATTCGAATATTGCAAAGATAAAAATAATTTACGGACCTAATCGTGCAGGCGATATTCCGCATTCATTAGCCAGTATTGACAAAGCAAAAAAACTTTTAGGATACAATCCTAAATTTTCTACGCAAGAAGGATTGAAAGAATCTGTAAAATGGTATTGGGAAAATTTAAAATAAAAACGGATATAGTAAGTAAAATGAAAATAGCAGTAGTAGGTTTAGGATATGTAGGATTGCCATTAGCAAGATTGTTTGCTACAAAATACGATGTAGTTGGTTTTGATATTAATACGAATCGTGTGGCTCAACTAAATTCAGGATTGGATAGTACTTTAGAAATCAGTAAAGAATTATTGCAATCGGTTTTAAAAGATAAAAACACCAACGAAAACGGATTGTTCTGCTCTACAAATAGTGACGACATTAAAAATTGTAATTATTATGTAATTACCGTTCCAACGCCAGTAGATAAAAACAACAAACCAGACTTAACACCGCTCTATAAATCTAGCGAAGCTGTAGCAAAAGTGCTTAAAAAAGGCGATATTGTTATCTACGAATCTACCGTATATCCTGGCGTTACAGAAGAAGAATGTGTGCCCGTTTTAGAAAAATTTAGTGGATTAAAATTTAATGTTGATTTTTTTGCAGGCTATTCGCCAGAACGGATTAATCCAGGAGACAAAGAACATACTGTCGAAAAAATTCTAAAAGTTACCTCAGGATCAACTCCAGAAATAGGCATAAAAGTAAATGAATTATACCAATCAGTAATAACGGCAGGAACTCATTTAGCTCCAACTATTCGAGTGGCAGAAGCAGCCAAAGTAATCGAAAATTCGCAACGAGACATCAACATTGCTTTTGTAAACGAATTGTCTAAAATATTCAATATTCTAGGAATAGATACGCAAGATGTTTTAGCAGCAGCAGGTACAAAATGGAATTTTCTTCCATTCAAACCAGGATTAGTTGGAGGACATTGCATAGGGGTAGATCCTTATTATTTAGCGCAAAAAGCCCAAGAAATGGGCTACCATCCAGAAATTATTTTAGCAGGAAGACGTCTTAACGATAGTATGGGCGAATATGTGGCTTCACAAGTAGTGAAATTGATGATAAAAAAAGGGATCACCATCAATGGAGCACAACTGCTTATGTTAGGTATTGCTTTCAAAGAAAATTGTCCTGATGTTAGAAACACCAAAATAGTTGATGTAATAGCCTCGTTGCGAGAATACGGAATCCAAATTACAATATACGATCCATGGGTAAACCCTGCTGAGGTTTCTCATGAATACGGATTAGTAACAACAAACGAGTTGCCAAACAGAACGTTTGATGCCTTAGTTTTGGGAGTAGCACACCAAGAATTTTTATCACTAGATTTTAAAACATTACAAAATCAAAATTCAATACTATATGACGTAAAAGGAATTTTAGGAAGTCATGTCGATGGAAAACTTTAATTTTGTAAAAAAAAAAATAGATACAGAATAATTTATAATAAATGAAATGTTTATGATTCTTGCGCAACGAGCATAAACGAAAGTTTGGCATAAATAGATCATATTACAATAAAAACTTAGCCACATGAAAATAAAATCAATTTGTTGCATAGGAGCAGGATACGTTGGAGGGCCAACGATGGCTGTTATTGCACAAAAATGCCCCGATATAAAAGTAACTATTGTCGATCTAAATGAATCGAGGATAGCCGCTTGGAATGATGCTAATTTAGAAAATTTACCCATTTACGAACCTGGATTAGCTGAAGTTGTCGCCGAAGCAAGAGGAAGAAATTTATTTTTCTCTACTAATGTTGATCAAGCCATTGAGGAAGCTCAAATGATTTTTATTTCGGTAAATACACCAACTAAAAATTATGGAGTAGGAAAAGGAATGGCGGCCGATTTAAAATACATTGAACTTTGTGCACGACAAATTGCAAGAGTTTCAACTTCGGATAAAATTGTAGTCGAAAAATCAACTTTGCCAGTTCGTACTGCCGAAGCCATAAAAAATATATTGGATAATACTGGAAATGGAGTTCAATTTCAAATATTATCAAACCCAGAATTTTTAGCTGAAGGAACAGCAATTCAGGATTTGCACAATCCCGATAGAGTGCTTATTGGTGGAGAAAACGAGCAAGCTATACAAGCGTTGTTCGACGTTTATTCTAATTGGGTACCTGCCAATCGTATATTAACGACTAATGTTTGGTCTTCAGAATTATCAAAATTAACAGCTAATGCTTTTTTAGCACAACGCGTTTCGTCTATAAATTCAATTTCCGAATTGTGCGAAAAAACAGGTGCCGACGTTTCCGAAGTAGCCAAAGCAATAGGAATGGATGCTAGAATTGGATCAAAATTCTTGAAAGCCTCAGTAGGTTTTGGAGGTTCTTGCTTTCAAAAAGACATTCTTAATTTAGTGTATATCGCTAAATCGTATGGCTTGCACGAAGTGGCAGATTACTGGGAACAAGTGGTTATTATGAATGACCATCAAAAAAATCGTTTTTCTCAAAACATTATCAAAACATTGTATAATACCGTTTCAGGAAAAAAAATAACTCTTTTGGGTTGGGCTTTCAAGAAAGACACTAACGATACTCGCGAATCAGCGGCTATAAATATTGCTCAAAATTTAATAAATGAGCAAGCCAATATAGCCATTTATGATCCTAAAGTTTTAGAAAAACAAATTAGGATTGATTTAGTAGATTTAGATGAAAGTCAACTAAAACTGATTGATGTCAATAAAGACCCATACGAAGCGTGTCATAATTCTCATGCTATCGCAGTTTTGACAGAGTGGGATGAATTTAGTACTTACGATTGGAAAAAAATATACAATAATATGTTAAAACCTGCGTTTGTCTTCGACGGAAGAAATATTTTGGATAAAAACAAAATGAAAGAAATTGGTTTTACGTATATTGCAGTAGGAAGTTCAAATTTATAAAAAAAATGAAAAATATATTAATTACAGGAGGAGCAGGATTTATAGGGTCGCACGTGGTAAGACGATTTGTACAAAATTATCCAAACTACCACATTTATAATTTAGATGCGTTGACCTATGCCGGAAATTTAGAAAACATAAAAGATATAGAAAAGGAACCCAATTACACCTTTGTAAAAGGGGATATTGTAGATGAAGCCTTTATAAGTGAGTTGTTTGCAAAATATAATTTTGATGGTGTTTTACACTTGGCTGCCGAGTCGCATGTGGACAGATCAATTACCGATCCACTTTCATTTGTAAAAACCAATGTGATTGGAACCATGAATTTGTTAAATGCCGCCAAAAACCTTTGGAAAGGAAATATGGAAGGCAAACGATTTTACCACATTTCAACCGATGAGGTGTACGGATCGCTTGGCGCCGAAGGTTTGTTTACCGAAACCACTTCGTACGATCCTAATTCGCCGTATTCAGCATCAAAAGCAAGTTCTGATCATTTTGTACGAGCTTATGGCGAAACATACGGATTGCCTTATGTTTTAACCAATTGTTCTAACAATTATGGGCCTTATCATTTCCCAGAAAAATTAATTCCATTATTTATCAATAACATTATCAATAACAAACCTTTACCCGTTTATGGTGACGGAAATTATACTCGCGATTGGTTGTTTGTAAAAGATCATGCTATTGCAATCGATTTAGTGTTTCATGAAGGAAAAAATCATGAAACCTATAACATTGGCGGTTTCAACGAATGGAAAAATATCGATTTAGTGAAGTTGCTATGTAAAGTAATGGACGAAAAGTTAGGTCGAGCAGCAGGCGAATCAGTTAATTTAATTACTTATGTAAAAGACCGTCCGGGACATGATTTGCGTTATGCCATTGATGCTTCTAAAATAAACAAGGAATTAGGATGGAAACCGACCGTAACTTTTGAAGAAGGACTAGAACAAACCATCGATTGGTATTTAGCCAATACCGATTGGTTAAACAATGTAACATCAGGAGAATATTCAAAATATTACGAAAAACAATATAATTAATTTTTAGACTAGACATTCTAGGTTTCTTTTAATCTAAAATCTAAAATCTAAAATCTAAAATCCTAAAAATGAAAGGAATAATATTAGCAGGAGGGTCAGGAACTCGTTTGCACCCACTCACACAAGTAGTGTCTAAACAATTGTTGCCTATATACGACAAACCCATGATTTATTACCCATTGTCAGTATTAATGCTGTCGGGAATAAAAGAAATTTTAATTATATCTACCCCACAAGATTTGCCTAATTTCAGAAGGCTATTTGGTGACGGAAGTCAATTAGGACTACAATTAAGTTATGTAGAACAACCTTCTCCAGACGGATTAGCACAAGCCTTTATTCTAGGAGAAGATTTCATTGGTAACGATGATGTTTGTTTGGTGCTAGGTGATAATATTTTTTATGGCGCAGGATTGCAAACATTGCTAAACAATGCTGTAAGTATTGTAACAGAAAAGAAAGAAGCTACTGTTTTCGGATACTATGTAGATGATCCAGAACGTTACGGGGTAGCAGAATTTGACGAAAACGGAAAAGTATTATCAATAGAAGAAAAGCCTGCCGATCCAAAATCAAATTTTGCCGTAATAGGTTTGTATTATTACCCAAATTCAGTAGTACAAATAGCTAAAAATGTAAAGCCTTCACATCGTGGAGAATTGGAAATAACCACTGTAAACCAAGTGTATTTAGAAGACAAAAAGCTAAATTTACAACTTATGGGTCGTGGATTTGCGTGGTTAGATACAGGAACACACGAATCACTTACCGAAGCCACCGAATTTGTAAAAGCAGTAGAAAAACGTACAGGACTAAAAATTGCCTGTATAGAAGAAGTGGCATACCGAAAAGGCTTTATCAACAAAGAACAATTTGCAGCAACCGCTACCAATTTAGGGAAGAGTAGTTATGCCGATTATTTGCGAAAAATAGCAAAATAGAGCAGAAATGTAATGAAATACGATGTAATAATTATAGGGGCGGGTTTAGTTGGACTTTCTACAGCATACCAATTAAAGAGCAAAAAGCCAAATTCAAAAATTTTAATTCTTGAAAAAGAAAGCGATGTTGCCAAGCACCAATCAGGAAATAATAGTGGCGTAATTCATAGCGGAATTTATTACAAACCCGGCAGTTTGAAAGCTAAAAACTGTATTGAAGGTTACAAATCGATTATTGATTTTGCCGAAAAACACAATATTAGCTACGATTTGTGTGGTAAAATTATTGTAGCAAAAAACGAAAAAGAGTTACCGCTTTTAGACACTATTTACACTCGTGGAATAGAAAATGGACTGCAAAATTTAAACTATCTATCAAGGGAAGAATTCAGAGAAATCGAGCCACACTGCGAAGGTGTTAAAGCTATAAAAGTGCCTCAAACAGGTATTATTGATTATCCTGCGGTAGCACAAACAATTAAAAAATTATACCAAGAACTTGGTGGTGATATTATTCATAAACAAGAAGTAAAAAGCATTAGTCAAACTAACAATGAAACTGTAGTCAAAACACAAGACAATGAATTTTATACAACGAAAGTCATTACATGTGCTGGTTTGTATTCGGATAAAGTATCTAGAATGACAAATCCAGAAAACGATTTGCAAATTATTCCATTTAGAGGAGAATACTACAAACTGAAAGACGATAAAAAACACTTAGTAAAGCATTTAATATACCCAGTTCCCGATCCAAATTTCCCTTTTCTTGGCGTACATTTTACAAGAATGATTGATGGAAATATTGAAGCAGGACCAAATGCTGTTTTAGCATTTAAAAAAGAAGGCTACAAATTCTCGGATTTTAATTTTTCTGAAACAATGGAAACTTTTACTTGGCCTGGGTTTTGGAAAATTGTGGCAAAATATGGTGCAACAGGAATGGGCGAAATATACCGATCACTTTCTAAATCGGCATTTACAAAAGCCTTGCAGGAATTAATACCAGAAATTCAGGAACACGATTTAGTGCCTGGTGGAGCAGGAGTAAGAGCGCAAGCTTGCAATAGAAATGGAATTTTGTTAGACGATTTTGATATTGTAAAAAACGGAAACATCATTCACGTTCGTAACGCACCATCTCCAGCGGCAACTTCTTGTTTGTCTATTGGAAAACAAATAAGTGAATTAATAGATTAAAATTATTCAGATGAATATACAAATGGTTGACTTAAAAAGTCAATATCACAAAATAAAATCCGAAATAGATTTAGGAATATTAAATTGTATCGAAAACACCACTTTTATAAACGGTCCGGCAGTAAAAGAGTTTCAGCAAGATTTTGAAAAATATCTTAATGTAAAGCACGTGGTTCCATGTGCTAACGGAACAGATGCATTGCAAATTGCGATGATGGCACTCGATTTGAAAGCTGGAGACGAAGTGATTTGTCCAGCATTTACATATGTTGCCACAGGAGAAGTTATAGGATTACTCGGTTTAACCCCAGTAATGGTTGATGTCAATCCAACTACTTTTGATATCGAATTAGAGGGTTTAGAAAAGTACATTACACCCAATACAAAAGCCATTGTTCCTGTACATTTATACGGACAAAGTGCCGATATGGAGAAAATAATGCAGTTTGCACAAAAACACAATTTGTATGTCATAGAAGACAATGCACAAGCAATAGGTTCTAATTATACCTTTTCTAATGGTGAAGTTAAAAAAACAGGAACTATTGGGCATATAGGTTGCACTTCTTTTTTTCCATCTAAAAATTTAGGTTGCTATGGCGATGGTGGCGCTATTATGACAAACGATGATGATTTAGCATTAAAAATCCGAATGATTGCCAATCACGGACAGGAGAAAAAATATTATCATAAAGTATTGGGTTGCAATTCAAGATTAGATACCATTCAAGCAGAAGTGTTAAAAGTAAAACTCCGTTATTTAGACGATTATAGTGCGGCTAGAAATAAAATGGCACAATATTACGACGACCATTTAAATGGAATTCAAGGACTCGAAATTCCAAAAAGAGCCACAAATGCAACTCACGTATTTCATCAATACACACTAAAAGTAACAAACGGAAAACGAGAAGAGTTGCAAAAATATTTGGAATCTAAAAATATTCCAAGTATGATTTACTACCCATTGCCATTATACAAACAAGAAGCTTTTGAGCAATATGTTCCCAAAGGATTTAGTTTGCCAGTTACAGAACAATTGTGTCAAGAAGTTATATCTTTGCCCATTCATACAGAATTTAACGAAGAAATAAGTCAGTATATTGTTTCTGAAATTAAGCAATTTTTTAAAAAATAAAACTATGACTAACGACTATTTCGCACACGAAACAGCCATTGTCGACGAAGGCTGTAGCATTGGAAATGGGACTAAAATATGGCATTTTTCACACATAATGTCCAATTGCACTTTAGGAGAAAATTGCAATATAGGTCAAAATGTGGTGGTTTCTCCTAAAGTAATTTTAGGACGAAATGTAAAAGTGCAAAACAACGTTTCTATTTACGAAGGAGTAACTTGCGATGATGATGTTTTTTTAGGACCATCGATGGTTTTTACCAATGTTATCAATCCACGAAGTGCGGTTAATAGAAAAAATGAATACCTAAAAACACATGTAGGTAAAGGAGCTTCTATTGGAGCCAATGCAACCATAGTTTGCGGCCACGATATCGGTCAATTTGCTTTTATAGGTGCAGGAGCTGTAGTAACCAAAAGAGTGACAGCATACGCATTAGTAGTGGGAAATCCTGCTAGACAAATGGGTTGGATGAGCGAATTTGGACAAAAATTAGTGTTTGATGCAGATGGAATTGCGATTTGTTCCGAAAGCAATGAAAAATACAAATTAGAGAATAATCAAGTTACAAAAATAGCGTAAGTATGTCTGGTAAAATAAAGTTTGTAGTTGTTGGATGTGGTCATATAGGAAAGCGTCATGCTGAAATGATAAGTCGTAACGAAGAATGTGAGTTAGTAGCACTTGTTGATGTAAAAGATAAAAAAGAATTAGAAATTGATTCTTTTGATGTGCCTTTTTTCGAATCTTTAGACGAATTATTAGCATCGGATATACAAACGGACGTTATTAATATTGCAACACCAAATGGTTTTCATTTTGAGCAGGCATACAAAATATTAGATGCTGGAAAACATGTAGTGGTAGAAAAACCAATGGCATTAAACAAACAAGATGCGGAAAAATTGATATATCAAGCCCTGCACAAACACAAACATATTTTTGCTGTTATGCAAAATAGATATTCTCCACCATCAGTTTGGATTAAAGAAATGGTGGATAGTGGCAAATTAGGAGAAATCTATATGGTTCAGCTTAATTGCTATTGGAATCGTGACGATAGATACTACAAGCCAGAATCTTGGCATGGAAAAAAAGATTTAGATGGAGGGACACTGTTTACGCAGTTTTCACATTTTATTGATATATTATATTGGCTTTTTGGAGATATTACCAATATTCAAGGAAAATTTGCCGATTTTAATCATAAAACGTTAACTGATTTTGAAGACAGTGGATTTGTTAATTTCGATTTTGTAAACGGAGGAATGGGCTCTTTAAATTATTCCACCTCAGTTTGGAATCAAAATTTAGAAAGTTCCATGACGATTATTGCCGAGAACGGTGCTGTGAAAATTGGTGGGCAATATATGGATAAAGTTGAAGTGTGTACAGTCAAAGATTATATCATGCCAGAATTAGCACCTACTAATCCAGGAAATGATTACGGATCCTACAAAGGATCGGCAGCAAACCATCACTACATTATAGAAAATATTGCAGATGTTTTGAACGGAAGAGCTCCAATAACTACAAATGCTTTGGAAGGTTTAAAAGTGGTAGATATCATTGAAAAAATTTATCAACTCAAAGATGTAAAATAGATATGGATTTTAAAAAAGTATTAGTTCTTGCTCCACATACTGATGATGGGGAACTAGGAGCGGGAGGATTTATATCAAAATTAATCGAAGAAGGAGCGCAAGTTTTTTATGTTGCGTTTTCAACGGCGGCTGAATCTGTACCAGAGGGTTATCCAAATGATATTTTAAAAACAGAAGTAAAAGCTGCCACTAAAGTTCTTGGTATAAAAGAGGAAAATTTAATTATTTTTGATTATCAAGTTCGTAAACTGAATTATGTAAGGCAAGAAATATTAGAAGAATTAATAAAATTAAAAAGGAAAAATGATTTTGATTTAATATTAATTCCTAGTATAAATGACATTCATCAAGATCACTCAACAATTGCTTATGAAGGAATAAGAGCCTTTAAAACAAAGTCCATCTTAAGCTATGAGCTTATTTGGAATAACCTTTCGTTTAATACGCAATGTTTTATTAAATTAGAAGATAGGCATATTGCAAAAAAAGTTGAAGCACTTAAAGAATATAAATCTCAAGGCTTCAGAGATTATTTAAGCGAAAACTTCATTAGGTCGTTAGCAGTTTCCCGAGGAGTACAGTTTGGAGTTGAGTATGCTGAAACTTTTGAAGTAGTTAGATTAGCTATAAAGTAACGATTATGATAAATTTAACTGAAATTATAGAGTTTTTACAATTGGATATCGTGATTGGAGATAAAAATAGAATTATTTCAAATGCTATTCAACTTGATGTAAATAACGAAAATGATAAAGTTATCATGTGGGTTTCTACAAAATTTAGAGATAAACTTGAATTTGTTAAAAGTGGAGTTATTATTTGTAGCGAAGTTGAAAATCAATTTGTAAGTCCAAATTGCACATATTTAATTATAGAAAACCCAAGGTTAGCATTTCAAAAAGTACTTACAGAGTTTTTTATGACAAAAAGACCAGTTGGTATAAGTCAAACTGCTATTATTTCAAAAACCGCAAGCATAGGCTCAGAAGTATTTATTGGAAATAATGTAGTTATTGAAGAAAATTGTACTATTGGAAATAACACGGTAATTGATCATAATACAGTGGTAAAAAAAGATACAATTATAAGTAATAACGTTATAATTGGCGCTAATAATGTTATTGGTGGTGTGGGCTTCGGGTATGAAAAAGACGAAACAGGTCAATATGTTTTCATACCACATATTGGAAATGTTATTATCGGAAATAATGTAGAAATAGGAAATAATACTTGTATTGATAGGGCTGTTTTAGGAAGTACTATTATAGAAGATAATGCTAAAATTGATAATCTAGTGCACATAGCACACGGTGTTAGGATAGGGAAAAATAGTTTAATAATAGCAAATGCAATGATTGCAGGAAGTGTTGTAATTGGCGAGAATACATGGATAGCACCATCATCTTCAGTTTTAAATCAAAAAAAAATAGGCAATAATGTGACCATAGGCTTGTCTTCAGTCGTAGTAAAGGATGTTGCTGACAATAATACCGTCGTTGGAAATCCTGCTGAAGAAATCTCTGAATTTTTAAGAAAAAAGAAGCTTTTAGAAGAAAAAATATACAAATAATCTGAAAATTTAGTTTGAAAGTAACCTATATAAATATTATTAAAAATCCTTTTTTTATAAGTGTAGCCACTTTAGCATCTGGTACATTAATAAGTCAATTTATAGTTGTTGCAACGTCTCCATTACTTGCAAGATTATATAGTGTAGAAGCCTTTGGAATTCTATCTTTATTTTCAAGCTTTATGGTTATTTTCGGAGTAATAACTACAGGAAGATATGAATTAGCAATTGGTTTGCCAGATGAGGATATAAAAGCTAAAAATTTAATTAGACTTATTATTTTTATCGGTTTTTTGGTTTCGGTTTTTTACTTGATTGTGCTATTTATTGTTAAAGAAATAGTACAATATTCAGGTTCTTCAGGGTTATTTCTAAGTAATTGGATATATATAGCTCCAATTTATGCTTTTTTTATAGCAATTTATTCAGGTTTGATTTATTGGAATCAAAGAAAAAAAAACTATAAAAAAATTACAATATCGAATTCTTTACAAGTTGTTTCTACAACTTTATTTAGTGTCATTTTTGGTTTGTTAGGAATAATTCAAGCAGGTATGATGATTTCACTAGTAATGGGAATTATTTTTAGTACTTTTTTTTTGCTTAAAGATTTTAAAAACGAACAGTATCAATTTAATTTAGATTCCATCAAAACAGTTGGAAAAGAATACATTTCGTTTCCAAGATATATGATTCTGTCAGATTTGGCCCTAACTATTAGTCAACAGTACATACCAATAATATTTGCAGGGTTATTTAGTTCAACAATTGTAGGTTATTTTGCTTTAGCAAACAGAATGATTAGACTACCTAATATTGTTTTAACAAGTTCTATTGCTAACGTATTCCGAAATGACGCAATTGACACAATAAGAGAAAAAGGGAATTGTGAACAATTGTATTTGTCAACATTAAAAAAGCTATTTTATATAGCGTTACCCATGTATAGTTTAGTTTTCATTTTTTCACCTTTATTGTTTGACTTTGTTTTTGGAGAAAAATGGATTATTGCTGGTAATTTCGCCAGAATATTGTCAGTAATGTTACTATTAGAATTTATAGTAATACCTCTCAATAGTTTGTTTTATATATTTGAAAAGCAAAAAATATTAATGCGAATACAAATAGCAAATACTCTAACAGGGATAATTATGATTTATTTAGGATATAAAATTTTTAATAACGTATATTGGGCCCTTATATTTTTCTGTTTAAGTTCAATTGTTTTTAATCTTGTTTTTATATTTTTAACTTATAAACTTTCAAAAAAAACTAGTTAATGTTATTTAAGTCACTATTCAAAGGAAAGTCAGACTCAAGAAAATTATTATTTTTTCTAGTAACCATTTATAGTATTATACTTGTTTGGGGTTTTATAGTCTATATAGTACCACAATGGGGTTATTTTGGAATGGACTATAAACCAATGGAGCTTGGAGAACTTACATTACCTGTTTTATTTTCAATTATTCCAATGATTTGGATGCCACTTAAATTAAATAGACCAACCATGTTTGCCTATTGGTTACTATATTTATTTACCTATATTCCAATGATTGTAGGAGTTTGTATCGATAGTAAATTTGAAAGCCATAATAGAATAATAATTAGTTTTGCCTACCTGTTTGGATTTGCATTAATAAATTGTTCTTATTTTTTTAGCTTAATAAATTTTAAAACTAACAATCTATCTTCAAAATATTTTTGGATTTTTTTCTACACTATAACTTTTTCAATGTTTATTTATGTAGTGTTAATATTCAAAGATAGTTTGTCATTTGTAGATATATTATCTTCAGTTGCCGTTTATGATTTAAGATCTTCAGGTCAAAAAATCCAGAATGAGTCTGTTTTTGCGGGATACTTCATTATGTGGCTGAGTAATGCATTGTTTCCATTTTTGATAGCAGTTGGTTTAGTTCAAAAGCAAAAAATTAAGTTTTGGGTAGGTGTAGTTGGTATGATTGTAATGTATATGACAATGGCAAACAAACAATATTTATTTTCAATAATTTTAATGTTCATAATATATAGGTTATTTAAAGCTAAATCTAATCTAAAAATCACTAAATTTTTAATTTACTTGATTATTCCAGCTGCTTTTTTGATATATTCTCAAACCTTGGAAAATAGTGTACAAGAGTTATTTTTTCCTCTATCAGGAATATTTTTATTACGGACAATATATACAAGCTCTTTTATGTCAGTGTATTATAATTTATTTTTTGAAAACCATCCTTATATCTATTTTTCACATATAAGTGGTATAAATAAATTTGTAGATTATCCTTATAAAAATCAGTTAGGTGTAGAAGTTGGAAGTAATTTCACAAGTTTTACTGATTATAATGCGAATGCCAATTTTTTTATAACAGATGGTTTATCTTCAATAGGATTGTTTGGAATATTATTGATGGGAATAATTTGTGCTTTAGTATTTATTATTTTTGATTCATTAGCTAAAAAATTAGATTTGATTTTGCCGATTTTATTAATTACTAATTCAACGGTAGCATTAATGAATGTTTCACTATTTACTACATTATTGTCAGGAGGACTATTATTTTATATGTTATTAATGAGTTATGGTAAAAATATAATTGAATCAAGTTCAAAAAAAGTAAATACATGATAGATTCTACACCAACCATAAATAAGATAAATAATTTTGATATCATACGATTATTAGCTGCACTACAAGTTGTTTATACTCATTCTCAACACCATTTAGAAATAAATGGCGGTTATGTTGAAAAATTTGGAAAATATTTCGCTTTCTATTTTTCGGGTGTTCCAATATTTTTTACGGTAAGCGGTTTTTTGATTTTTTGGTCTTTCGACAGAAATTCAAATCAATTATTAAAATATTTTAAAAATAGAGTTTTAAGGCTTTTTCCTGCCCTTTGGTTTTGTCTTTTTATTACTGTTGGGTTAGTTTTATTGGATTATGAAAAAGACATATTTCAACTAATTTTAGACCAAAATTTTATTTTTTGGTTTGTAGCCCAGCTTACTTTCTTTCAGTTTTGGACACCAGATGTCTTGCGATTTTGGGGAGTTGGTACTCCAAATGGTAGTTTATGGACAATTATAATTGAAATTCAATTCTATTTATTAGTTCCTTTAATCCATTATTTCACAAAGATTTTTAATACATACAAGTTGTTAGTTATTATGATTTTGGGAGTGTTTTCTTTAATTTTAAATTATTATATAGGTCAAATAGATGTTGAAGATATAAAATATAAACTCGGTGGCGTATTTATTTTGCCTTATTTATACAATTTTATATTAGGTGTATTAGGATATTTATATTGGCAGAAAATAAAGTTTTACATAGAAGGAAAATTTATTTATTGGGCAATATTATATTTTATATATATAAATTTATTCGGAAATTATTTAGGAATCGACTTAAATTCATATTTTGTAAATTCTTTATTTCATATAATAACCAATTTATTGCTTGCTGGATTAGTTTTGTCATTTGCATTTTCATTCAATAATCTAAGTAATAAAATTTTAAAGCATAATGATATTTCCTATGGTGTTTATATTTATCATATGTTGGTAATTAATTTTTTTGTCCATAGAGGCTTAATTAATAACGTAAAATACTTTATTTTTACATTTGTTTTTACGGTTTTACTAGCCTTGTTCTCATGGTTGTTTATTGAAAAAAAATTTTTAAAATTAAAAATGAATAAAACGAAATAATCATGAAAATTTTAATGCTTTGTGAATATTATAACGAAACTCTAGAATACCAAGAAAATCTTTTGGTAAAATACTATCGTAAACACGGTTATGAAGTTACTTTAATTACCTCTACCTACGAATCAGTTTTTGATTATTACAACAACAAACACAACAACAAATTACCTTCTAAAATTTTTTATGATCAAGGAGCAAAAATTATAAAACTCCCCTTTAAATTTAATTTTCTTGGAAAAATAAAAAAATATACTTCAATTAAGAATATTGTAGAAGAAGAGAAACCCGATTTACTGTACATTCATGATATTATGCCCAACATGTTTGAAATGATTGATTACAAAAAAAGAAATCCTCACGTTAAAATGATAATGGATTATCATGCTGACTATACTAATTCAGCCAATAATTGGCTGTCATTAAATATACTTCATAAAATAATCAGAAAAAAAATATATATGGATCCAATTCGGAAACATATAGAACGATTTTATCCCATAATTCCAAATAGTGCAAAATTTTTAAACGAAGTTTATAATATACCATATAAAGATATGGAAATCTTGCCATTAGGTGCAGATGTTGATCTCGTTGAAGAAATTGTAAAGCAAGATCCTAGAGAATCAATTCGTAAAAAACACCAAGTTGAAAAAAATGACCTTATTATATTTACGGGAGGAAAGTTAGCACCATTAAAAAGCACACATTTACTGATTGAAGCCTATAATGAAATTAAAGACAACCGTCTGCATTTATTTATAGTAGGTGATGCAGATCAAAAAAATCAGGAGTATAAAAATAAATTAATCGCATTAGCCAATGGAAATCAAAGAATTCACTTTCTTGGCTGGCATAATAATAGAGGAGTTTATGAATATTTATCGGCGAGTGATTTAGCCATATTTCCAGCAAGTCAGTCGATAGTTTGGTTACAAGCAATTGTTTCTGGATTACCTTTGATAATAGGTGATTTTGGTGGCCAATCATTAGATTATATAAATGAGTTTGGTGCTATAATTGAGATTAAAGAAAATAACATAGATAAGAATACCATTAAAAAAAGTATAGAATCAATAATTTATGACGAAGAAAAATTTTCAAAAATGAAACATGCTTCAAAAAAAACGACTGAAAAATACTTAGACTGGAACCAGTTAATCAATAACACTTTAAAATTTAATAAATAATAATGGACAATAAACCCTATCAAATATGCACACAAACAATCATGGATACCACCGATCCTAATATTGTTTTTAACGAAAAAGGAGAGAGCGATTATTATATAAACTATAAGCAATCCATAGAACCAACTTGGCATACCGATGAAAGAGGTTACAAAGCATTAATGCAAGAAGCCGAAAAAATAAAAAAAGAAGGAATAAATAAAGATTTTGACTGCATAATTGGCTTAAGTGGTGGGTTAGATAGTTCTTATGCCGCATACGTTGCCAAAGAAATCATGGGATTGCGACCGCTTATATTTCATGTTGATGCAGGATGGAACACCGATAAAGCTGTTGGGAATATTGAAAAATTAATTCATGGTTTAGGAGTAGAACTTTATACCGATGTAATTAATTGGGAGGAAATGAAAGACTTACAAGTAGCTTTTTTAAAGTCACAAATTGTAGATCAAGATATGCCTCAAGATGTTGCTTTTTTTTCCTCTTTATACAAATTCGCAAAAAAGAACAATATAAAATACGTACTGACAGGAGGTAATTATTCTACTGAATGTTGTCGTGAACCTGAAGAATGGGGTGCGTTTCCAGGAATCGATAAAACTCTTATACTAGACATTCACAAGAAATTTGGTAAACGCCCTTTAAAAACTTTTCCAATTGTAGACATTTTTAGTTATAAAATATATTATAAATACGTATTAGGTATGGAAGTGTTCAAGCCACTTAATCTAGTGCCATATATTAAAAAAGAGGCCGAAGATTTGCTTGAACAAAAATTTGGTTGGGAACGATTTCAGCACAAACATCACGAATCTCGTTTTACTCGTTTTTTTGAAGATTATTGGATGCCAAAAAAATTCGGATTTCAAAAAAGGAAAGCTCATTTTTCTAGCTTAATACTTACAGGACAAATGACTCGTGATGAAGCTTTGGAACGTGTTTCTAAACCAGAAATGAGTGAGGATTTTCTTCAAAAAGAATTTGAATATGTAGCTCATAAATTAGATCTAACAGTAGAAGAACTTCAAAGAATATTTGAAGGCGAAAATAAAACCTTTAACAGTTATAAGAGTAAAATAAAACTTATCGGTTTTGGTGCCAAAGTAATGATGAAATTAGGCCTAGAAAAACGATTATTCAGATGATAACAATTATTGATTACGGAGTAGGAAATATTTTTGCCTTTCAAAATGTATTCAAAAGATTAGATATACCTACCAGAATAGCCAAATCTGTTGAAGATTTGCACGATGTTAAAAAACTAATTCTTCCAGGTGTTGGAGCATTTGATTATGCCATGTCGCAGCTCAATAATTCTGGAATGAGAGAAAAATTGGATGAATTGGTTTTAACTCAAAAAGTCCCAGTTATAGGAATTTGTGTAGGAATGCAAATGATGGGAAACAAAAGCGATGAAGGCGGTTTAGACGGATTGAAATGGATTGATGCCAGCATAAGAAAGTTTGACGAAGCAACAATTCAGCAAAGAACAAAATTGCCACACATGGGTTGGAATGATGTCACACCAATAAATGGTAATCCTCTTTTTGAAGGATTGGAAAATGATGCTATTTTTTATTTCCTACACAGTTATTACTTTGAATGTAATCGTACTGAAGACAGTATTGCCATATCAGATTATGGAGTGAAATTTACTTCCGCCGCACAACACAATAATGTGTATGGAATTCAGTTTCACCCCGAAAAAAGCCATCATTATGGAGAAAAATTATTACATAATTTTGCAAAACTGTAAGTATGCTTAGACCCAGAATTATACCAAGCCTCTTGGTTCACGATAAAGGACTGGTAAAAACAGTCAATTTCAAAAACCCTAAATATGTAGGAGATCCAATTAATGCAGTTAAGATTTTTAATGAAAAAGAAGTGGATGAGTTAGCTGTATTTGACATTGATGCTACTGTTTTAGGAAAAGAACCAGACTATGTTTTAATAGAAAAATTAGCCAACCAATCTAGAATGCCATTGTGTTATGGGGGGGGAGTTAAAACTGTCGAACAAGCACAAAAAATATTTGGCTTAGGAATTGAGAAAATTGCGCTGAGTTCTGCCGTTATAGAAAATCCAAATCTAATTACGCAAATTGCAGACAGAGTGGGTTCGCAAAGTGTTGTTGTAGTGATGGACATCAAGAAGAAACTATTGGGAGGGTATGAAATTTACACGCACAATGGAAAAAAAGCTACAGGTATCAATCCAATAAAGTTTGCGGAAGAAGCGCAAAGATTAGGCGCTGGAGAAATCGTCATTAATTCCATCGATCAAGACGGAGCGATGAAAGGTTTTGATATGAGTCTAATAGATAAAATAAGCGAAAAAATAACATTACCCATTACAGTATTAGGTGGTGCGGGTTCACTACACGATATTAAAAAAGTTATTGATCGTCACGGAATAATTGGCGTCGCAGCCGGAAGCCTTTTTGTTTTCAAAGGAATTTATAAAGCGGTACTAATCAATTATCCAGCTCAAAAAGAAAAAGAAGAATTATATAAATAAACTTTATGCAATTTACAGGAAAAACACTTCTTATTACCGGTGGTACGGGTTCGTTTGGAACTGCTGTGCTAAACCGATTCTTAGACACCGACCATTTTAAAGAAATTCGCATTTTTTCTCGAGATGAAAAAAAGCAAGACGATATGCGTAACGTTTATAAAAACGATAAGTTAAAATTTTATATTGGCGATGTAAGAGATTTTAGTAGTGTAGAAAGAGCGATGAGAGGTGTTGATTATGTTTTTCATGCAGCAGCACTAAAACAAGTACCTTCTTGTGAATTTTTCCCAATGGAAGCTGTAAAAACTAATGTTAATGGAACTCAAAATGTAATCGATGCAGCGGTAAAACACGAAGTAAAAAAAGTAATATGTCTAAGTACAGACAAAGCCGCTTATCCAATTAATGCGATGGGAATTTCTAAAGCCATGATGGAAAAAGTTGCCGTTGCGGCTTCTAGAAATTTAGACAAAACAACGGTTTGTCTTACCCGATATGGGAACGTAATGGCATCAAGAGGTTCGGTGATTCCTTTATTTGTCAAACAAATAAAAAGCGGAGGAGATATAACAATTACAGATCCTAATATGACTCGCTTCTTGATGTCTCTCGAAGAAGCAGTAGAGTTGGTTCTTTTTGCCTTTGAACATGGGAATTCAGGAGATTTATTTGTAAACAAAGCGCCAGCAGGAACTATTGGAGATTTAGCGCAAGCCCTTAAAGAGATGTTTAAAGTGGATAATCCTATCAAAATAATAGGAACTCGTCACGGAGAAAAACTCTATGAAACTTTATGCACTAGAGAAGAAATGATAAAAGCAGAGGATATGGGTAATTTCTACCGAATTCCTGCAGATAATAGAGATTTAAATTATGCTCAATATTTTTCTGAAGGAGAATCGGCTATTTCAAAAATAGAAGATTATCACTCACACAATGCCCAACAACAAGGAATTGAAGGAATGAAAAGGTTGCTCTTGAAATTGCCACTGATTCGAAAAGAAGCATTGGGGGAAGATGATGTTAGACAATATCCAGACTAAAATGGAACCAAAATTAGCGAACGGAAATTGCCACAGCGATGAACGAGGGAGCTTGAAATACAATAATGATTTTAATGCCACCGAAATTAAAAGAATGTATGTTATTGAAAATGCAAACGTTCAATTTGAAAGAGGCTGGCAAGGACATAAAATTGAGCAAAGGTGGTTTTCGGCAATGGTTGGAAAATTCAGAATTCAATTGATAAAATTGGATGACTGGGAAAATCCCAATTCAAAACTAAAGCCTTTTGTTTTTAAATTATCCTCTGAAACGTTGAATGTTTTGCACGTTCCTTCAGGATATATTTCCTGTATTCAATCGGAAGAAGAAAATGCAAAATTACTGGTTATGACAGATTTTAGTTTAGGGGAGGTTAATGATGAATACAGATATGCATTGGAACAATTTGAATGCACTAAAAAGTAAGGTATGTTAAAAGTTGGTATAACTGGTCAGAATGGATTTGTAGGAAACTATCTTTATACTACTTTGGGCTTGGCACCTGAAGAGTTCGAAAGAATTGAATTCGAAAAGATTTTTTTTGATGAACCAAATCAATTGGACGGTTTTGTTCAAAAATGTGATGTTATTGTGCATTTAGCGGCTATAAATCGTCATGAAAGCCAAGAATTTATCTACAAGAAAAATATAGAATTGGTTAAGAAATTAACTGCTTCACTAGAAAGAACTGCTTCAAAAGCGCATGTTTTGTTTTCTTCATCATCACAGGAAGAACGTGACAATCTTTACGGAAAATCGAAAAAGGAAGGAAGAGAGCTGTTAGCTAATTGGGCTACTGCATTTGGAGGTAAATTTACCGGAATGATTATTCCAAATGTATTTGGTCCTTTTGGTAAGCCAAATTACAACTCGTTTGTCGCTACTTTTTGCTATAAACTTACACATCAAGAAACACCAACAATAGATACTGATGGAGAAGTAAAGCTGATTTATGTTGGCGAATTAGTAGCTACCATTATTGAAAAGATACGAGAAGGAAAATCAGAACCAATTTTTGAAATCCTACCAACTTCAACACATAAAGTTTCAGAAGTTTTAGAAAAACTAAACCATTATAAAATAACCTATTTTGATATCGGTGAAATTCCGCAACTTAATTCCACATTCGATTTGAATTTATTCAATACCTTTCGTTCGTATTTTGATATTGCAACACATTATCCAGTAAAATTCACACAACATACGGATAGTCGTGGTGCTTTTGTTGAAATAATTCGATTAGGAATTGGAGGACAATGCTCTTTTTCAACTACGGTTTCTGGAATAACTAGAGGAAATCATTATCATACTCGTAAAATTGAACGATTTGCTGTAATTAAAGGAAAAGCTTTAATTCAATTGCGAAAAATAGGAACTAATGAAGTTCTGGATTTCTATCTAGATGGAGAGGAGCCTGCTTATGTTGATATGCCAATTTGGTATACACACAACATTAAAAATATAGGAGAAGAGGATTTATACACCAATTTTTGGATAAATGAACCTTACAACCCACAAGATGCCGATACTTATTTTGAAGAAGTATAATCCATAATTAAATGAATCTAGAACGTAACGAAAAATTATTTACTACCTTTTTTTGGATTTTACTTTTAGTAGGATTTTTTGTTGTTAGTATATTTCCAGGGAGTTTTCAAATAGAAAGTCAAGTAATTACGATTCCGTATCGAGCTTTCATTTTGTTTCTTTCAAGTAGTATAATTCTTAGAAAATTTCATCAAAAATCATTCAAAAACTTTCAAGTAACTGAAATCGCCTTTATTCTTTTTTGGATAATTTATTTGATTAAAGCGGTTTATACATTTCAAAATTTTACCTTTTTACCCAACATGCAATCAAAAGAGGTTGAGACTTATCTTCGTATTATAGGGATTACGTTTATTCCTGCTTTTGCGGTGTTAAATTTAAAAAAAGTAGATATAGATTTCAAACTTTCTTATGCTATAATTTACATGATAGTTTTAGTGGTATTAGTATTGAATGTACTAATTGGGATTCAACACGATAACCAAGGTAGATCGTCAGGTTTTATGTCTATGTATTCTATTTCATTCGGCCATTGGGGAGTAAGTTTGACGTTATTATCATTGTATCAATTGCTATATAAGCTTATAAAAAATAAATTTTTTCAAGTTTGTGCAGTTTTAGGTTTTTTTGTCGGACTTTATATTATGTATGCATCAGGAACAAGAAGTCCGTTTGTTGCTTTAATAATAGGAGTTTTCTTTTTGTTGCTGAGTAAAAATAAAAGAAAAATTTTATTTGCTTTTTCGGGACTGCTTTTTATAGGAATGTTATCTCTAGTTGTTTTGCAACCACAATTTTCTGGCGAAAACGAAAGTAGTTTTTTCTCTAGAGTAACAAAATCTATTACTACGGGTGATAGTTCAGGTCGAGGTAGTTTATACCAACAGGGAATTCAAATTTTTAGTGGAAACCCAATTTTTGGCGGAAGGATTTTGTATGAAGACGGGATGTATCCGCACAATATATTTTTAGAAGTAGTAATGGCAACTGGTATACTTGGATTTGTACTCTACTTTTTGTTTTTTAAAAAATGTATGCAGTATATTTATAATGTTAAAGGGATAAGTGAAAATAGTCCAGAAATTGTTTGGGTTTTAGTTTTGTGGCTACAATATTTTATACTTTCATTATTTTCTTATAACTTGCATTCAAGTCCTGAAATATGGTATTTATCAGCATTGATCTTGGTATTAAATAAAGAATCGAAATGAAGAAATTAAAAGTGATGACGGTTGTGGGAACACGGCCTGAAATAATTAGATTGTCAAGAGTTTTATGTGCTTTAGATGCTTCTGAAGCAATAGATCATATTATTGTTCATACAGGACAAAACTATGATTATGAGCTTAATCAAATATTTTTCGAGGATTTAGGTTTGAGAAAGCCTGATTATTTTTTAGAAGCTGCAGGTAATACTGCTACAGAAACAATTGGAAATATTTTAATTAAAGTAGATCCGCTTTTAGAAAATTTAAAGCCAGATGCCTTTTTAGTTTTAGGAGATACTAATAGTTGTTTGTGCGCTATTCCTGCTAAAAAAAGGCAAATTCCTATCTTCCATATGGAAGCCGGAAATCGTTGTTTTGACCAACGAGTTCCTGAAGAAACCAATCGAAAAATTGTAGATCATACATCAGACATCAATTTGACTTATAGTGATATTGCTCGCGAATATTTACTCAGAGAAGGATTGCCAGCTGATAGAATCATTAAAACTGGTTCGCCCATGTTTGAAGTATTACATCATTATTTGCCTCAAATAGAGAAATCAGATGTATTGTCTAGATTAAATCTTGAAGAAGGGAAATATTTTGTAGTTTCGTCTCACAGAGAAGAAAATATCAATTCAGAAAAAAACTTTAATGGTCTAATTGAAAGTTTAAACCAAATAGCGGAGAAATTTGCTTACCCAATAATTGTTTCTACACATCCTCGTACTAGAAATATGATTGATAAGAAAAAAGTCGAAGTTAGACCAGAAATTCAGTTCTTAAAACCATTAGGATTTCATGATTACAATGCCTTACAGATGCGTTCTTATGCGGTTTTGTCTGATTCTGGAACAATTTCAGAAGAAAGTTCGATACTCAATTTTAGAGCTTTGAACATACGTGATGCGCATGAACGACCTGAAGCAATGGAAGAGACAAGTGTTATGATGGTAGGTATGTCTCCAGAAAGAATTTTACAAGGATTGGTTCAACTGCAAAGACAAGATATTGGCGAAAAACGGAATTTTCGAAAAGTGGCAGATTATTCAATGCCAAATGTTTCGGAAAAAATGGTTCGGATTATTTTGAGTTATACGGATTATGTAAACAGGGTAGTGTGGAGTAAAACAAAATAAATGAAAATATTATTTCTGACATTAATAGAGATTAATTCCATTGAAGAGAGAGGTATTTACCAAGATTTGCTTCGTAAATTTGTTGCCGAAGGTCATGAAGTTGTCATTGTATCTCCTATAGAAAGAAGAAGAAAAATAGCAACAAATTTACGAGTTGTAGGCAGTGTTAAAATTCTTCAAGTCAAAACGTTTAATATTCAGAAAACAAATAGTATTGAAAAAGGAATTGGTACATTAGCAATTGAATATCAATATCTGAACGCAATTAAAAAACATTTGTCTTTTGATAAGTTCGATTTAATTCTCTATTCTACACCTCCAATAACATTTTATAAGATAATAAATTTTGTAAAAAAAAGAGACAATGCTTTTGCTTATCTGTTGCTAAAGGATATTTTTCCTCAAAATGCAGTCGACATGAAAATGATTGCAGAAGGAGGTCTTTTACATAAAATGTTTTCAAAAAAAGAAAAAAAATTATACAAAATATCTGATTTTATTGGATGTATGTCACAAGCAAACGTCGAATTTGTTTTAAAACATAATTCGGATATTAATGTTCTTAAGGTTGAAGTAAACCCTAATTCGATAGAGCCAAGATTTATCGATTATTTACAAGAAGAAAAGGATGAAATAAAAAGAAAATATAATTTACCAATAGATAAAAAAATAGTAATTTATGGAGGTAATTTAGGAAAACCGCAAGGGTTAAGTTTTTTACTAGAAACAATTAAAAAAAATGAAAATGTGGATGTCTTTTTTTTAATTGTTGGTAATGGTACAGAATTTTCATCTATTCAAAAATGGTTTAACAACGAACAGCCTCGTAATGCAAAACTGATTCAGTCTTTACCTAAAACGGATTACGATATGTTATTAGCCGCCTGTGATATTGGTTTAATATTTTTGCATAAAGATTTTAGAATTCCAAATTTCCCTTCGAGATTATTATCTTATTTAGAAATGAAAATGCCCGTAATAGCAGCTACTGATTTGAATTCAGATATAGGAAGTGTAATAGAAGAAGCTGAATGCGGTTTTTGGGTAAGGACTGGAGATATTCAAAAAATGAATGATAATATAAATCAATGTCTATTAATGATTGATCAAATGGGAGAAAATTCAAAAAAATTGTTATTAGAAAAGTATATAGTTGATTTTTCGTATCAAAAAATCATAAGTAAAATTAAATAAATGTATAACAAATACCTAAAACCAGTTTTCGATTTTTCGGCTTCTTTAGTAGCATTACTAGTGTTTTTGCCTTTGTTTATACTAATTACAGTAGCACTTTATTTTGCTAATAGCGGGAAACCTTTTTTCTTTCAACAAAGACCAGGCAAAAATGGCAAGATTTTCAAAATTGTCAAATTCAAAACCATGACCGATGCTAAAGATGTAAATGGTAATTTACTTCCAGATGCAGAAAGGCTCACGACGATAGGAACTTTTGTCCGTAAAACATCATTAGACGAAATTCCACAATTAATCAATGTGTTAAAAGGCGATATGAGTCTCATAGGGCCAAGACCATTGCTAACACAATACCTCCATTTGTACAACGAATTTCAAAACAGACGACACGAAGTAAAACCCGGCATAACAGGATGGGCACAAGTAAATGGGAGAAATGCTATTTCGTGGGACAAAAAATTTGAATACGATGTTTATTATGTAGCACACGTATCTTTTAGGCTAGATTTAAAAATATTATTTTTAACTTTAAAAAAAGTAATCATTAGAGAAGGTATAAATGCAGAAGACTCTGCAACAATGGAGCCTTGTCAAGGGCAATATTAAAATATGAAAAAAATTGTAAGTTTAGGAGCGGGAGGATGTGGTTGAGAAGGGAAGAGGCTGATTGCACAACTCAAT
>CAXYWC010000024.1:0-34770 GCA_964292845.1 uncultured Flavobacterium sp. | reverse complement strand
TGCCGAATCGCCAAATCGTTTTGCAAAACGTCACATCTACGGCAATTTTATTTACCGAAAATCTGGCGAAGCTGCTGAAGATTAATCGAGTATCATAGTATAATTAAAAGACTTTCCTAACCGAAAGTCTTTTTTTTGCCTATTTATTTTTATATTTGGACAACAAACTTTAAAACAAAAAACGATGCCTTTTAATTTTTTAGCCGTATTAGTAGCCTCGCTAGTTACATTATTAGTAGGATTTGTCTGGTACAATCCTAAAGTTTTCGGAACCATCTGGATGAATGAGACAGGTATGACGGAAGAGAAAGCAAAACAAGGAAATATGATAAAAACCTTCGGGCTGACCATTTTCTACTCTTTGATGCTGTCTTTTATAATGCCCGCTTTAACCATTCATCAGATGGGCGCATTACGAATGATAGGCGGTCCAGATTTTATAGGAACTGCAAAACCTTCTTATGCTGCCTTCATGGCTGATTATGGAGATGCCTTTAGAACTTTTAGACATGGTGCTTTACATGGTTTTATCTCTGGAGTATTTTTAGCCTTGCCAATTACAGCCATTAACGGTTTATTCGAACAAAAATCATGGAAGTACATTCTAATCAACGCAGGCTATTGGATGGTTTCATTAATGATTATGGGAGCCATTATTTGCGGATGGAAATAACCTTTAACATTTTATTATAATACAATCGCTCTACATTTGTGGAGCGATTTTTAGTTTATTATTTTGGATTCCAATTCTTTTAAAGTTTATTCATCAACTGCCGAACTCCCAGAAACTTGGGATCGAGTGGCTGTGGACAATGCTTTCCTTCAAACTCCTTATCTCAAAGTATTAGAAGATTCGGCTCCCACCAACATGGAGTGTTTTTATATAGGAATTTTCGAAAACGCAGAGCTTATTGGTGTTGCATTAGCACAATATTTAGATCTAAACAAGTTAGAATCCTTTGGCGAAAGAGACAAGTGTATCAAAAAAGCGATTCGGAATTTTGTTTTCAAAAACTTTGCTTCACACACTTTATTTCTAGGAAACAACATGATTACAGGGCAAAATGGGTATGCTTTTAGTAAAGAAATGGATTTTGAATGCATTAGTAAATTGCTAATAGAATGTTCGGAAGCGATTGTTGCTTATTTCAAAAAGAAGAAAATCACAATTCATATTGTTTCGTTTAAAGATTTTTACCAACAATGTGCTGTCGAATTGAAAAAACATGATTTTTCGGCTGTTTATGAGTTTAACGCACAACCCAATATGATTTTCGAACTCCATCCCGATTGGAAAACAGAGGGAGATTATGTGGCTTCTTTTTCTAAAAAATACCGAGATCAGTACAAACGTGCCAGAAAAAAATGTGAAGGAATTGAAGTAAAAGAATTAAATTTAGAAGACATCCAACTTCTGGAGAAAAGAATATACGAATTGTATCATTATGTGGCACAAAACGCTCCTTTTAACACGTTTTTCTTAGCCGAAAATCATTTCTCTACTTTCAAAAAACAGCTTCAAGAAGAATTGCGTTTTTGTGGTTATTTTCTTGACGGAAAACTAGTTGGTTTTCACACGCTTCTTTTGAATGGAGAAACCTTAGAAACTTATTTCTTAGGCTATGACGAACATATTCAGAAAGAAAAAATGCTGTATTTGAATATGTTGTACAACATGACAAAATACGGAATTGAAAATCAGTTCAAAAAAATTATTTTCGGCAGAACGGCTCTCGAAATAAAAAGTTCAATTGGTGCGCAACCCGTTATTATGTCTGGTTTTTTGTATCATACCAACCAATACATAAACAAATATATTGGTAAAATTTTCAGGAATTTAGAGCCTGAATTGGTTTGGCAACAACGGCATCCGTTTAAGTAATTCCATTTTTAAATTTAACCATATAAGGCATTTAAGTCCATATAAATTCAAATAGTGAAGCTTATATGACCTTAAATGCCTTATATGGTAGAAAATAATTTATTTTTTTCTTTAAATCCAAACTCAATAACTACAAAGCATCAATCTCTCCTTGCACGACTTCCCAATCTTCCAACAATTTATCTAAATCGACTTTTTTCTTGTTGTAGGCAATAAAAAACTTAGCGTCTTCGATATGCTTGTCATAGTTTGAGGCTAGCGCTTTGTCGTCTTGCTGAATGTCTTTTTCTAGATCTTTTATCTGACTTTCTATTTTGCTCAAGCGATTTTGCAGTGATTTATTTTTCTTTTGGTCTTCGTACGATGTTTTTGCATTTGTGGTAGGAGCATCTTTCTTTTCGATATCTTTTTTCTCGACTTCACGCATGTTTTCCAGGTTGCGTTGTTCTAAGAAATAATTGATATCGCCTAAATATTCTTTAATTTTTTGATCTTTGAATTCGTAAACCAAGTTTGACATTCCTTGTAGGAAATCCCTATCGTGGGAAACTAGAAGCAACGTTCCCTCAAATTTTTGCAAAGCGGCTTTTAAAACATTTTTAGATTTGATATCTAAGTGATTGGTTGGCTCATCCATCAATAAAACATTGATAGGTTGCAATAGCAATTTGCACAACGCCAAACGGTTTCTTTCGCCTCCAGAAAGCACTTTTACCTTTTTCTCAACATCATCACCTCTAAATAAGAATGATCCCAACATATCACGGACTTTGCTACGATTGCTATCGGTTGCAGCGTCTTCCATAGTACGAAGTAATGTAATTTCGCCATCAAGATATTCGGCTTGATTTTGAGCAAAATAACCAACTTGTACATTATGGCCTAATTTAATTGATCCTTCGTATTCAAACTCATTGACAATGGCTTTAATAAAAGTTGATTTCCCTTGCCCATTTTGCCCCACAAAAGCAATTTTACTTCCGCGTTCTACGAGCAAGTTAATATCTTTTAAGATGACTTTGTCGCCATAAGCTTTGGTTACATTTTCGGCTTCAACTACAACTTTTCCGGGCACTTTCGAAACTGGAAATGAAATATTCATGACCGAATTATCGTCTTCATCGACTTCAATTCGTTCTACTTTATCTAATTTTTTAATCAATGATTGCGCCATAGAAGCTTTGGATGCTTTGGCACGGAATTTTTCGATTAGTTTTTCAGTCTCTTCAATTTTTTTAGCTTGGTTCTTTTGGGTTGCCAATTGCTTTTCACGAATTTCATGACGCAATTCTAAATATTCAGAATATGGTTTGTTGAAATCGTATGCTTTACCTAATGAAATTTCGATAGTTCGATTGGTCACATTATCCAAAAACATTTTATCGTGCGATACAATAACGACAACTCCAGGATAATTACGCAAGAAACTTTCTAACCAAATGATACTTTCTATATCCAAGTGATTGGTTGGCTCATCGAGAAGCAAAATATCATTTGCCTGAAGCAATAATTTAGCTAATTCGATACGCATACGCCATCCACCAGAGAATGTTTCTGTTAGATTATCAAAAACGTCTCTCTTAAAACCTAATCCTAAAAGGATTTTCTCTGTATCTCCAACATAGTTATAACCACCCAGCAAATCGAAACGATGGGTTAAATCGGATAATTCTTCAATAATAAGCGAATATTCTTCACTCTCATAATCAGTTCGGGTTACTAATTGATGGTTTACTTCTTCGAGTTTCTTTTCGACGGCTTTTATTTCAATAAAGGCTTGATAAGCTTCTTCGAGAACGGTTCTTCCTTCCTCAAAATCAATATCTTGACGCAAAAATCCAATTTGAACTTCTTTTGCGGTAGAAATACTCCCAGAATCGGGTTTAAAATCTCCTGCCAAGATTTTTAGCATAGTCGATTTTCCTGCACCGTTCTTTCCGACAAGTCCAACTCTATCGCCAGCGCCCATTCTAAAAGTCACTTCTTCGAATAAATAGGTTCCTCCAAAGGAAACCGACAAATTGTGTATGTTTAACATCAAATAATTAATTAAAGATTGAAAGATTTAAGCTTAAAAGAGTACTCGAATTTGTCTTAATAAACCCTAAATTTGCATTACCAAAAAAAGGTAAATTAAATTTTTTGCAAATGTTAAAAAAAGGATCCAAATTATATAGCATTTTAACAGGAACTTGTCCTAAATGTCATGAAGAAAGTATGTATATCGTAAAAAATAGCTATATTTTGACTAAAGTTTTTGAGATGCGTGAAAAATGCTCGCATTGCAACCAAAAATACAAAATTGAACCTTCTTTCTTTTTTGGTGCCATGTTCGTCAGTTATGGCGTTAGTGTTCTCATTGGAATTGTTGCCTTTTTAGTTTCGTATTTTGGATTTCAAACTAATTTAAAAACGTGTTTTGTTTCCATTTTAGTTTCACTCACTATTTTAATGCCTGTTATTATGCGAATTTCTAGGAATATTTGGATCAATTTTTTTATTCGCTTTGATGAAAATTGGGCGGTAAAAAACTAAAATAACACTACACTATTTTTTGATTTGTGACTAATGTTACAAAGAGTTGTTCCTAAAATCATACCTTTGCTAAAAAATTACACCATGTTTGGTAAAGGATCAAAATTAAATAGCATTTTTACAGGAAACTGTCCTAAGTGTCACGAAGAAAGTATGTATTTAGATAATAATCCGTATCATTTGTCGGCTATTTCTAAAATGCATGAAAGATGTAGCCATTGTGGTACTCGATATAAGATAGAACCTTCTTTTTTCTTTGGTGCTATGTACGTGAGTTATGCTGTTGGGATTGCTTTTAGTGTTGCTGCTTTTGTGATTAGTTTTGTTTTTTTGAAAAGCAGCTTGAAAACGTCTTTTATTGCAATTGGAGTTACTTTACTTCTTTTTCTTCCCCTAATTATGCGCTTGTCCAGAAATATTTGGATTAATATTTTTATCCATTTTGATGCAAAGTGGAAAGAAAAAGTGGAAAAGAAAAATTAATCTAGATTTTCATTGGCATCAAGAGGATTGTAAAACTGAACTATAATACTGCACTCCTATCTTTTTTATGAAATCGCTCGATATTCATTTCTAAATCAAGTGGTGTTTCATTTTCTATAGCATTAAATAACGAATTTGCTAAATAAGGGCCTAACATAACGCCACGTGTACCCAAACCATTGAGAATGTGCATGTTTTTATGCTCTTGATGCGTTCCTACTAAAGGCCGCCTGTCTCGAACTGTAGGGCGCACACCTGCAAAATGTTCGATAATTTCGAAATCGCAATCTATCAACTCGTTTATTCTTTCTAACAATTCTTGCTTTCCTTCGTGAGTGGGTTCGCTAGTCTTGTCTTTCCAATTGTAAGTGGCACCCACTTTGAAAAGATGGTTTCCAATTGGCAAAATAAAAACACTAGAATTTAAAATACAATCTAAATCAAGATTTGGCGCTTTTATTGTAAAAAGCTCTCCTTTTGTACCATCAAGCGGCAAATAATTGAAGAAAGGATTAGCGTGTAAACCAAAACCTTCTGAGAAAATAATGTTTTTTGCTTTTATACTATTATATGAAATATACTCTGGATTAATTTCTACTTTAGAATAATTGAAAGTTTCTGTAACTAATAAATTAGATTTGGCTAAATACTCATGATAGGATTGCAATAAATAGTGGGTATCAACATACCCTGTATGCATGACTTCTCCATATCCGTAAGGAGCAGTTATCCCAGAATAGTCACTATGGGTAACTGTTGTAGATAGGAATGGTGCTAAATTTGGTTTATCGGCAGCAATAAACCAATTATTTTGTTCTTCTATCGAGAAGAATTTTCTCAAAACTGGCAGTGGAAAATCAATTTTCAGATTCAATCGCTGTTCAATTTGCGGGTAAAAAGTTTTTAGCAGTACTACTTGCTCCTTTGATTTCCAGACTTCGCTAAAACGTTTCAGGATTACAGGATTGTATAATCCTCCTGCCACACGAGAGGAGTTTTGGGAATCGTCATCGAAAACCAAAATAGTTTTTTTGTTTTGCAAAGCTATTTCCGAAAAAGAAATTCCAGCAATACCAGAACCAACAATTATGTAGTCTATCATAATACAAAATTAAGAATATAAAAAAACTCTCACCAAAATGGTAAGAGTTTTTTTATGAATTTGGAGAAATCTAAATTAGTAATTCCACATATCTTGCTCGAAGTTACGAACTTTTTCTTTTACTCTATCTGATTCCAATAGTTGCATTAATGAATTATCTTTCATGTAATCCACTATTTCTCTATCATTATAAACGTTCTCTTCTTTATAAGTAAGAGCAGTAAAACGACGTGAATTTAGAATGTGATCAAAAGACAAAGGCATAGAAGAATTTCTGTCGTTGAATGCTTTCCACTCGTGCAATAATTCACGAGCACCTGGATAAAATACCCAAAATAAATCTACATACTCTTTTTCTTCCTTATCCATGGTATATACATCAGGAATAACAGGACAGATTCCTAAGATTCTGTATCGTAAATCCGATTGACGTTTGTCAAAATACCACAATCCAACGACTTTGTAGTCAGAAACGTCTTGTGAAGATAAATCAGTTTTATTAATAAATTCCAAAGAAATAGTTCTTGTAGCAGGAATTGTTTTTTTCTCTGATCCTACTTTCACTTTTTTAGTTTTTTTGCCTACTTTTTTGGTTTCGTAAATAGGCACTTCAACAACTCTAGCTCTAAAAGCGTCTGGATCTTCGTTCATTTGCTCTCTACCAGCATCAGTTGTATCTGTTTTAGTCAAAGAAGCATTAATATCTTTTAATGTTTTCTTTTCTCTAAAATAACTGTCTGAATAAATCTCTGTTATTTTTCCAGATTTGATTCCTTTTACAAGTACATCGTACAACGAACGACGCTCATTCCCAACAGTTGCAGTATCTATAGGATAGTACAACGGAAAATTAACTCTTTCGTCAAGATCGATAATCTCCCATGTCTTTTTAGACATTAAGATATCACGATCATCAACATAACCATATTCTAATGGTTTGTCATTATCTTTTAATTGTTGTGCTGCGGATTTTAAACCAATTTCTTTAGGGTTTTTTGCATTCAACAAATTAGATTGTGCAAAAGAAGCGGAACTTCCTGCAATAAAAATAATAACTAATACTAAATTTCTCCAATTCATAATTTTATAATTGTAAAGTTTATAGAACTAAAACGAAATTCTTAAACAATTATTGTACTTCATAAGTACAAGTTGAAACTCTTTTTGCCACTTGATCTATACCAGAAAAGTTGGCTTTTATTTCAGAAATAACTACAACGTCACCTCTACCTGCTTTTTGAATAGCTGATTTTGCTCTAGCATCCATTTTGCTTCCTGAAACTACAATAGTAGGTTGACCAGGAACTTTAATGTTAAATTGTGTAACATTTACTGTAACTGGGAAATCAAAATCTTCCATAACAGCTGAAACTGTACAAGACTCTAAGTTTCCTTTTTGTCCTTTAGCAGCAACCTCTCCACGAATTTTTCCAGTAGGAGCTGGTAATCCTTTAATACGGAATTCTTTTTTATCAGAAACTACTTTTCCATCAGGTAATTTAGCAGATACATTAATCATTACAGAAGTTCCAGCACCCGCCTTCAAAGTGTATTTACCTGGGCTACCCGCAGATGACATACCCGGAGCGTTTGCAGTAACATTATTAGATGCAACACCTGCAAATGATATAGTCATTGGGTTAGGAACACCACGATACACTACATTCATTTTATCAGCAGAAATAGTAGCTGAATTAGGACGAGGAACTACAACATAATTTCCAGCAAATTTAAGCGGAATTGTTTTACCATCTTCCAAGAAAGTAAACTGTCCATTAATTTTTTGCTCACCAACACTTCCTGCTGTCAAAGAGATAACAGCTTGACCGTTTTCTAATCTACCAGGACCTTGAAATGAAGTCGGTTTAGTGTTCTCGTCATAACGACCTAAAACCACTTTACCTTTCACATTTTCACCTTGGAAATAAGCATTCTTTTCTAAAACCACAATTGCTTGATAATTACTATAAGAAGCTGCTTGTACAGCTGCTTTACCTAATGCAGCACTAATAACATCAGATTCTGCTTTTTTAGAATCATTTTGCCAAGCTGACAATTTGGCTAAAGATGCAATAGCTGGAAATCCTTTAAAGTGATAATCTAAATATTTGATTTTGATACCTTCTTTATTAACAACTTCTGATAAATCGAATTTTTTTGTAACTTCATTTAAGATAGCGGAATATTTTTTCTCACTACCTAAAGCTGCTTTCATTTCAGACTTATAAGTTTCAATCGCTTTAATAACTTCATTACCTCTTGGAGCATAACCATCACCATTAAACCAACTATTATCTAAATTGTCCGCTTTGTCCATTGCCTCATATGGCAACTTTCCTTCTTCTGCTTCAACACCTGTTAAAACTTCAGCTTTCAATGTTTCTACAAAAGAATAGAATTTTTTAGATGCAGCCTCAACTTTGTGAGCAGTTGCAGCAGCAACAGCAAATTCACCTTTAGCTTCAGCAGCTTTAGTATCTAATGACAACATCATTTGCTCATTAGTTGCTTTTGCTGATGCATTAGCACCTTCAAATTTTTCGTTCATTAATCCAAAAGCAGATAATACTTCTTTGGACATATTCATTGCCAACATTGCGATGAAAACCAGATACATCAGGTTAATCATCTTCTGTCTAGGGGTTAATTTTCCTCCTGCCATTTTATTTTAAATTAGTTTTGTTAGTAAATAAATTTAGTTAAAAACTAATTATCCTTTGTTACTCATTGCAGAAAGCATTCCACCGTAAACATTGTTTAAAGAAGCAATGTTTGAAGTCATAGATTGCATTTGTTCTTTAAGTTTAGAAGCGTTATCAGCTATTTCACTGTTAGCTTGAGCATTACGAGTAGCGCTTTCTAATTGTACTTTATATAAACTATTTAATGATTCCATTTGAGCCGCAGCCATAGCCATTTCTTCAGCATATTTCTTTTGACCTGCCATAGAATCAACTGTTGGAGAGATTGCTTTTGCAGCTCCTTCGAAATTTTTTATACTATTTCCTAAACTTGACATTAATTCTCCGTCAATTTTAGCTTCTTTCAACATCGCGTCTAATTTTTGAGACAACAATCCTTGTGGGTCTTCTTTTACTGCTGCTTTTTTGTCTTTAGCTACACCTCCTGCTAATTCAGGATACACCAAAGACCAATCCAATTCATGATCAACAGGCTCAAAAGCTGATAATGCAAAAATAAATGCTTCTGTTAATAATCCTATAGAGAGCATTAATGTTCCTGTTAAAGGTCCTAATTCGAAGTGAGTAATTTTGAATAATGCTCCGATGATTACTACTGCCGCTCCCATTCCGTAAGCGAAATTCATTGCTTTTTTGCTTAAAATTGCCATAATAAATAAAATTTAGTTAAGTTAAAATATAAAATAAAGTTTGGTTAATTATTTTCCTGCTGTTGCATCAGTACCCATATAATCTTGAATTGTACGGAAACCAATATAACTTCTTGCTGAATCTGCATATTCAAAATCACGAGTACCTACTTGCAGATAATACGCAACATCTTTCCAAGATCCTCCACGAGTTACCTTACGCATGTTTTTCAAATCGTTTACATTAGGGTTCATTGTAGAAACGAACTCATAAGCAGTAGGATCGTAAGATGAATCTGTCCACTCCGCAACATTTCCTGACATATTATACAAGTTATAATCATTAGGCTCGTATGAACGTGCCTCAACAGTATATAAAGCTTGATCTGCCGCATAATCTCCACGAGATGGCTTAAAGTTAGCCAAGTAACAACCTCTGTCGTTTCTAGCATAAGGACCTCCCCAAGGATAAGTTGCCGATTCTAGACCACCACGAGCTGCATATTCCCATTCTGCCTCTGTAGGAAGTCTAAATGTATTAACAAACGGCTGGTGACGCTTTTTCTTTTCAGTATTACGAAACAATGTTCTCCAAGCACAAAATGCTTTAGCTTGTTTCCAGCTTACCCCAACAACAGGATAATCCCCATAAGCTTGGTGCCAAAAATAATCATTATGCATTGGTTCGTTATAAGAATAAGCAAAATCTTTAATCCAAACAGTTGTATCAGGATACACCTGTTGTACTTCTTTACGAATAAACTCTTTACGTTTTCCTGTTTTTGCTTTAGCTGCAGCTTGAATATCCATCCATGTGTAACGGAATTTCAATTTACTTACGTCCATAGTCCTTAAACCATTATAGGCTTCTTCATCAGGAATGTACATAGAATCCATTACCTCAGTATATTTATCATCTGGATATTGATTTGTATTCCATTTTAAAGGTATTTTTTTATTTATTTTTCTACCTACATAAGGATCATCACCTGTACCTACACTATAATAGTTATCGTACATGTATTTATCATAAACACTCATTTTTGTAGTATCAGCATCAACAAAAGCATAATCTGCAATGCTTCCACCTTTTTTAGAGTTTTTAGGATCGCTTTTTTCACCTAATTCATCAGCTAAAACTGCTAAACGCATCCTTACAATAGAGTCCCTCACCCAATACACGTATTGTCTGTACTCACTGTTAGTGATTTCGGTATCATCCATATAAAACGAACGAACAGTTACGGTTTTAGTTGGAGCATCTTGAACATTAGCTAAATCATCGTCTGATTTACCCATAATATAAGCACCTCCAGGCACTAACACCATTCCAAATGGTTTTTCAGGATGCCAAGACTTACCTGCAACTCCTACCAATTGACCATTGTCTTTCGATCCACAGCTGTATAAAAATGAAACCAGCACTGTTAATAAAATGAACTTCTTCATATAAATTTGGGTTAAGTATGTATTCATAACTTTTAAGGGCGTAAACTTATTTGTTTTTTTTATTAAAAACAATTTTTTCATTAAAAAATCTTAACGAATCATAAAAAAATACAAAAAAATCAATTTTAGCCTGTTTTTATTCGTTTATTATTCCATTAAACACTGTTTTTTCTTTGTGCTTTCCACCATCTTTCCGGAACTTCTCCAGTGCATGCCGCCAAATAATCCTCGTGCGTGCAGGGTAATAACGTTGGTTTTTTCAATTTATTGCTCTCTTTTGAGAAAAATGGCATTTCAATCCACCATCTTTCTGTTATATTACTCTTATAGAACACAAGTTCTTCGTCTAGCGCAACAATGTATTTAATATAATACTCTTTTGTTCCAAACGGATACTCGTGAGAACGACAATGAAATCCTTCTACAAAATACCAGATTATTTGAGCAACTAAAACAGATTCTCCGTTAGTATTATTGTGATTAAAAACCCCAAACAGACTTACCTTATCACTAATTCCAGCATATCGAGACAACGAACAAATTTCTTTGCCTGAAAAACCGTTTGGAACAAATGTAGTGAAATTTCCTGAATCTGCAGATTTAATTGAAGATAAATCTACACTAATTAAATCTGCATCACGAAAAACGGGCTCGGCAACTGATGGATTATTGCAAACCTCTCCCAATCGGTAAGCGTCAAAATATAATTTCTCGATTAAATCAATTTCTTCTTGCGAATTATAATAGGTTTGATATCCAATGTTACAATAATTAAACAGATTATTAGGTTCTTCGACAATCATTTTTGTTAAATACGATGTTACCGACAAGCCATTTTCTCTCGCGAAATCAAATTTACTATCTATTGAAACCACATTAACCATTTGGTCTAACTGATCATAAGCTCGATACATTGCATAAGTCAAATCTTGAGAACCTCCTATAACAATTGGGAGCACTTTATTCTTAATAAGATAAGCTACCGCTGTTTTTAGAACGTAATAAGTATCGTCTAATGATTCTCCAGCCACAATATTCCCTAAATCGGCAATTTGCGTTTGCCAATTTCCTGGAAACAAACTATAAAATTCTTTTCTTATGTTTGATAAATCGACAATTTCGTTTGTATCGCCCAACCCTCTATTTTCTAAAACACCAATAATTGCTATTGATACATTTTCAATATTTGGAAATTCGGTATCAGTATGAAATACAACTTTCTTACCCAAAGTTTGTGATGACAATCCTTGAATAAATTCTAAAAAACTTTCGTCTAATGGTTGTAAAAAATCGAATGCCATATTTTATTTCTTTTTAGCAACTGGTTTCTTTAGCGCAGTTTTTTTGGCTGTTGCTACTTTTTTAGCTGGCGCTTTTTTTGCTGGTATTTTCTTAGCAATCATTTCTTGAACTTCTGCTAATGTCAACTTTGTTGCATCAACGTCTTTGCTCAATTCGATTTTGATTTTTCCTTTTGTAATTTCAGATCTTCCCCAACGTGCTTTTTGAACTAAAATCCCTTCAGCTTCCCAATTGTGAATTACCTTATCTATATTTTTCTGAATTTTGTCTTCGATAATGGTTTCAATGTCTTGTTGTGACAAATTATTGAAATTGTATTTCGTACTAACATTGATAAACATTCCGTTCCATTTTAAGAAAGGTCCAAAACGACCTGTTCCTTTTTGCACACCTTCGCCTTTGTAAACCGCCACTGGTGCATCGGCCAATAATTTTTCATCTATTAATTCTTGTGCACGTGCTAAATCTACATTTAAAGGTTCTTCTCCTTTTGGTAAAGAGACAAACGTGGTTCCAAAACGAATAAAAGGACCATAACGTCCGTTTGAAACCTCAACTTCTTCTCCTTTATATGTTCCTAAATTTTTAGGTAGTAAAAATAAATTTAAAACCTCTTCTAAAGTAACATTGCCCATGTTTTGTTCTTTCAATAAACTGGCAAATGTTTTTTCTTCGTCATCGGCAGCACCAATTTGTGCCATGGGTCCAAATTTACCCAAACGAACAGAGACTGGTTTCCCCGATTTTGGATCTGTTCCCAGAATTCTTTCGCCCGATTCTCTATCGGCATTTGCTTCAACATCTTTTACCGTTGGATGAAATTTATCATAAAAATCTTGCATCATTTTTGCCCATTGGATATTTCCTTCGGCAATTTCGTCAAAATCTTGTTCTACTTTGGCAGTAAAATTATAATCTAAAATATTATCAAAATTCTTCACTAAGAAATCGGTCACAATTGTTCCAATATCTGTAGGAACTAATTTTCCTTTATCAGATCCTGTATTTTCTTTGAGCAGCTTCTCTCCTACTTTACCAGATTGAAGTGTCAATTGCGTGTAATTTCTTTCTTGACCTTCTAAATTTCCTTTTTCGACATAATTTCTATTAATAATGGTAGAAATTGTTGGCGCATAAGTAGATGGTCTACCAATACCTAATTCTTCTAGTTTTTTTACCAAAGAAGCTTCGGTGTATCTTGCTGCAGCACGAGAATATCTTTCAGTTGCAGTAATATAATTATTAATTAATTTTTCATTTACTTTCATAGAAGGCAACATACCTTCTTGCTCTTCTTCGTCATCATCATGACCTTCTAAATATACTTTTAGAAATCCTTCAAATTTGATAACTTCTCCAGATGCAGTAAAAATTTCTGAATGATTATTAGCTTCAATCTTAACATTTGTTCTTTCCAACTCCGCATCACTCATTTGAGAAGCCAAAGTTCTTTTCCAAATCAAATCGTACAAACGCGCTTGATCACGATCTATATTTACCGTATGTCGAGACATATCGGTTGGACGAATTGCTTCGTGTGCTTCTTGCGCTCCTTTGCTTTTATTTACAAAAGTTCGAGGCTTAGCATATTCTTTTCCGTAGGATTTGATAATTTCCGCTTGAGCTGCTTCCATCGCATCTTTAGATAAATTTACACTATCTGTTCTCATGTAGGTAATTAATCCAGCTTCGTACAAACGTTGTGCTAATTGCATGGTAATTCCAACTGGTAAATACAATTTACGAGCCGCTTCTTGTTGCAGAGTCGAAGTGGTAAATGGTCCTGCAGGTGTTTTCTTGGTAGGTTTTGTTTCTAAATCTCCTACCTTATATATAGAACCGATATTTTTATTTAAAAAATCTTCGGCTTCTTTTTTTGTATTAAAATTCTTAGGTAGTTTTGCTTTGAATGATTTTCCAGCTTCATTAACAAATTCGGCTTGAACAGAATAAGTAGCAACAGGTTTAAAATTGATAATTTCTCGTTCTCTCTCTACAATTAACCGAACCCAAACCGATTGTACACGACCTGCCGACAATCCTCCTTTTCTTTTTCTCCACAATAATGGCGATAATTCCTAACCTACTAATCTGTCTAAAACACGACGTGCTTGTTGTGCATTAACTAAATTATAATCTATTTCACGTGGATTTTCGATTGCTTTAAGAATGGCATTTTTTGTAATTTCATGAAAAACAATACGCTTTGTTTTTTTAGGATCCAGTTTTAACTCTTCGGCAAGATGCCAAGAAATTGCTTCTCCCTCGCGATCCTCATCGGAAGCTAACCAAACCATATCGGCATTTTTAGCTAAAGTTTTTAGTTTAGAAACCAACGCTTTTTTGTCTGGCGAAACTTCGTATTTGGGTTTGAAACCGTTTAACACATCTACTCCAATTTCTTTAGAAGGCAAGTCGGCAATATGGCCATAACTTGATTCTACTTGGAAATCTGCTCCAAGAAATTTTTCGATTGTTTTTGCTTTTGCCGGTGATTCGACTATTACTAAATTCTTTGCCATTGCTGTTTTATTTCTTCGGCAAAAGTAGAAGTTTTTTTTAGATAATGTCTTTTTGGTTTGATTTTTAGAAAAATTTTCTTTTGGAACTGGGTATTTTAGCCCCGACAGTAGCGGCATCCTTTTGCTTTTTCTTTAAAAAGTAAAAGATATAGCGAATGGCGGGAACAGCTCCTGATAAAAAAATTTGTTAAATAAAAACTGCCATCTTGTCAGATTTTTTGTTTTGCACTATCTTTGTAAAAGAATTTGACTTATGGAAAAGATTATCGAAGAAAGCAAACAAGGCGAAAGTCTTGTTTTAGAATATAAACCCGAGAATACTAAAAAGCTTTTTATAGAGAGTTATGGTTGTGCCATGAATTTTTCGGACTCGGAAATTGTAGCCTCAATCCTTTCTGGAAATGGCTATAATACTACAAATGTATTGGAAGAAGCCGATTTAGTTTTAGTAAATACTTGTTCTATTCGGGACAAGGCGGAACAAACGATCCGCAAGCGTTTGGAAAAATATAATGCTGTAAAACGTATTAATCCGAAGATGAAAGTAGGCGTTTTAGGTTGTATGGCCGAACGTTTGAAAGACAAATTTCTGGAAGAAGAGAAAATTGTTGATCTTGTTGTAGGTCCTGATGCTTATAAAGATTTACCAAATTTATTGAATGAGGTTGAAGAAGGTCGTGATGCCATAAATGTGATTTTGAGCAAAGACGAAACCTATGGAGATATTTCGCCCGTTCGGTTAATGAGTAACGGAATTACGGCACTAGTTTCTATCACTCGTGGTTGCGATAATATGTGTACGTTTTGTGTTGTTCCTTTTACTCGAGGACGTGAGCGTAGTCGTGAACCACAAAGTATTATGGCTGAAATTCAGGATTTATGGGATAAAGGTTTTAAAGAAATTACGCTTTTAGGTCAGAATGTAGATAGTTACCTATGGTATGGTGGTGGATTGAAAAAAGATTTTACCAATGCTACCGAAATGCAAAAAGCAACTGCTGTCGATTTTGATCAGTTGTTAGAGATGGTTGCCGTTGGTTTTCCGAAGATGAGAATTCGATTTTCGACTTCAAATCCACAGGATATGCATGAAAGTGTTTTGCATGTAATCGCTAAACACTCTAATATATGCAAGCATATTCATTTGCCTGTTCAATCTGGAAGTAATCGTATCTTAAAGGAAATGAATCGTTTGCATACGCGTGAAGAATATATGATTTTGATTGATAAAATTAGAGCGATTATTCCAAATGCTTCGATTTCTCAAGATATGATTGCTGGTTTCCCTACCGAAACTGAAGAAGATCATCAAGACACTATGAGTTTGATGGAATATGTAAAGTATAATTTTGGTTATATGTACAGTTATTCAGAACGTCCAGGAACATTGGCTGGAAGAAAAATGGAAGATGACGTTACTGAAGAAACAAAAGCCAGAAGATTACAAGAAATTGTCGATTTGCAACAAAAACACGCTTGGTTGCGTAGTGAAGAATTCATAGGTCAAACAGTAGAGGTTTTGGTCGAAAAAATGTCGAAAAAATCGACAGAAGAGTTTTCTGGAAGAAATTCTCAAAGTATTACTGTGGTTTTCCCTAAAGAGAAATATAAAATTGGTGATTTTGTGAATGTAAAAATAGAAAGTTGTACTAGTGGAACTTTGAAAGGAAAAGCCATAGGATTAAGTGAAATGAATTAAATAAAATCAATAATGTCAAAAAAATACATACTAATTGGATTAATTGCATTTGTAGTGGGATTTGGAGCCACATTTTATATCATCAGAACTTATTTTCCTAAACATAAAATTGAAAAAACAACTACTTTAAAAGGAACAGTAACAAAACCGCAAGAGTAGTTTTAAAATAAGAGAAGTTTAAGCCTAGAAATTATGGAATCAGTTCAATCAATAAAACAAAGATTCGAAATAATTGGGAATGACCCAAAATTGAATCGTGCCATAGAAAAAGCAATTCAGGTTGCTCCTACTGATATTTCGGTATTAGTAGTGGGAGAAAGTGGTGTTG
Organism: uncultured Flavobacterium sp.; assembly: GCA_964292845.1. Classification (GTDB taxonomy): domain Bacteria; phylum Bacteroidota; class Bacteroidia; order Flavobacteriales; family Flavobacteriaceae; genus Flavobacterium. The sequence continues at coordinate 18,137 of CAXYWC010000024.1, read as the reverse complement.
GAAAAGAAAGTATTCCTAAAATCATACATTCTCTTTCTCACAGAAAACACGGAAAATACATTGCTGTAAACTGTGGTGCAATTCCTGAAGGAACCATAGATAGCGAGCTTTTCGGACATGAAAAAGGAGCTTTTACGGGTGCCACAGGAACTCGTGAAGGTTATTTTGAAGTAGCCGATGGTGGCACTATTTTTCTTGATGAAGTAGGTGAATTACCTCTAACAACACAAGTTCGTTTGCTTCGTGTTTTAGAAAATGGTGAGTTTATAAAAGTAGGTTCATCACAAGTGCAAAAAACCAATGTTCGAATTGTGGCTGCAACCAATGTTAATTTATTTGATGCCATCGAAAAAGGAAAATTTCGGGAAGATTTATATTACCGACTAAGTACTGTCGATATCACCTTGCCTGCATTACGAGACCGAAAAGACGATATTCATTTATTATTCCGGAAATTTGCTGCTGATTTTGCCCATAAATACAAAATGCCTCCTTTAAAATTAGATGACAATGCCGTTTCGGTTTTACAAACATTTCGCTGGTCAGGAAATATTCGGCAATTGCGGAATATGGCCGAACAAATTTCGGTTTTAGAAACTAATCGTGATATTTCAGGTACTACTTTATTATCTTATTTACCGCAAGAAGGAAGCAATTTACCTTCAGTTATTAAGAATAAAAAGTCGGAAAGCGACTTTTCGACCGAAAGAGATATTTTATACAAAGTTCTTTTCGATATGAAAAGTGATTTGCATGATTTGAAGAAACTAACATTAGAATTGATGAAAAATGGTTCGGCAAAAGTGCAAGAAATTAACACCAATTTAATTCAAAAAATATACGGTTCTAAGGAAACTGACAGCGAAATTTCGTTTGAAGAAGAACCAAGAAATACAGCCTTTAACAACCATAATGAAGAAAATGACTTTGAAGAAAGTGAAGATAACTATTTATTTGCCGAAACAATTGAGGAAGAAGAAGTCTTGAAATTGGAACAAAGAGAAATAGAAATGATTAAAAAATCATTAGAGAAAAACAAAGGAAAACGTAAAGCAGCAGCTGATGAATTAGGTATTTCCGAAAGAACTTTGTATCGAAAAATAAAACAATTTGATTTGTAATTGACAGCAAATAATTGACAAATGACAATTATTTGAATATCTTTGATTTTTATTAAATTATAATGACTAGAATAAAATACATAATTTTAATTTCCTCTTTTTTTTTACTGCAATCCTGTTCCGTTTACAACTTTACAGGAACAGGTAAAATTGATGCAAAAACATTTCAAGTAAATTATTTTCAAAACGTTTCCGAATTAGTAGAACCCGGAATAGATCGCGATTTTACACGCCGTCTACAAGATTTAATTCAAAATCAGACCAATTTAAATCTAATTTCGGCCGATGGTGATTTAGTTTACGAAGGCGAAATTGTAGATTACCGAATAAGCCCTATGAATGCCACTGCCGATTTAACCGCAGCGCAAAGTAGATTAACCGTTACCGTAAATTTGAAATTTTCAAACAAAAACAAACCAGACGAGGATTTTGAAAAACGCTTTTCTTTTTATGACGATTTCCCTGGAAACAATTTACCAACGGGCTCTCAACTAAAAAAATCACTTGACCTTATTTTTGAACGTATCACACAAGATATGTTTAATGAAACACTAGCAAAATGGTAATAATTTAATTTTAGAGTTTAGATTAAAATCTGAATCTGATCTGAGCGTCAGCAAACTGGCGAAGCAAATCTGAAAATGAACATAGCAGAATATACCTATTTAATAAACAAACCCGATGCCGTTGATGACCGGCAAATTATTGCTTTGGAAAAAATTCTGCAGGATTTTCCTTATTTTCAGAGCGCCAAAAGTTTGCATTTAAAAGGTTTGCACAAGCAAGGCAGTTTCAAATACAATGCAGCACTAAAAAACACGGCAGCATTTACCATCGACAGAGCTATTTTATTTGACTTAATTACATCCGAAACTTTTGTTGGAGTTCAAAGAAATTTTTACGAAGAAAATGAAGCGCGAATACTCGATATCACGGTTATAGACAGTACCGTAATTGAAGCTACCGAAACTGAAATTAGCACTTTAGAAAAATCAATCATTTTATCCATAAGAGAATCCAATCAAGATAAAAAAGAAGCTATAAATAGTGAACAAAAGCAACTTTCACCCCTAGAAGAAAAACTAGACGTAGGAAAACCATTACCGTTTACTAATTCCGAAACACACTCCTTCCAAGAATGGCTACAATTAGCTAAAATAAAACCAATTGTTAGAAGCGAGAATCAAGAAGAAGTAGAAAAAAACAACTCTGTCGAAAATAATTTAGCAACAAAATTAGAAATAATAGATAAATTTATTGAAGCAAATCCTAAGATACCGCCAATCAAAAAAGAGGCTTCAACCCCACTTATTACTATAAAAACAGAAGACCATTCCTATCTAATGACCGAAACTTTAGCCAAGGTTTATTTAGAACAAAAAAAATATAGCAAAGCAATTCAAGCATATGAAATATTAATTTTGAAATATCCAGAAAAAATTACTTTCTTTGCAGACCGAATTTCGGATATAAAAACGTTACAACAAAATAATAATAGTTAAACAATGAGCACATTCACAATTTTTTTAGTCTTAATAACAATAGTTTGTTTCTTACTTATCGTAGTCATCATGGTTCAAAACCCTAAAGGTGGCGGATTATCATCTTCATTAGGAGGTTCAACTCAAATGGGGGGTGTACAAAAAACAACCGATTTCTTAGACAAAAGTACTTGGTACCTTGCAGGAGCATTAATCGTATTAATTTTAATGTCTAGCTTAAGTTTTACCGGAAATAATAGCGATACTGGATCTAAAGTTATAGACGAAAGCGCTGTAACGGCTCCAGCAATCCCAACGGCTCCACAAACAGCTACTCCAGCGGCTACTGAAACAAAACCAACAGAAGAAACTCCTGCTACTACAGAAGCTGCAAAACCAGCAACAGAAGAAGCTAAAAAATAGTTTTTTATAAAATATAAATTAAAATGCCAGCCTGTCAATGCTGGCATTTTTTATAAGAAAAATTGTCAGTTTTACTTACTTGGCATAATTTCTGAAAAGACAATAATATCAATTAAACAACAAATTCATTTTATTATGACATTAAATATCAAACCACTTTCAGACAGAGTTCTAATAGAACCAGTAGCTGCTGAAACAAAAACAGCTTCAGGAATTTTTATTCCAGATACTGCCAAAGAAAAACCTCAAAAAGGAACTGTAGTTGCCGTAGGAAACGGAAAAAAAGACGAACCTCTTACAGTAAAAGTGGGAGACACTGTTTTGTATGGTAAATATGCGGGTACCGAATTAAAACTAGAAGGAAAAGATTATTTGATTATGCGTGAGGAAGATATTCTTGCAGTAATTTAATCTCCTCCTCTAAAATAGTAAAAAATATACATACTACAAAACTTGAAACTTTACACTTTCAAAAATTAAACAAAAATTAGAAATGGCAAAAGATATAAAATTTGATATAGAAGCACGTGACGGATTAAAACGTGGCGTAGACGCATTGGCAAACGCAGTAAAGGTAACTCTTGGACCAAAAGGACGTAATGTAATTATTGGCAAGTCATTTGGTGGGCCAACCGTTACAAAAGATGGCGTTACTGTAGCTAAAGAAATAGAATTGAAAGACCCATTAGAAAATATGGGAGCGCAAATGGTGAAAGAAGTAGCGTCAAAAACCAACGATTTAGCGGGCGATGGAACTACAACCGCTACGGTTTTGGCACAAGCAATTGTAAAAGAAGGCTTAAAAAACGTAGCTGCAGGAGCCAATCCAATGGATTTGAAACGTGGTATCGACAAAGCAGTTGAAGCAATTGTTGCCGATTTGACCAAACAAGCAAAAGTAGTTGGAAGTGATTCTGACAAAATAAAACAAATTGCTTCTATTTCTGCAAATAACGACGATGTTATTGGAGAATTAATCGCTAATGCTTTCGCAAAAGTAGGAAAAGAAGGCGTTATTACCGTTGAAGAAGCCAAAGGAACAGATACTTACGTAGACGTTGTAGAAGGAATGCAGTTTGACAGAGGCTATTTGTCTCCCTATTTTGTGACCAATCCAGAAAAAATGGAAGCAGAATTGGATAATCCGTACATTCTTTTGTACGACAAAAAAGTATCTTCTTTAAAAGAATTATTGCCCGTTTTAGAACCAGTTGCTCAATCAGGAAAACCATTGTTAATTATTGCTGAAGATGTTGATGGAGAAGCTTTATCAACTTTAGTTGTAAATAAATTACGTGGTGCCTTAAAAATTGCTGCGGTAAAAGCACCAGGTTTTGGTGACAGAAGAAAAGCCATGTTAGAAGATATTGCTATCTTAACTGGTGGAACTGTTATTTCTGAAGAAAGAGGATTTACTTTAGAAAACACAACGTTAGAAATGTTAGGAACTGCAAAAAGAGTGACTATCGATAAAGACAATACGACAGTGGTTAGTGGCGCTGGTGATGCCGATATGATTAAAAATCGTGTCAATCAAATAAAAGGGCAAATGGAAGCTTCGACTTCTGATTATGACAAAGAAAAATTGCAAGAACGTTTGGCTAAATTAGCTGGTGGAGTGGCAGTTTTATATGTGGGTGCAGCTTCTGAAGTAGAAATGAAAGAGAAAAAAGACCGTGTTGACGATGCTTTACACGCAACTCGTGCTGCAGTTGAAGAAGGAATTGTTGCTGGTGGTGGTGTAGCTTTGTTGAGAGCAAAAAATGCTTTGAAAGACATAAAAGCAGACAATGCCGACGAAGCTACTGGAATTCAAATTGTATCTCGTGCTGTAGAAGCTCCGCTTAGAACTATTGTAGAAAACGCAGGTTTGGAAGGTTCAGTTGTAGTAGCAAAAGTTGCCGAAGGAAAAGGCGATTTTGGTTACAATGCCAAAACTAACGAATATGTAGATATGCTAAAAGCGGGTATTATCGATCCTAAAAAAGTAACTCGTGTCGCATTAGAAAATGCTGCTTCAGTTGCCGGAATGATTCTTACTACCGAATGCGCTTTAGTAGAAATAAAAGAAGAAAATGCAGGCGGAAACCCAATGGGTGGTGGTATGCCAGGGATGATGTAATCGTTGTCTAAAATCTTAAACGAAAAAATCCGTCGAGAAAATATTCTTGACGGATTTTTGCATTTTTACATTATTCTGTTACTCTCCTAAGTGAACCGTTTTTTTCAAAAGCTTAAATAAAACTGGAAAAGTGGTTATAATAATTATCCCAATAACAATATATTCGATATAATGTTTCAAATCGATATGAAATTTTTCTAAAAATAATTGATGCAAATAATGTCCCGAAAAAATCATAGTAAATGACCACAAAATAGAGCCGACTATATTATACAACATGAATTTCTTTTTTTCCATAGAAACTATTCCTGCAATTACAGGTGCAAAGGTTCTGAAAATAGGCAGAAAACGCGCGAAAACAATAGCTTTTGCACCGTATTTCTCAAAGAAAGCTTTTGATTGGAAAAGGTATTTCTTTTTAAATAAAAAATTGTCTTTTCTATTGTACAAATAAGTACCACTTTTTGCCCCAAACCAATATCCCACCATATTTCCAAAAATACCCATTAACGAAATTAAAGCCGCAAGCAAGGTAACATTTATAAAACCGCTACTTACGGATATTTGCTGCATCAGTGTTTCGCTGTAAATGCCCGCCAGAAACAACAAACTATCGCCTGGCAGAAAAAATCCTGCCAACAATCCTGTTTCAGCAAAAATGATAAACAAAACAACAATGAGCCCGATATTAATTCCGCTAAATTCTAATAAAATATAGAATTCTGGATTAAAAATTTGTTTCCAATCAAAAGTATTCATGCAGTTAATTTAAATGTCTATTAAAAAAAACGAATGTACTACAATTAGCACATTCGCCCTATTAAAATATAGTAATGTTATCTTAAAATTTCAAAATGCGAAACTCACAACCGTATTTATAGCGAATTTACACAAAAAAAACAGTTTGAAAATTATTTATTCTCTTTTATTTTCGTTCATAAACACAACAACTGTGAAGATTTTTATAGGCCTCATCCGTTGCTCGAACTTCATCTGTATCATGACCTGCTTTTGCGATGGCTTTTTTGACTTCTAAAACCGAGTTTTTATTTTCATTCAAAATTAAATTCAAGTGATGTGTTTCTATATTCCAAGTAACTGATTTGACACCCGAAACACTTAAAGCTGCTTTTTGAATTCGCTTCTGACACAATTCGCAATTGCCATTAACTTCAAAAGTATATTGGGCGTTTTTATTCTTTTTTTCTTGCGCATTCGTAGAAAATCCAAGAAAAGAAACTAGAAGTAGTATGATTATATTTTTCATTTTTATTATTTTTTAAAATTGTCATTGATTTTTGACATTGAAATTGTCATTGTCATTGAAAACTATTTAACCTTAAATCGCAAACCTGCATAATACATTTGACCAAAAATTGGAGCGTATACAATACTACTATCAAAACTTGTTCCAAAAGGATTGTCTGCTCCTAAAATAGCCTTTTCCTGTTTGTAATTACCCATATTTTCGCCACCAAAATACATTTCAAATCTCGAAGAAAAAGTTCTTGTAATTTGGGCATTCATCAACGAATACGATTTAGAAAAATCTGTCAATCTATCCTGAATAGGATTTGTTGTTGTGTTTGGCAATTGTTGTTTTCCAATCCAGTTAAAAGTGTAATCAAATTTCCATTGTTGCCCTTTTTCTTTGATATGCGTTTCAAATTCCAAGTTTCCAAAAAAGCGTTGTTGTGCTTGCAAAGGTCGTTGAAAATTACCCGAATTATAATCGGTTTTATTATCGTAAAATTTATAGGACGTTCTCAAATTTAAATGTTTTATAATTTCTAAATTAAATTCGAATTGCAAACTATTAGCAAATGATTTCCCTTTCAAATTATAAAAATCAACTTGTTGTGCACTTTGAAACAAATCGACGACAACTTGATTCTGAAAATCGGTTCTGTAAAAATCGACAGAAATATCAGCACTTTTATTAAAAATATAAAATTTTTGCAAAAACCCCGCACCATAATTCCATGCAATTTCAGGATTTAATCCATAAATTTTTCCTGAATTATCTAAAATAGTAAAATTTCTTGAACTTCCGAAAAGTTGCTGGTTTTCAGCAAAAATATTTGCTGAGCGTTTCCCTCTTCCTGCTGAAAATCGTAAAACACCGTCTTTCCAAGGATTGTATCTGGCATGCAGTCGCGGTGTTGCAAAAAATCCGAGTCGGTTGTGATAATCTAATCTTCCACCCAAAATAATGCTGAAATTATCGGTATTATCATACGTATATTCGAAAAAAGCACCGAGAGAATTGTCTTTTCGGCTGTAATCATTGGTATTTACAAATTCCTTATATTCATCGGAAGTAAAATTTAAACCCGTAGAGAATTTATTCAAAGTGTTGCTAATTATCGAATTGAAAATTAGGTTCGAATAAAAACTATTTTGTTTGATATTATATTGTGTCAAACCAAAATAAGACTCTTGATTATGCGAATTATAAGCATTCTGAAAACCGATGCTTTGATAAGGTATTTCCGGCCAAACATATCCTATTTTTGATGAAAAATCGAAACGTTGCGTATTTATTTCCGAACCCCAATGATTGGTTGTTAATTTATCTGTATTTGGTTTAAAATCGACCTGACCCGTTTGCTTTTCGTCATTCATATACCTGAAATTCAAAAAACTAACCCAACCTTTTTCTGCATTGGTATACTGCCAACGATTGAGAATATTGATTTGATTTCCCAACGGATTGTCTAGAAAACCATCATTATTCATATCGTTTTTAGACAGTCGATTATTTCCGTGCACGAATAAACTGGTCGCCCATTTATCTGATATTCTTTTACTTAAATGCGTATTTATTTCCATTCTAGCATCGGAAGAACCATATACATTCAGAAAAAATGGACTCGAGCGAAGCGAACTGGCTTTAGCAATGTCCTTTATTGGCTTAAGTAATTCGGTATTTATTTGTCCTGAAACACTTTCGTATCCATTAATTACGCTTCCTGCACCTTTTGTTATTTGGATACTTTCTACCCAAGTTCCAGGCGTAAATGACAATCCGTAAGCTTGAGAAGCACCGCGAACAGAAGGAATGTTTTCTTCGGTAATTAATAAATAGGGACTTGTAAGTCCCAGCATTTTTATTTGCTTAGTTCCTGTTAAAGCATCGGAAAAATTAACATCGATTGATGGATTTGTCTCGAAGCTTTCGGCCAAATTACAACAGGCTGCTTTTAGCAATTCGTGGCTAGACAGAACCGTTGTATTGGTTGTTTTGAGTAGTGATTTTTGAAGTTTTTTTCGTTGCGCTTCTATTTTTACAGCTTGTAAAGTATCTTGTGCAAAAACGGGAAACGAGAACAAAACAACAAAAAACAAAATGGTATTTTTCATTGTAAATTATTTAATGTTTAAAATTCGATGAGTTCGATTAAAACATTAAAATTAGGCGTAGAAAATGAGTTGACAATTCCGCTTAAAAATAGGCGGCGCATTTGCATTGCAGGTATAAGAAACTATTTTGCGATTTTCGAAAACAGGTTTTTCACCAAAAATAATAGGTTTCCATTCTTGAACTATAAATGGCGCATCAATTTGAAATGATACTATTTTTACAATTGAATTGTCAGTTTTTTTATCAAATTTTATAACTTTATCGTTACAACAATTTGATTTTTTTTCGACAACTCCGCAACAATCCTCTTCAGGATTTGTCGTGTAAAATGGATTGCTTACAGAAACCGAAGCGATTTCGTCTCCACAATAATGCACGTTAAAAGCCACACCAACATTGGAAACCAATAGTAGCATTGCTAATAATATACTGATATGTTTTCTGATTTTCACCTTACAAAGTTACGCAATTAATTGGAAGTCAAAAGCCAATGATTTGTTATTTTTCTCACCACAGATTCACAGATTAAAAAAGTCAATTATAATTAATTATGAAACTGATTCTATAGTATGAATTTGTGAAATTAAATTCACTTATTTTATTTTAAAAAATCTGTGAATCTGTGGTGAAATTTATTTTTCCGCTTTTTTCTGAAAATAAAATGCGGGAACAAAAAGCAAAATAAAAATAGGTTGAATAATGAATCTTCTGATGTAAAAAAGGGTCATTTTATGGCTTTCGTCTAAAAAATTCAAAACACTATAAAAACCAAGTAGCAACAGAACAAAAAACAAAACATATAAAATCGATGCAAATTTAACCAAATTCAAATCGTTAAAAACAACATATAAAATGGCTAACGAGAGTATTGTATTGATGAAATACCTAAAAACCAAACTGATAAAAAGATTGAACGATTTAATTTCAGGATAAACCGAAGCGTTTTCTTCTTTAAAATAATTCAAAAACGGATCATAAAATAAGTCATTTTCAAATACACGAACTGCTACTAATAATCCAATTAGAAAAATGAGTTGTATAATTGTCAATTTATTATTTAGTAACTTTTGTAGCATATTTCGAAAATTTAGTAACCCAAATCACCCACAAAATAAAAACAGCTCCGTAAATGAATAACGGAAAAACCACACCATGCAAAATATGTTCTTGCGCTGGGTAATAATATAGTAACACACTTAAAATTATAATTCTAAATATGTTTAAAATATAAATAAACAAGCTTCCAACTAATATAAAAACCACCGTTTGTTTTAGCTTTCCTGAAAAAGCAATTACAAACGAAATGAATAAAACAATGACACTAACCGCATTACAACCTTCAATAATTGTGGCGGTAATCTTATTGTTGTACAAAATATTATAATGCTTATAATCGCTAACAACCGACAATTTGATACCTATTAAATTTGAAAATTTCCCTGTTAATACTGAAACATTTTCAGTTATACCATCAATACAATCATTACCAAAAGTTCCTATATAAATTCGATAAATAAGAGTAAATACAAAATACGCCAAGAAAAATTTTCCTAGAAAAAGCAAAAAAGGTTGGTATTGAGTAAAATATTTTTTCAAAATGAAATTTTTAACAAATTTATATAAAAATTAGAACCCACTTTAAATACTTTTACCTAAAATTAAAAATCTATGACTTTCGAAGCCTTAAAACCAAAAATAGTTGAAATTACTGCAAACACATCACTTTCTAGAGAGGACAAATTACTCAAAATTTGCGAATTGTTAGAACAAAACATCCCCTATTATACTTGGGTTGGTTTTTACTTTGCCAATCACGAAACAAAAACGTTACATCTTGGCCCATATGTCGGGGCAGAAACGGATCATACCGTAATTCCATTTGGAAAAGGAATTTGCGGACAAGTAGCGGTTTCTAACGCCAATTTTGTAGTGCCAGATGTTTCGGCACAAGACAACTATATTGCGTGTAGTTTTACCGTAAAATCGGAAATTGTAGTTCCATTATTTGTTGATGGAAAAAATATCGGCCAAATAGATATCGATTCTAATGTATTGGATCCTTTTACGGAAGCGGATGAAAAATTTTTAGAATTTGTTTGTAACGAGGTAGCCAAAAGTTACTAACTCAACTCCTTTTACAATGCCAACTATTTTTAAAATAATCTCTGTACTGCTCATTTTGTGCAACGTGTCGTGCCATCAAAACGAATCCGCTGTAGCAATTCCACTACCCACAAATACGGCTCCTTTTGCAAAAGGAGCAGACATTAGCTGGCTATCGCAAATGGAAGCCACTGGATACTCCTTTTATGACACTAATGGCACTCCAAAAGAGTGTCTGCAATTATTAAAGGATCGAGGCATCAATACTATTCGTCTTCGTGTTTTTGTAAACCCTTCCACCGACAAGATTAACGGACATTGTAGCAAATCAGAAACTATTGCTATGGCGGTTCGAGCAAAAAATTTAGGAATGCGCATTATGATTAATTTTCATTATAGCGATACATGGGCAGACCCAGGACACCAAACAAAACCAGCCGCGTGGGCAAACCATTCGTATTCAGATTTATTAAACGATGTTTACAATCATACGTATGATGTTTTGAGTAGCTTAAAATCAGCAGGCGTAACTCCCGAATGGGTGCAAATTGGCAACGAAATTCCAAGCGGTTTATTATGGCCTGAAGGCAGCATTTCTAACTGGAATCAATTAGCGCAATTAGTAAACAAAGGCTATGAAGCTACTAAAGCAATTAATAGTCGAATAAAAGTAGTGCTGCATATTGACAAAGGGAATGACAATGCCCGATTTAGATGGTTTTTTGACAATTGTACAGCAAACAGTGTAAAGTTTGACGTAATTGGTGCTTCCTATTACCCGTATTGGGAAAACACCGACTATTTGCAGACTATCAACAATTTAAGCAACAACTTAAACGACATGGTCTCAAGATACCATAAAGAAGTAATGATTGTGGAAATTGGAGGCGATTTTACCTTAGCCCAAAACACGCAAAACATGTTGAGTGCTGTTATCAATGTAGTAAAAAATGTACCCAACAACAAAGGAATCGGAGTAATATACTGGGAACCAGAAGGCGAAAAAAGCTGGAGTGGTTATCAACTGAATTGTTGGCAACCGGACGGAAAACCATCTATAGCATTAGATGCTTTTAAAAACAACTAAAACTATTTAATAAAAAATTTCGCAATTCATAACTCATAACTCATAATTATTTTTTACTTTTGCACTCGAATCCGAGAAACGGAATTCATACATAAAAATCATTAAACCAATATTGGAATGTATTTAACTAAAGAAATTAAAGAAGAAATCTTCGCTAAACACGGAGAAAAAACAAACACAGGAAAAGCAGAAAGTCAAATTGCTTTGTTTACATTTAGAATTACACACTTAACAGAGCACTTGAAAAAAAATCGTCACGATTATAACACAGAGCGTTCATTAGTTTTGTTAGTAGGAAAAAGAAGAGCTTTACTAGATTACTTGAAGAAAACGGAAATCAACAGATACCGTGAAATTATCAAAGAATTGGGTATTAGAAAATAATCAATTACTAAGAGGTGCGAAAGTGCCTCTTTTTGTTTTTACGAATATTAGAAAAAAGTTGGTTTTTCATTGGGTTTTAGACAACAACTACACAACAACAACACAACTAGAACCCATGTTAAACTTAAAGAATTAAAATTATGATTCCACAATTATTTGTAGAAAGCATCGATTTAGGTGATGGCAGAAGCATCACAATCGAGACAGGTCGTTTGGCTAAACAAGCTGACGGATCTGTAGTAGTAAGAATTGGCAACACTGTTATTTTAGGAACAGTGGTATCCGCAAGAAAAGCAAGTCCAGGTATCGACTTTTTACCACTAACGGTAGATTATCGCGAAAAATTTGCAGCAGCAGGTCGTTTTCCTGGTGGTTTCTTCAAAAGAGAAGCACGTCCAAGTGATAGCGAAGTATTAACCATGAGATTAGTTGACCGTGTTTTGCGTCCGCTTTTCCCATCAGATTACCATGCAGAAGTGCAAGTAATGATTCAGTTAATGTCGCATGACGAAAACGTTATGCCAGATGCATTAGCAGGATTAGCCGCTTCAGCTGCATTAGCATTATCTGACATACCTTTTGAAACATTAATTTCAGAAGCGAGAGTAGGAAGAATTGACGGTAAATTCATCATCAACCCTTCTCGTGCACAATTAGAATTATCAGATATTGATATGATGATTGGAGCTTCAACAGATTCTATCGCAATGGTAGAAGGTGAAATGAAAGAAATTTCAGAAGCAGAAATGGTAGAAGCCATTAAATTTGCACACGAACATATTAAAGTACAAATTGCTGCTCAAGAAAGATTGGCGCAAGCCTTTGGAAAAAAAGAAGTTCGTACCTATGAAACTGAAAAATCTGATGATGCTATTTACGCTAAAGTAAAAGCAGCAGCTTATGATAAAATTTACGCTATTGCTAGCAAAGGTTCGGCTAAACACGAACGTTCAGCTGCATTTGATGCCGTTAAAGAAGAAGTAAAAGCCTTATTTACAGAAGAAGAATTGGCAGAAAATGGCGATTTAGTTTCTAAATATTTCTACAAAACCAACAAAGAAGCGGTTCGTAACGTAACGTTAGATTTAGGAACTCGTTTGGACGGTAGAAAAACTACTGAAATTCGTCCTATTTGGAGCGAAGTAAATTATTTACCATCGGTTCACGGTTCAGCACTGTTTACCCGTGGAGAAACTCAAGCTTTGGCAACAGCAACTTTAGGAACTTCTAGAGAAGCCAACCAAATTGATTCCCCATCAGAACAAGGAGAAGAAAAATTCTATTTACACTATAATTTCCCACCATTTTCAACAGGAGAAGCGCGTCCGTTAAGAGGAACTTCTCGTCGTGAAGTAGGTCACGGAAACTTAGCACAACGTGCGTTGAAAAACATGATTCCTGCCGATTGTCCTTATACCATTCGTGTGGTTTCGGAAGTGTTAGAATCAAATGGTTCGTCTTCAATGGCTACTGTTTGTGCGGGAACATTATCATTAATGGATGCTGGAGTGCAAATGATTCGTCCAGTTTCTGGAATTGCCATGGGATTAATTACTGACGGAGAACGTTTCGCCGTTTTATCTGATATTTTAGGTGACGAAGATCATTTAGGGGATATGGATTTCAAAGTTACTGGAACTTCTGAAGGAATTACCGCTTGTCAAATGGACATCAAAATCGACGGATTGAAATATGAAATCATGGAGCAAGCTTTGGCGCAAGCTCGTGATGGTCGTTTGCATATTTTAGGAAAAATATTAGAAACGCTTGACAAACCAAATGCTGACGTTAAAGTGCATGCACCAAAAATCATCATGCGTACCATTCCTGGTGCTTTCATTGGTGCGTTAATTGGACCTGGTGGAAAAGTAATTCAAGAATTGCAAAAAGCTACTGGTACAACTATCGTTATTAACGAAGTGGACGAACAAGGTGTTGTTGAAATCCTTGGAACTGATCCTGACGGAATTGCAGCGGTATTGGCTAAAATCGATTCTATCATTTTCAAACCAGTCATGGGTGAAGCATATGAAGTAAAAGTAATTAAAATGTTAGATTTTGGTGCGGTTGTAGAATATACCGCTGCTCCAGGAAACGAAGTTTTATTACACGTTTCAGAATTAGCGTGGGAACGCACTGAAAATGTTGCTGACGTAGTGAATATGGGCGATGTGTTTCAAGTGAAATACCTAGGTATAGATCCTAAAACTCGTAAAGAAAAAGTGTCTAGAAAAGCACTTTTGCCAAGACCTCCACGTGAAGAGAAAAAAGAGTAATCAGATCTTATAGTTTACTAAAGGTTTATTTATAGAAAATCCCGTTTCATTAGCTTGAAACGGGATTTTTGTATTAAAACCTTTGCCAAACGGATTAAAAAAACTGTAGAAACAATTTTATTTTAAAAATAATTCAATCATTTTGTAACTTTTTTCAACTTCATTACGTATAACTATTTGTACACTTACAAATTTTAAGGAGAAACTACATGAGACAGCTAAAAATTACCAAGCAGGTTACCAATCGTGAAACGGCATCGTTAGACAAATATTTACAAGAAATTGGAAAAGTTGATTTGATTACTGCCGACGAAGAGGTAGAATTGGCGCAACGCATCAAAGCAGGAGACCAACGTGCTTTAGAAAAATTAACTAAAGCCAACTTGCGTTTCGTAGTTTCGGTAGCCAAACAATACCAAAACCAAGGATTAACCCTTCCCGATTTAATTAACGAAGGAAATTTAGGTTTAATCAAAGCCGCACAACGTTTTGATGAAACTCGTGGTTTCAAATTCATTTCCTATGCCGTTTGGTGGATTCGTCAATCGATTTTGCAAGCACTAGCAGAGCAATCTCGTATCGTACGTTTGCCGTTAAACAAAATTGGTTCTATCAATAAAATCAACAAAATGTACGCTTTATTAGAGCAATCTAACGAGCGTCCACCTTCTGCTGAAGAAATTGCTAAAGAATTGGACATGACTGTCAATGACGTAAAAGAGAGCATGAAAAACTCGGGTCGTCACTTATCAATGGATGCTCCTTTGGTTGAAGGAGAAGATTCAAACCTTTACGACGTTTTACGTTCAGGAGAATCACCAAATCCTGACCGAGAATTAATTATCGAATCGTTGCGCACCGAAATCGAGCGTTCGCTGGAAACACTTACGCCTCGTGAAGCCGATGTAGTACGGTTGTATTTTGGTCTTGGCGATCAACACCCCATGACATTAGAAGAAATAGGAGAAACATTCGACCTTACTCGTGAGCGTGTACGTCAAATTAAAGAAAAAGCAATCCGCCGATTAAAACATACTTCAAGAAGTAAAATCTTGAAAACATATTTAGGATAATCTCCTAAGCAACTTTGCCAAAGTTTTCAACTTTGGCAAAGCTATTTAAAGCAAACAACAGTCTGATTAACTGTTCGTTTTTTGATTGATGATTGAAACTCCGGCTGATTACCGGAGTTTTGTTTTTTGCAAGGCAAACAAAACTCCAGTCTGTTCGAGCTTTGCTCTCGGGTTTCCGGAGTTTTGTTTTTTGCAAGGCAAACAAAACTCCAGTCTGTTCGAGCTTTGCTCTCGGGTTTCCGGAGTTTTGTTTTATAATACCATTTGTAATTGTATTTTATACTCATTAATAAGAGCTTAGTTGTCATCAAAGATTAGAAGCCTAAATTATAGATATGAAGAGTATAACCTCTAAAAATTTAGTTCTTCAAAATTATTTGTTCGTTATTCAAACTTCAAAAAATTGTACCTTTGCCAAAATATTAAATATTCAATTTCGAAATTTAAAACACACAACTACAACACAATGAAAAACACCCTTATTGCACCATCAGTACTCGCTGCCGATTTTGCTAACTTACAACGCGACATCGAAATGATTAACAACTCGGAAGCCGACTGGTTTCATATTGATATTATGGATGGCGTTTTTGTTCCTAATATTTCGTTTGGAATGCCCGTTTTAGAAGCCATTTCTAAACATGCTACAAAAACAATCGACGTACACTTAATGATTATTGATCCTGATCGATACATCGCTACTTTTAAAAAATTAGGAACTGATATTTTGACCGTACATTACGAAGCGTGTACGCATTTGCACAGAACACTTCAAGCAATCAAAGCCGAAGGCATGAAAGCTGGAGTAGCTTTAAATCCACACACCAACGTAGATTTATTGGAAGATGTAATACAAGATATTGATTTAGTTTGTGTCATGAGTGTCAATCCAGGTTTCGGAGGACAATCGTTTATTGAAAACACCTATTCGAAAGTAGTAAAACTAAAAGCGTTAATCAATAGAAAAAACGCATCAACATTAATTGAAATAGACGGTGGTGTAACTAGTAAAAATGCTCGACAATTAGTAGAAGCTGGCGCTGATGTTCTAGTAGCGGGAAGCTTTGTTTTTAAATCCGAGAACCCAATTGAAACCATTGTCGAATTGAAAAAAATTACTGCAGTATAACAAAAAAGAAGCTCTTTTCAGAGCTTCTTTTTAATATTGATCTATTAAATACTTAATCAAATCGGTTGTAGTTACAATTCCTACAAGCAAATCGCCTTCGCAAACAGGCAAAGCATGAAATTCTTTTTTAGACAGTATTTCGGCGGTTTCTTTTATGGTAGTTTCTGGAGTTATTGTAATTAGTTTTTTTGCCATTACTTGCTCTACGGTAAACAAATTATAAACTGTAGCATCTACAATTTCGGCATCATCATCTACAGCATCTACAAACGATATTCTAAGTAAGTCGGTATAACTTAAAATTCCTATTACTTTATTTCCATTTACCACTGGAATGTGTCGGATTTTGTGTTGCTTAAATAGTCTTTCTGCTTTGGTCAAATCGTCGGTAATATTCAATTTAACCACCTCTTTAGTCATTATGGTTGACACTGGTACTCTGTTTCTCATGATTTTTAATTTTACTTAGACATACCTTAAAGTTACTTTTTTGAGTCCGAAAAATATATGATAAAAATCAGTAATTTACTTTACTTTTGAGATTATTGACTCTTTTTTTAAAAAACAATAGAACCCGCCTGTTACTAATATCAAAAGGAAAGTTTGCTACAGATTTCACCTGTTTTTACTGTTTTAGCTTTAAAAGCTGTGCTGTTAAAAATTAATCATTTTTTTTACCTTACCGTACAATTCTGGAAATCGTGCTTCAAACTCTGATGGGGTTTCAAAAAAATGTTCTAAAATTACCGCTATAAACTCGACCGAATTCAAATAAGCATAATCCCTAAAGTAACTGGATTCGATGTAGCTTTGTAGTATTTCTGGTTTTTTCAAGTCGTTACTAATTTCAGTGTAATAATCTGAAAAAATAGAATTGCTTGTTGATCCATAGCCTTTTTTTCGAGCAGATTCAAACAATAGTGCATGAGAAAACTCATGTATTCCTAGGTTTAAATTGTTGTCGCTTATTTTTATTCCTTTATAAAAATTGTCCCATGAAAACACTATAACTTTGTGTTTTGGGTTAAACTCGCCAGCATGAAAGTTGTCGCTTGCAGCGCCTTGAAACGAAGACGGGTAAATAATTATGGCATCAATTACCGAATACAAATACCGTTGCATCCCAAAAGTTAGCATTGTTGAAGTTGAGGCAACCAACAATTTCATTTCAAACGTAATTTCAATGTTTTCTCGGCTTACAAAGGGGGTGTGCTTGATAAAATTTAGAACACGATGATCAAAATACGTTTGCTTTTTAGGACTTAATCTTTTATAAAAAGCAAAATGATTGCTTATCCATTCTTTATGTTGTGCCTCTAGCTTTTTAGGAAATACATAAAAATGGTTCACTAGGGGTTTGCTATAAACAAGCACATAAATAGGGGCTACAACTATTTGGAATACGTACACAATACCTATTCCAAATAACAAAATGAAGACGTAATTATTCAAGAGAGGCTATTATATAAAGCTTTATTAAAGCACTAGCCCTTTAACAAAGCTAATGAAATTGTGACCGCGAAGGGATTCGAACCCCCAACCCTCAGAGCCGAAATCTGATATTCTATCCAGTT
>CAXYWC010000023.1:0-35011 GCA_964292845.1 uncultured Flavobacterium sp. | reverse complement strand
TTAAATATCGCTATTTAAAACGGCTGTCAATTCAATATGTCTAGGAACGTGTCTTATATTTTTTTCGTCTCATTCAACACTACAATGTGTTTCTCGAAGCGGGTGCAAAAGTACATGTTATTTTTTAACTAGCAAGCTTTTTGATAAGTTTTTTTTAGAAAAATTTTATTCTTCTAATTTCTTATACTTCTTACTCAGTTTGTCAATGAACTTAATCTCTTGCGGGGTGCAAAGGTAACTTCTTTTTATTGTTTTCCAAATCTTTTTTAATAAATTTTTTGTTTATTTTCTTGATCTGCTTTTTCAATAATTAGGAAGAACTTCTCTGCCAATGCGGGTGCAAAAGTAATACTTCTTTTTAATTAAACAAGTGCTTTTTGAATCTTTTTTAAACCTTTTTTTTAAGGGTTTGGTTTTGTGAAGGTTAACTTTCGAAGTTTTTTCGACTTTATTGAAAAGTCAACAAATAGTAAGACATTCTAAAGGTTTTAGAGTCATATAAGCCATATTAAGAAAATGAAGAGTATGTCCTTATACTATATGTCTCATAATAATACTTTCGGAATCGGATTATAAAGATTTTAACTTAATTGATTGTTAATTAGCGTAAAGGATAGTAGTGGAAATCCTTTTTTGAGGCTTTTCGCCGATAAAAAGATTGAAACGAATAGCCTGACCCGACCTTTTCGGGAGGGATACGCCATAACTTTGACTATGCTCAACCGATGGCTTTAACTAAATTTAATGGCTTTTACTGGAGAAATTTTTGTGATTATATAGGAGGGGATTAGCAAAACTAGTAGACATATTGTAATTGTTCCTAGATTTAACAACAAGATTGACCATAAATTTATATTGACAGGGGCTTGGTTAACATAATAATTTTCTGGGTTAAGCTTTATAATACCTGTATATTTTTGAACAAGTAATAACCCTACTCCTATTATATTTCCCCACAAGAGCCCTTTTATAATTAAATGTGCCGCATTATAAAGGAATATTTTACGAACTGTCCAGTTATTTGCTCCCAACGATTTTAGTATTCCAACCATTTGTGTCCTTTCGAGAACTAAAACTAATAATGCGACAACCATATTAATAGTAGAAACTACTATCATAATGACTAATATAACGATAATATTGAAATCGAATAATTTAAGCCACTCGAAAATATAATAATATTTCTGGGCTATGGTTTGGGTGTCTAGCGTTTTTGAGGTGTCTTCTTTGTTTTGGGTGTTGTTGTATACTTCGGCTCCTTTTTCTTCTATTTTATTAAAATCATCTATAAATACTTCAAAAGCACCTACTTCGGTTGGTTTCCATTTATTGATTCGCTGAATGTGGCGAATGTCTCCTAGTATATAGGTGGCGTCAAATTCCTGAAATCCTGAGTTATAAATTCCAACAATAGTAAAAACTCGCAAATTTGGCATGTGATTACCGCTGTCTTTCATGAAGAAAGTATTGCATTTGTCACCCAATTTGAGTTGTAATCTGTTTGCTAAGTATTCTGATATAAGAATTTCAGAGTTAAGTTCCGATTTTAAATTCGGAATTCGACCTTGCACTAAATATTCGGTCAGGTTTTCCCAACGGTATTCTTTTCCTACGCCTTTGAAAACTATTCCTTCAAAAGCTTTTTCGGTTCTAATAATTCCTGCTTTACTTGCTACGGCCTGAATATGCTGTATTCCTTCGACAGAAGTAAATTTGGGATAAAAATCCTGATTAGTCGATATTGGAGACAAACTAACTTGAGATTGATTGTCGTCAAAATTTGAAATAACTATATGTCCGTTAAAAGCGGCTACTTTTTCTCTAATTTTTTGTTGCAAGCCAGTTCCTGTAGCTACCGAAACAATCATCATAATCATACCGATAGCAATGGCGGTTATTGCGATTTTTATTATTGGTGCAGATATACTACTTTTATGGTCTTTAGCGTTGATTAATCTCTTTGCTATGAAATATTCTAAATTCAATTACGTCTTATTTCGATTAGCGACAAAGATACATAAAGTTTTTTGCCACAGATTACACGGATTTCACAGATTTAAAAAAATTATGAAAAAAATAATTATTACATATTTAGCAATGGTTGGTGGTTTGATTGTCTTTCCATCGTGTGGCATTTCTGTAAAAAAAACAGATTCGCCTCAAAAAAAATTAGAAATTAATGAAGCGTCAAAAAAAACAATTGCTGCAGATATCAGAACTGGAGCAGAAAATTCTGTTCAATATTTACATTTATTAAAAGACAAAAAAGTTGGAATTGTAACCAATCAAACAGGCGTCTTATTTGTTGATAATTCTATTTACGACACTTTACCTAATGGTGAAATTATAATGAGACGATTTTATAAAAAAAATGAAAATGGTGATTTTTATAATTACCCGAATTCAATTGTAGATTTTCTCCTTGAAAAAAAAATCAACCTAACTAAAATTTTTGCTCCAGAACATGGTTTTCGTGGTACGGCAGATGCTGGCGAGCATGTAATTGACGGAAAGGACACTAAAACTGGCTTGCCTATTATTTCGCTTTATGGTACTAACAAAAAGCCAAAACCCGAGCAATTAGCAGGAATTGATATTATGATTTTCGATTTGCAAGATGTGGGCGCACGATTTTATACCTATATATCGTCCTTACATTATATTATGGAAGCTTGTGCCGAAAACAACATTCAACTCATCATTTTAGACAGACCGAATCCCAATGGAAGCATTATTGATGGACCTATTCTTGAGGCAGCATTTACCAGTTTTGTAGGAATGCATCAAATCCCAACGTTGCACGGAATGACAATAGGCGAATACGGCAAAATGATAAATGGCGAAAAATGGCTCAAAAATAGAATTCAATGCCAACTAACTGTTATACCTTGTTTGAATTACAAACGAGAAATGACTTATAGTCTACCCGTAAAACCATCACCCAATTTACCGAACGACCAAGCTATAAATTTATATGCCAGCTTGTGTGTTTTTGAAGGAACTAATATAAGTGTGGGTCGAGGAACCGAAAAACAATTTCAAGTTTATGGTTCACCTTATTTACCAAAAAATGGTTTTAGCTTCACTCCTATTCCGAATTTTGGAGCAAAAGAACCAGTATATAAAAATATTGAATGTTACGGGGAAGATTTATCGGCTGTTGCCAAAGTAAAACAATTGGAGTTAAAATGGCTCATCAAAGCATATCAAACTACTTCTGATAAATCGAAATTTTTCAATCCTTTTTTTACAAAACTGGCAGGAACAAAGAAATTACAACAGCAAATTGAAGCTGGAGTTTCAGAAGCTGAAATCAGAAAATCTTGGGAAAGCGATTTGAAGTCTTTTAAGGAAATGAGGAAGAACTATTTGATTTATTAAACTAAAACACGAATTGCACTAATTTACACGAATTAATTAGTGAAAATTAATGAAACTCGTCTTTACAAAGGCATTTTCAACTTCATTTTCTCTACAATATTAAATGCTGCTGGACAAATCGCAACGTTCTTTAGAGTCAAATCTGTAATTTGCTGAAACTTTTTTCTATCGGTATGCGGAAATTCCCGACAAGCTTTCGGGCGAACATCGTATATAAAACACGTATTGTCTTGGTCTAGAAAATGGCACGGAACAGTTTGCAAAACATAATCTTGGTCTTCATCAATACGTAAATACTGGTCAATAAACTGCTGTGGTTTCTGACGCAAATGTTTCGAAATACGTTCAATGTCGGCACTGGTGAAAAGCGGCCCAGTTGTTTTACAACAATTAGCACAATCTAAACAATTGGTTTTCTTAAATTCGGCATCATGCAAATCTTGCATCACATAATCTAAGTTTTTGGGTGGCTTATTTTTTAGCTTTACAAAATACTTTTTGTTTTCGATATGCTTATCTTTGGCTTCTTTTGGAAGTTGCTGTAAAATCTGTTTCAAGTTTCAAGTTTAAAATTGATGGTGCAAATTTACTCAAACCAAATAAACAAATAACCGCATAAACGAATAAACTTCATCAATACTGTTTTAATGATGAATGTTGAACAACGACACGAGCGCCAGCGAACTGGCGAAGCAATGTTGAATTTTGAAATACAAAAAATGAAAGACCTTTTCGGAAAAGCCATACTCGATTACCAAATCCATAATTCACCAGAAGACCTTATTACCGAAACTTCTATTTCTGAAGCCGACGAAATGAGTGTTGCCTATTTGTTTCGGTCTTATGCCGAAATGCCAAAGTTGGAACAAAAAGCCTTGCAATTAGCAAAAGGAAAGGTTCTCGACGTAGGTTGTGGCGCAGGAAGTCATTCGCTTTTCTTGCAAGAACAAGGTTTTGATGTTACGAGCATCGATATTTCTACAAATGCAATTGAAGCTTGCCGACTTCGTGGTGTAAAAAATGCTCGTGTACAGAATGTTTTGGACATTGAAAACGAAAAATTCGATACTATCATTCTATTAATGAACGGAACTGGAATTTTCGGAACATTGGTAAAAACGTCTCAATATCTTCAGAAACTAAAATGTTTATTAAATCCAAATGGTCAAATTTTAATAGACTCTTCGGATATTATTTATATGTTTGACGAAGATGAAGATGGAAGTTTCCTTATTCCTGCCGACGGTTATTACGGAGAACTCACATTTTCAGTTCAATATAAAGGAGAAACCGAAGATACATTTCCTTGGTTGTATTTAGATTACAATACACTTCAAAACGCCGCAAATGCTAATAGTTTGCAATGCGAATTGATTATGGAAGGCGAACATTTTGATTACTTAGCGAGACTTTTCACATAAAGGCCTATTTTTGTTCAAAAAACAAATATTTATGATTTTAAAAGATAAACTATCCATTTGCTTTATTATACTATTTGCCGTTACAAGTTCTTTTGCGCAAAGTGACAATCCAATTTCTATAGGACAAAAATACCTGCTTGAAAATAAATTAGATTCTTTAAATAGTATATTAAAAAACATTCCAAGCACAGTTAAAAATGGATATTTCAAAAACATCAGTTCCAATAAAGCTTCCACCCAAGATTATATTAATTTACTGGAAGGTTATTCTTTAACTGAAAAGAAGTATTTATCGCTACTCAATCGGTTTATCAATAATAAAGTAAAAGAACCCGCAACTTTAGAAAAGGTCAATTTAGAGTTTGTAAAAGTAAAATGGTTTCAAATTTTAACGCTGTTAAATGACGAAAAAATTGATTTAGCAGCAACCGAATCTAAAAAATTAAACCACTATATTGCTCGCATTAAGCAAAAAAACAACACCAATTATAAAAAAGCAATTATTTATGCAAGGCTATTTCCTATTGTTACTTTAATCATTCAGCGAAACGTTATTGAAGGGAAAAAATTATGTCTATTAAGTTTAAACGAATCCGAAAAACTAAAAGATCCTTTTTTAATTATTTTCTCAAAAAATTACTTAAATGAGTTTTTAATTTTTGAACAAGATTTAGACGGCTTTATTAAAAATTGTAAAGAAATTTTCGCCTTAGAAGCAACGCAAGATGAAAAAACGGTTTTTTACGAATCCAATATCCAACACTATTTAGACGCTGTAATCTACAAAGGAAATTTTGATGAAATAGAAGTTGAAAACTTATTAAATGAATTATATACTACCGAAAATTCGAAATATACTAGTTATATTTTATACGCAAAGTATATGGAATATAACGCTCCAAACTCATCGGCATGCAAAAGAATCTATGCTAAATTTAAAGTAAAAAATTTAGTTGAATTGTGTGATTTTTTTATCAAGGATGCTAAAGACAAATTAAACTTATATGATTTAAATAATTTATATGACGAATGTTCAGATGCTTGCTACGAACATAAATTTTTAGATAATGCCTATACATACAAACACCATAATCAATTATTGACAGAAAAAATTTATTCTAGTGAATTATCACAAAGTCTTGCCGATTTTAAAACACAAGAAAAAGATTTAGAAAATGCTAAATTAAAACAAGTAAATACAGAAAAAGAAAATACACTTTCAAAACAACGAATCCTAATTTTAGGCATCTCAATCGGATTGCTTATTCTGTCCATATTAGCTTACTTCTTATACAATTCGATAAAACAACGCAACAAAATAAATGCTAAATTAGATAGCGCTAACAAAAATTTAAACAGATTGAATGTATTAAATCAGAAAATATTTTCGGTTATTTCTCACGATTTTAAGGGGCC
This sequence comes from uncultured Flavobacterium sp., assembly GCA_964292845.1. Classification (GTDB taxonomy): domain Bacteria; phylum Bacteroidota; class Bacteroidia; order Flavobacteriales; family Flavobacteriaceae; genus Flavobacterium. The sequence goes on along the minus strand of CAXYWC010000023.1, from coordinate 28,793 downwards.
AATAACCACCTTAAAAATGATGCTGTCAAAAGAGGATATCATTAATCAAAGCAGCAGTATAAGCACCTACCTCAAAGACATCAAACAACAATTAGACCAATCAGACAATATGCTAAACAGTTTACTAGACTGGGCAAAAACAGAATTGATGGTCAACATCGCTAATAAAAATGAAATCAATTTAAAAAATACTGTAGCTACTGCTTGCAACGAATTATCAGCAAAAGCGCAAGACAAAAAAATAACCCTCAACAATACTATACCTGAAGGAAGCACAGCAAACTTTAATGCGTCTGTTCTAGGAATTGTGTTACGAAATGTGTTGAGCAATGCCATAAAATTTAGCTTCGAAAATACTGAAATAGATATATTCTATGCTGAAAATTCGCTCTTCATAAAAGATTATGGTAAAGGAATTGACGCTAAAAAATTAGAAAAATTATTCAAACAAAACCTAAATCCAGGATTAGGAACCCATTTTGAATCCGGTTTTGGTATAGGATTGTATTTATGCCAAGAATTAATGATTAAAAATAACGGAATTCTTTCGGTCGAAAATAATCAAACCGAAGGTTGCACTTTCAGAATAACTTTAAGCAATTAAGGAAAACCACTATTGTTTGTAACTAAATTTATTTTGAAACTTGCACCATGATAAATATCGCTTTTTTTGAAGACCATCCCATTGTAAAAAACAGCTTAACAACTCTTTTTACAAACCAGTCCGATTTAAACTTAATCTTTTTCGCAAGTACTAAGAATGACTTGTATCGTAATATTAAAAAACACGCTACTCTAAATGTTATCGTTATTGATTTATTAGCTAGCGATGTGCAAGGACTAGAAATTTATGATTTTTTGAACAAAAACTACCCCCAAGTTAATATCATTGCGTTTACCTCATTATCAAGTCCTATTTTAGTAGAAAATTTATTATCTGCTGGAACCAAAGGCTATGTAAATAAAAATCAGGATATTGAAGATTTATTAGAGGCCATTAGAAAAGTTTCAAAAGGAGAAATCTACTTACCTGATGATTACTCGTTTTTGTCTAAAAAATATACTACAAGCACATCTATTGCCTTGACAGAAAGAGAAATCGAAATCATGCAACTCATTATCATGGAGTTTACCACTGCTGACATTGCGCAACAACTACAAATATCGGTAAATACGATAGAAAACCACAGAAAAAGTATTTTTCAAAAATTTAATGTCAAAAATGTGGCCGGAATGGTTCGAGAAGCTTCAAAACTAGGTTTCATTAATTAATTTTCAGGAAAAACTGCTATTGTGAGTAATTTGCTTTCGTTATGATTTTTGTTTCAACTTTTAAAATCATTAAAATGAAACAATTTTTACTTTTAGTTGGTATACTATTTACCACATTTTCAAATACACAAACAGAATCAATTTGGACTGCTCGAACCACATCAGCAGACAACAACTGAACTCAATAACCTACGGAAATGGTTTATTTGTGGCTGTCTCTGCAGATGGCAGAGGAAACCGGATTATGACAAGACTAGATGGCGTAACTTGGATTATAAGAACTCCACAGCAGATAATAGTTGGAAAGGTGTTTCCTATACCAACGAGAAATTTATTGCGATTACTTCAGATAGAACAAATAGAGTCCTGCAAAGTAGAGATGGGATTAATTGGACTGACTATGCCGCTGCTGCAAATACAAAATTATGGAGAAGAGTTACTTACTCTAATGATATTTTTGTAGGAGTTTCAAACTTTTTTGGTCTTGGAGGTGCTGGTAAGCGAGTTATGACCTCTGGAAGTTTTTTAAATAATGACTCATTTAATCAACTTAAAACAATTTCTGTTTATCCAAACCCAACAAATAATATATTAAATTTAACGATTGACACAAATGCCAAAGTTGAAATTTACAACTTGCTAGGAAAAGTAATTGCTATTAAAAATATAAATGTTGGAAATTCTAAAATAGATTTAAGTAATTATCCGAGCGGAATGTATTTACTAAAAGTCATTAACAAGAACAACCAAACTAAAACAATAAAAATTGCTAAACAATAAAATTGTTTTTTAAGAAAAGCCGATTTCGACAAAACGAAATCGGCTTTTTTTATTGTATCAAATTAGTCGTTTTCAAAATATCCGATAAAGCAGCGTACAAAACATCTAAATCTGCTTGCGAGTTGTAAGCATTTATAGAATAACGGATATAAACACCTCCATTAAGAGTCATTACTGGAATTTGAATTTTGTATTTATCATATAACAAGTCTTTTAACTCCTGCGGATTATTGGTTCTTACAGGAATACTTGCCATTTGTCCAAGAAATTCAGAAGTAATAGGACAAATTGGTTTTGTGTGTAATAAGTCGCAAAACCTTTGGTAATTAGCCAAAACGATGTGTTTACAATCTTCAGATTTTTGTTTCCATTTATTGTTTTCTAAAAAGTCTATAACCGTTGGCGTACACAAATAAGCCGAAATATCTCTTGTCCCTTGATATTCGTGGTAATCTAAAAACTGACTTTCGCCCGGAACCAAACTTTCGTAACCCCAACTTACCACGAGCGGATCTAAATCATTTTGAAATTCTTTTTTTACATACAAAAACGAACTCCCTTTTGGAGCTAGCATCCATTTATGCAAAGTTCCGGTATAGTAATCTGGATCTAATTCTTGAATATTCAAATCGATATGACCTGGAACATGGGCTCCATCAACAATTGTAATTAAACCTAATTTCTGGGCTTTATCGCAAATTTCTTTTACAGGAAAAATCAGCGCAGTTGCACTTGATATTTGATTGATAAAAATAACTTTGGTTTTAGCAGAATATCCTTTCCAAAACTGTTCAATAATTTGCTCTTTAGATAGTATTGGAAGAGAAATTTCTTGTCTAATATATTTGACTCCAGATTTTTTACAATAAAAATGCCAAGTACGATCCATGGCGCCATATTCGTGATTGGTAGTTAGAATTTCATCATCTTCTTTCAAATTCAAACTACGCATAATTGTATTAATTGCAAATGTAGGATTTGGGGTGAAATATACATCTTGGGCTTCGCAACCCACATATTTTGCTAAACTTTCTCTAGCGGTTTTTAAATACCCTGCTTGTTTTTTCTGGATAAACTGTACAGGTTCACTTTCTAATTCAAATTGAAAACGCTGAAATTCTTTAAAAATAGGTTTTGGGCATGCGCCAAAGGAACCATGATTTAAAAAAGTGACATTTGTGTCTAGAAAAAATTGAGATTTCATAACTATACGTTTAAAACGAATCTAAATAAAAAATCCCATTTCGGTTAGCGAATGGGATTCTATGTAAATGCAAAGAATATATTATTTCATTGTAATCGAAAATTTAAAGGCAACAGGTACAGGAACACCATTTTGACTTCCTGGTTTCCACATAGGAGATTTTGCCAAAACTCTTTTTATTTCTTTTTCAGCATAACCTGTTACACTTTTTATCTCTACTTTAGTAATTTTTCCATCAATACCAATTACGATACTTATTGGAATTACTCCAACTTCAACGTCTTCTTCTTCATCGCTTGGTGTCTGATAATTTCTCATAACATACCCCATAAACTCTTCTATTCCTCCTGGGAAAGTGGGTTTAATTTGTACTGCATCATACTGCACTGGTGTCTCTTCTCTTTCCATTGCTGGTTGAGATGAAAGTAAGTTTATACCTAGTATAAAAATAAATGAAATTAAAAAATTTTTCATAATCTAAAAATTATTATAGGGGTTAAAGATACCACAGTGTTTTTTGAATTTCAAAAAAAATCGACAAAGTGAATAAAATAAACGATATTATACGAAAAATACTCATAAAAAACGTGTTAAAAAACCTTAACTAGTTGAAAATCAAAAAAAAGTAACCAATCCTTCTTTTTTGGAACTAATATTAATACGTTTTTATAGTAATAGGTAATTCAAATACAACCCGTACAGGTTTACCATCTTGACTGCCAGGCAACCAATTAGGAGATTTAGCCATTACCCGTTTTGCTTCTTCTCCTGTTCCTGAGCCAAGATCTTTCAGTATTTTTATTTCTGCTATTTTTCCTGTTATCTCTACAACAAAACTAATTTTAACAATACCTGAAAGTCCCTCTACCTCTGGAGGTTGAAAATTGCGTCCTATAAATTTCATAAGCTCATCATAGCCTCCAGGAAATTCAGGTTTTATTTCAACTTCATCATAATTAATTGGTGCAATTTTCATTGCACTTGGTGATTGTTGTGCAAAAACAAATTGAGCCATAATTATAGTAATAACCAGCAGTAAGCTTTTTTTCATAACAATGTTGTTTATCTTATAAAAATGTATAATACCAAATACAGTACCAAAATAAACAAAAAAAACAAAATAAGTAGCTAATTTTTATTTTTTTGACAACATTCATTCCTTTTACAAATTTCAGGCAAAAAACAATAGTACCAAAACACGATTTGCACAAATGAAATGGCACATAAATGAAATAGAATAGCCTTTGGAATGAAAAATTCATAAAAATAATTTTAAAACGCTATTTTTTAAGATTCCATCTTATTTTTTGACAAACTCCATAGGGAATCGAACATTCAAACTTATTGGCTTACCACCTCTCCTTGCGGGTTGCCAATTAGGTGCCAATTTTATCACTCGAATTATTTCTGTTGCCATTTCGACGTAAGAAAATTCGACAATTCGAATGTTTTTTAATTGTCCCATTTCTGAAATAGTGAATGTAAAAACTATTTTTCCCGGTTTCGTCAGAATAGATTTATCTAAATGACTTGTAATAAAATCATGAAATTTTAGAATTCCTTCGCCTTCAAATTTTGCATCAACAAAGTCTCCTTTAAGGTACACTTCATCTTCACCGCTTATTTGAGCATTACTAACCATGGAAAATAAACAAAAAACAAAACTAATTACGAATAATTTCATTACGGGATGTTTAAATATTTATGTGTTTGTAAGGAAACTCTCCATTTTGGATTATTCATTACATAATCGACTATTAGAGGTGTCATTTCTTCTTTTTTACTCCATTCGGGTTGAAGAAAAAGTATGGCATTTTTGTTTACTTTTATTGCTTGCTCTTCGGCAAAAATAAAATCGTGTTTGTTGTGTATAATCACTTTTAGTTCATGCGCAATGGCATAAGCATCAGCAACTGGCAATTTATTTTTCTTTGGCGAAAGGCAAAACCAATCCCAAATGCCTGTTACAGGATACGCACCAGAGGTTTCGATATGTACCTGTAGATTTTCTGCTTTCAATTTTTGGGTAAGCACTTTCATATCCCATGTCAGGGGCTCACCTCCTGTTATAACAATAGTTTGTGCGTACTTTTTTGCGTTTTCAACAATCAAATCTGTTTTAGTTGGGGGATGCAATGTCGCGTTCCAACTTTCTTTGACATCACACCAATGGCAACCTACATCGCAACCTCCTATTCGTATAAAATAGGCCGCTGTTCCTGTATGGTATCCTTCTCCTTGTATGGTATAAAACTCTTCCATGAGCGGAAGCATTTCGCCTTTTTCGACTGCAATTTGTATTTCTTTTGTAAGCATTGTCTTTTTTAAATAGTTTGCAAAGATAGGTATTTAGATTTTTGATTTGTTAGATTATCTCCTGATAAAAAAAGTAGAAAAACGAATTAGCCTCAATTGTTTCAATAGTTCAGACTTAGATGCAGTAAAAATCCTTGTTCCTTTTTCTGGGAGAATGAAACGAACTGTGCTTCTAAAAATGCGAGAACCATTCGTTCATAAAAAAACCGTCTTATTAACTAGAACAAGACGGTTTTTTTTAGGTGTTTTCAACTTTTTATTTTAATGCTTTTTGCATGTTTAACAAATCAGCATTTGTAGGTTCGATTGCTAATGCTTTTGCTAAATATTCGTTTGCTTTTATTTTGTCTTTTTTATAATGTATGGTAAGATTTTGATACGCTTCAACAAATTTTGTTTTATTGGCAGGTTTGTCTAACTCAACTGCGCCTTTTGCCGTTACCACTTTTATATATTCTTCATAACTTGCTACCATTTGATCTTGTGCTACTGGGTCTTTGTCTAACAAACTGTTCACCCTAGCTCTATATATGTAGGCATCTTGTGTAGTTGGAGAAGCTATTGATACATTCTCGAACGCTTTGTCTGCCTTTTTTAAGGCTACGATATCCATTTTAGCAGGTTCTTTATCCGAATTTTCAAAGTAAATAGCATATCCTAAATAAAAATTATCATATAAATAATTTTTAGAATTAGGGTTTGATACAGCTACTTCATATATCGCTGCGGCATATTTATACAATTTTTGATCAAAATATTTTTTACCAATATCGTTTAAATCGTTTGCCATTGGTTTATCTAAATCAACTGCTTTACGAAGATTAGTCAAGGCAGTTTGAAATAAAACGTCATTTATAACTGACTTAACATCAGGTGTTGTAGGTGTTGGTGTAGCATTTTTTAATTGAGCTAGTCCCAAATACAAGTAATCTCTACCGATTACTTTATTTGCGGGATTTGTCGTATAGTCTGATAAAACTTTAATTGCATTGTCTGTATTTCCGTTTTCGTACGATGCGTATCCTAAATAACGTAAAATCCTTGGGTTTACTTTATCTAGTTTTTTCATTTCGTTTGCTTCTTTCTCTAAAGCAACATAATCTTTTGCGATGATTAAAAATTCAGCATGTCTAAAACGTGATGCCAATGAATAATCTGTTAGACTCATATATTTTTCATAATATTCTAACGATTTAGACATATATTCTTTGTACTTCGTTTTGTCATTTATTCCCCATTGAAAATAAGTTTCAGCTAGTTCTCGATATACGGGACCAAAACTTGGGTTTGTGGCTACTACACCATCAAATGCTGTTTTTGCTTCTGGAAAAGCTTTTGCTCCTTTTAGCAAAACACCCAGTTGCATTTTTGCGCGTATTAGAGTTGGATCAGCATCAAAAGCATTGCTATACGCTTTATAAGCGTCATTTTGATTTTTGTCAAAATAGTAAGCATCACCTAATGCCATTTGCATTTGGGCATCATTTGGATTGATGAATTTTGCTTTTTCGATATAAAAAATTGCTTTTTTATAGTTAGGTATTTCTGCATTTGTATAGGCTTTTCCTATATAAATAAACGGTTCAATATCTTTCTTTTTAATCCCATTTAATGCCTGCTCAAAATTAAATTCTGCAGCAGCAGTATTCCCTGCATTTAAATCAATTTGACCTAAACCAATATAATTAAAATTTGCGCCTTCTTTAGCTGTTAATCCTTTCTGAAAAAAGACTTTAGCAGAATCCTGCTGACTTTGTTGCAAATAAACAGTTCCTAATAAAAAGGCTGCTTTCCCATTATCTGGTTTTGCAGTCACACTGGCTTTCAAAATAGATTTTGCTTTTTCGTATTGTTCTCCATCGATAGCTTTTTTTGCTAACTCGATTTCTTGTGCGAAAGCAGAAAACCCTAAAGCCACTAATGCAATACTGAAAACTTTTACTTTATTCATTTTAATTTATATTAATTTATTTTTTACTTATCTCTTTTCTGATTATAATATTTCGACCTGGTACTCTAAGCGGAACCAATCCTGATTTTAAAATAATTCGTTGTCCTATTTCTCCTCCTACAAACGAAGCAAATCCCATGCCTAAACCTGAAAACCCTTGGTAATTTAACATTTTTATTTCTCGGGTAAGTGGATACATTCCGCTTGCTATGTTGTCTTGACTCGGTTTTACGTACTTATTATTTTTTAAAGATTTAACACTTAAAACTTTAATTTTACTTATTGTTTCCTCCATGTTGGGTAAGGGTTGCGACAACCAATTTACTCCGACAAGACCAATCATTCCTTCATTTTTAGCAACAAACTCGATTACCTCGTTATTCGTTTGAAAAGAAAATATTTTACTTTTTGGCAATTCCGCAACTTTAGCTAGCTCTCTGATATAGCGAACGGTGCTCGAATTTGGATTGTCAAAAACCAACCCTTTGAAATTGTTTTGCTCCTTTCCTTGTACAAAAGCGATTACTTTTTGCAAATCGATAAGTGTGTCGTTATTTTTTTTATTGGAAATAAAAGCAATGCCATCAATTGCAAAAGGGGTAATTTTTGGATTAATTTTTTTTATTGCAAAAATCTCTGCCTCGTTTTTAGTTAACTCTCTAGACAAAACGGCAAGTTGCTGCTTGTTTTTAGATAATATTTGTACAATTTCGGCTTCTGATTTTCCGATTAAAGTAATTGAAGCGTTATACTGATTTTCGAAAACTTCTTTCTGATCTTCTAGTACCGGAAGCAGTGTTTCGTCTACAAGAATGGTAGCTTTCCCTTTCAGGATAGTTTCTTCTTGTTTTTTTGCTTTTTTACCGCACGAAAATACGAATACAAAATTAAAACTTACAAGTACTAAAAATAGTGATTCTCTCATGAGTCTGATTTTTGAAAAAAACGTATAAATCTAAAAAAAGAATACACAATAACTAAAATACCAAAAGCCATTCTATAATTATTGGGCATATTTAAGGGCAAACCTTTCCAGAAAATTATAGCTAACCCAAAAGTGAGGTATAACAGAAAAAACAGCATTCCTATAATACGAAGAAATCGCTCTTTTAGCGATTTCTTCTGGGTATTATTTATGCTATTATTATGCATTATTCTGTTTTAACATCTAATGTTATTGGTAAACTATAACGTACACGAATGGCTTTTCCGTTTTGCACACCTGGTTTCCATTTAGGAGCACCTCTAAGCATTCTTATTGCTTCTGCACCTGTACCAAAACCTAAATCTCTTACGACTTTAATATCGGTTAAGCTACCATCTTTTTCTACAACGAACTCAACAATAACACGACCTTTAAGGTCTTGATCTACTTCTGGAGTTCGGTAGTTTTTTTGAACATATTTACCGAAACCTGCAAATCCTCCAGGGAACTCAGGCTGCACTTCAATACCTGCTGAACTATATACTGTATTGTCTATAATTTCGGCATTCTTATCTCCGTCTCCTGTAGGTTGATCGATTACAATTTGTGCGTCTTTATCTCCTTTTTGGTCTTTTGCAGCAATGTTTTTGTCCTTAAGCTCTTCGATAGTCTTAATTTCTTCTACAATTTTTTTAGTTTCCGCTACCTTAGGCGCCACAAATTTCACCTCGTCAATTTTTGGTTTTGGCGGTTCTGGTGGCGGTGGTGGTGGCAATAACGGATCTACTGGCTTTGCCATATCAACCAAAACTACTTTTTCGTCTAATGTTTTTTTAGAATCGTCAGCGTTTGGAATCATCTCAAGAATTAAGGGCGTACTTAAAGCCAAAGCAAAAATAAACGCACCTACAAATAAGGCTCTAACTGATGTTTTAGGATTCTCTTTACGCAACTCATAAGCACCATACTTTTTGTTACGCCCTTCGAAGACTAAGTCTAACCACTGCGATTTGAATATATCTAATTTCATCTTATTTTTTTTTGTTTTGGGTTACGGTTTAACCTCTTCTTTCTCTAGCAAAGCAACCTCCTCAGGTGTAATATCTACAATGGCGTAGGTTTTTACTTTGCATATTACCATCTCGTCAAGAATATCTACTAAATTTCTGTAGGTAGATTTTTTGCTTGGCTTAATAATTACGATTAATCCTTTTTTAGGATCACCTGTTACTTGAGGTACTGAAACTGCTCTAGAAAGCAAATCCTTACGAATTCCTTGTTTTCCGTATGAGGTAAATTTTGGTGCCTCAATTGGAGTGGCCAAAAGCCCCATGTAATTATTAATCTTATTGTTCTCGCCTAAAAGTATGGTCATCGTACGTCTTTCGTCGACTAATGTATTATCTTGAGGCCCATCTTCTTTTTGTTTATCTGGCATCCCCAAATCCATCGATTGAGGTTTAGACAGCGAAGTTGTTAACATAAAGAACGTGATTAATAAGAAAGCCAAATCTACCATTGCCGTTAAATCGACACGTGAGTTTCCTTTTTTACTTCTTACCTTACCGCCTTATTTTCCGCCGCCGTCGTCAGTATTTAATTCTGCCATCGTTGTATTTTTTTAAATATTAAAAATTTTCCCCGCGCAATCCAGTCACTAAGTTGAACTGGTTTACCTTTTGGTCTTGTAAAATATCGATCACTTTTTTAATTTGAGGATATTCTTGTTTTGCATCGCCTTTTATAGCAAATTTAAGTTGTGTTCCTGAAACTTCGTTAGTTGCAATTCTTGCATTGTAAACCCACTCTTTCAACTGGTTGTCCAATGAATCTTTAGGAATACCCGGTTGCAAATCTTTCTGATTTCTTTCGGTGCTATTTTTAGCAATTAAACTTTTCAACTGAGACATTGGCACACCAAAAGCGTCTATCAATGAAAACTTTTGTATTTCTTCTGGAGTAAATGTCATACTATATTTAGTAGCCATTAGCTCTAGCGTTTTTATTCTAACTTCTTTTCCTGTTACCCCAAAAAACACTTTTCCGTTACCTAATGTTAGCATGGCTAGGTCTGTAGTAGGCAATTTTGTTTGCACTGTAGAACTAGGTGTATCCACTGGTAATGGCTCTGGCTGCTTAGCAGTAGCGGTCAAGATAAAGAAAGTAAGCAAAAGGAAGGCTACGTCACACATTGCTGTCATGTCGATAGCGGCTGCCTTTTTCTGCGATTTTACTTTAGCCATATTATTTTTTTTATGTGTGTAAAGAAAGGAGAAAACAATTCTCTTTTCTTTACACAATTTTTTTTATATTATTTTACACTTCCTTTGAAACGTCTGTAAGTATTCACGATTGTTGAAGCAGCTTCATCAATAGAATAAGTTAACGTATCGATTTTTGAAGTAAAGTAGTTATACACTACAATTGCCAAAGCTGAAGTAGAGATCCCTGTAGCAGTATTGATAAGCGCCTCAGAAATACCATTTGCTAACAAAGCTTGATCAGGAGTTCCTGCAGAAGCTAACGCACCAAACGCTTTAATCATCCCTGTTACTGTTCCTAAAAGACCTGCAAGTGTTCCTAAAGATACTAATGTAGAAATGATTGTTAAATTTTTCTCTAACATTGGCATTTCAAGTGACGTAACTTCTTCTATTTCTTTGTGAATAGTTTCAGTAGCTTCTTCGCTAGTAAAACCTTCTGCTTTTACCGCTTGGTATTTTACTAAACCTGCCTTGATTGTATTAGCAACTGATCCTTTTTGTTTGTCGCAAGCCTCAATAGCTCCTTCGATATCTCCAGAAGTAACACTTCCTTGTACATTTTTCATAAAAGCATCTAAATTACCTTTTCCAGCTGCTTTAGATATAACCATAAATCTTTCGATTCCGAAAACAATTACCATCAATAACAATCCCATTAAAACAGGTACAATTGGACCTCCTTTATACACCATTGCAAGATAATTTCCTGGTAGTGGATGACCTTCATTAGTTCCTCCTTCAAAATTTGAACCCGCTCCCATAACAAAATTCCAGATCAAAACACCTACGAATATACATGCTACAATAACAATTCCAGAGAACATATCTCCTCCATTTGAACTACTTTCTTTTTTTGCTTTAACGTTTGCCATCTTTTTTAAAATTTAAATTTTCTTAATTGATTATAATTTTGTTGTAATTATTAAATAGTGAAGGCAAATTTAATTTTTTACTTCTAATAAAAAAACTTTTTTTCATATTTCTATTGTAGAATATCGAAAATAAAAGCCCAAATAGCGCTACGGAATTAAATATTTTAAAGAATAATCAAGGAAACACTGTGAAATATTACTATATATTGTGAAAATGTTTTTTTTATCAAAGTAATTATCAAAAAAAACTGAATAAAATTACTTTTTACATAATTTTTCAAAAAGCCTTTTTTTAGTATCTAATCACAACAATCAAGCCAAATAGATTGCCTCAATTAAGATTTTATATTCCATCAAAAATTAATAACTTGCACTTTTATAAATATATGTAATGAGTACTACTTTAGAAAATTTCAAAACTCAAATAACGGAAGGTTACACTTGCAAAGGCGAAAACATTATTCTTGGTGGTGCCATGCTTGATGGAGAAGCGTTAAACATTCCTATTTTAATTCCATTAAAAACGTTAAACCGCCACGGATTAATTGCTGGCGCAACAGGAACTGGAAAAACCAAAACAATTCAGGTCTTGTCCGAACAATTGTCGCAAAAAGGAATTCCTGTTCTGATGATGGATATTAAAGGGGATTTTAGTGGTGTGGCGAAAGCTGGGGAAGAAAAATCGTTTATCACCGAAAGACATACTAAAATCAATATTCCGTTTTCGCCAAAAGCTTTTGCAGTCGAATTATTATCACTTTCGGAACAAGAAGGTGTTCGTTTACGTGCTACGGTTTCAGAATTTGGTCCCGTTTTATTTTCTAGAATTTTAGACCTAAATGACACTCAGGCTGGTGTAATATCAGTAATTTTTAAATATTGTGATGACAAAAAAATGCCTCTTTTAGATTTGAAAGACATTAAAAAAGTCATGAATTACATTACCGAAGAAGGAAAAGACGAAATTTCTGAAGAATACGGTAAAATTTCGACTTCAACAACAGGAACTATTTTAAGAAAAATCATTGAATTAGAACAGCAAGGTGCCACCACCTTTTTTGGAGAAAAATCGTTTGAAATTGATGATTTAATGCGAATTGATGAAAATGGTCAAGGATATATAAATATTGTTCGCCTAACAGACATTCAAGACAAACCAAAATTGTTTTCGACATTTATGTTGAATCTTCTAGCCGAGATTTATAATGTAATGCCAGAAAAAGGAGATGTTGACCAACCAGAATTGGTTATTTTTATAGATGAAGCACACCTTATATTTAATGAGGCAAGTAAAACTTTGCTAGACCAGATAGAAACTATCATCAAACTGATTCGTTCTAAAGGAGTTGGCGTTTATTTTATCACTCAAAATCCGATGGATATCCCCAAAGGAGTTTTGGCTCAATTGGGATTGAAAATCCAGCATGCTTTGAGAGCATTTACAGCAAATGATAGACAAGCCATAAACCAAACTGCCGATAATTATCCGACTTCCGAGTTTTATAAAACGGAAGAATTATTAACTTCTCTCGGAATTGGCGAAGCGTTAGTAACAGCGCTGAACGAAAAAGGAATCCCAACCCCTTTAGCCGCCACTATGATGCGTGCGCCCGAAAGTAGAATGGATATTTTGAGTGAAAGTGAAATTTCTGAAATTAATTCAAAATCAAAATTAGTAGAAAAATACTCCGAAGAAATAGACCGAGAAAGTGCTTATGAGATTTTGATTAAAAAGATCGAAGACGCTTCAGCAGAAATTGCCGAAAAAGAGGAAGAAAAAAAGGCTAGTAAAGAACCGAGCACCGCAAGTGTTGTTGGGAAATCAGTTTTGAAAGTTGTGACGAGCGCTAGTTTTATTAGAGGTGCTTTTAGCGTTTTGATGAAGGTTTTAAAACGATGAAAGGCTACGCAACAATAGGATTACTCATACTTTCCAACATTTTCATGACGTTGGCTTGGTATGGACATTTAAAATTTAAAGAACTAAAATGGTTCGAAAATGCAGGATTAATTACCATCGTTCTCATTAGTTGGGGATTGGCTCTATTTGAATATTGTTTTCAGGTTCCCGCTAACAAAATTGGATACGAAGGCAATGGTGGACCATTTAGTTTAATGCAACTCAAAGTTATTCAAGAGGTAATAACGCTAGTTATCTTTGTGTTTTTTTCGATGATTTTCTTCAAAAATGAAACTTTTAGATGGAATCATGCTCTTGGTTGTATTTTTTTAATATTAGCAGTTTATTTTATTTTTAAAAAGTGATGAACTATAAAGATATTATTGGCACGATTGGAGTTGGATTAATCCTAATCGCTTATTTTTTAAATATTTTCTCGTTAATACAAAAAGATGGTAAATTATATTTTATAATGAACATTATAGGTGCTTCTTTGTCTTGCTATGCTTCATTACTAATTAATTATATGCCCTTTATTATTTTAGAAGGAACTTGGACAATCGTTAGTCTATTCGGGATTATAAATCTCTACAGAAAAAATTAAATAATAATCATAGAGATACCCAATATCTCGCAATAGCAAAAATGAAAAAATATACCATTCAAAAATCACCTTTTGTAGTTCCAACAACCGATGGAAAACTTATTGAAGAGCATCACGGAAATGCAACCACAAGTAACTCGGAAATTTCAGTGGCACACATGATAGCGCCACCCAAATGGAGCGAACCATTTCAAACTCCTGAATTTGAAGAATATACCTATATTATTTCAGGAAAAAAGCAATTTATTATAGAAAACGAGATTATCATTCTTGAAGCAGGTCAATCTATAAAAATTGAAAAAAATACACGCGTTCAATATTCAAATCCTTTTGAGGAACCTTGTGAATATCTATCTATTTGTAAACCTGCTTTCTATTTTACAAAAGTGCATCGAGAAGAATAATTTGATTTTTTCCATTGAATTTTGAGATTGCTATTTCAAAAGTTCAATAATCTTATCTTCTACTTCTTCCGAATTCCATTTCTCCTCAATTGATGGGATTTGCATCACTTCTTCCATGATTTTATTTTGGAAATCACCTATAGCAAGTGCTTCTGAGTAAGGTTGCAAACTAAATGTGACACGACTGTACAATGGCATCCATTTGTCAGGATGTTTGTCTGAGAACCATTTTTCAATTTTCTTTTGCAACAAGAAGTTCTGATCGGCTGTTTTCGAACTCATTTCCATGAAGTTTCTGTACGAAAGTTCAGCAATAGCGTCGGCATTCGGTTTACGGGATTTTTGATATTCCGAAAAAATAGTTTTCCAATCATCTCCGTATTTGGCAATCATTTCATTTAGAATTGTGATATCTTCAAAACCAGCATTCATACCATGACCATAAAAAGGCACAATAGCATGAGCCGAATCTCCTATTAAAGCGACTTTGTCTTCATAAGTCCAAGGATAACATTTCATTATAGCTAAATAACTCGTCGGATTTTTAAAAAAATCTCTAACTAAATCAGGGATTACTTCTTTAGTATCTGGAAAATATTTAGCAAAAAAGGCTACCAAACTGGCTTCATCTTTTAACTTATCAAAAGAGTTTTGTCCTTCAAAAGGCATAAATAATGTACAGGTAAAGCTTCCATCGAGATTAGCCAATCCCATTAACATAAAATTACCTCTTGGCCATATATGCAATGAGTTCTTATCTATTTTATGAGTTCCGTCTGGGTTGGCTGGAATATGCAACTCTTTATATCCAATTTTCATGAATTCCTGAGAATAGTCAAACATACTTTGACGTTGCATCCTGTGGCGAATTCTTGAAAAAGCACCATCGGCACCAAAAACTTTATCGTATTTTAAATCTGTCCATTCGCCTCTTTCTGTTTCTCCAATATGCAATGTTGCATCAGATAAGGTAACATCCCAAATTTTTTGTTCGAAGAAAAATTCGACTCCAGCATCTTCTGCTAAATCGATCATTCTTCGGTTTAAGACACCACGTGAAAGTGAAAAAATAGCTTCTCCTTCTTTGCCGTAGTTCTGATAATTAAGTTTATCGTCTTGAGTATGTATAGCGCGTTTGTCAACAGGAATTCCTATTTTTCGAATTTCTTCTCCTAAACCTACATCTTCCATGGCTTTCCAGCCACGATTAGACATTACTAAATTGATAGATCGCCCAGAAAATTCTACTGTTCTTATATCGGCACTTCGGTCGAATACATGAACCGTATGTCCTAATTTTTTAAGGTATATTGCTAGTAAAGTTCCCACTAATCCAGAACCTACAATTGCAATTTTTTGAGGAGTTTGCATTAAATAATTACGAATTAAAAATTACGAATTATGAATCAAAGCTGCTAAACATTAATCCTAATTTTAATGTTTGCAAAGATGAGCCAATTTATTTAGTTTTGAAAACCAATTTAGTAGAAGTTTTAATAATTTCTTCTTTGTTCAATTTCATTTTTCTGAATTTACCAGTAGCATACATTTCGGCTTGATCATTATAATGTTTGCTCATAGGATTACCTGATTGTCCTGTTGGTAAAATACTCCAACTATTTTCTACATCAGAAAAATCGACAATTCTTCTTGTTGACGGCCCTGCTTTTATACTATATTCAGCTGCATCGGAATATTCAAACATGGTATTGTTTATAACTTCGTTTGTTCCCGCAATTTCAAACAAACCAACATTAAAAAAAGGTTTAAATAAAGCCACACTTCCTAACGGATGCTTGTATTCCACTTTATGCACCCGATTCCAAGTCCAAGAATTCACATCAGTTCCTAGTTGATTATTTAAACTCAAAACAGCTTGTTGGAAGGCGATTTTTAGAATGTCTTTACGAGTTTCTTTCTTATTTTTAGTCGTAATATTATCCCACCAAGGTGAATTTTCATTCTTTGTTTGGAAAGCGATACTTTGCTTCATAATATGCGTTTTCAAGAATTGTTTGAATGAAATTTCTCCCATTTCATCTTGATAGGTGTTTTTTAGATATAAATAAATCCATTTGTTATAAATAGTTGGTGCAGTGTCTGTTAATCCGTTTGTTCCTTTCCAATTTCTTAACACATTTACCGCTTCTTTTTCTTGGTTCGAAAGTTTTTCACTATCGATAACAGCTAACATTGTCTTTACTGTTTCCATTGAAACTGGCGACGTATTGTCTGTCATCATTTTACTTACATCTTCTTTATTCCAATCACTTTTGTTATCTAATAAATTAGTGATTCTTCTCGCTCTATCCTCTGGTAAATAATAACCCGGATAATTGTAACCATCAATCGCTTCGGGCATATTGTTTGAAGAATATACATAATTCCAACTCGGATTTACCGCCGATGGGTTTTTAGAATACTCGAAAAATTCTTTTTTATCATCGATACCATTGGTACCATTTAAAATAAAATTAGCATTGATACCTTTTTCTAATTTGTATAATTTTCCAGACGTAAACCAAGCAATATTATTTTTGGCATCTCCATACATGATATTAAGTCCTGGTGCTACTATGTAGGAAACTGCTTTTTGAAATTCTGAAATAGTATTTGCTCGGCTTAATTCGTAAACTGCGTCCAGAATTTTGTTGGGTTGTTGCGTGTAAATCCAAGAAAAAGAAACTGGTTTTTGGGTTTTAAAATCGGCAATTAAATCATTAATTATCGGTCCGTGTTGTGTTTCTTTTATTTTTAAAATTACCGATGTAGAATCTTTAACTTTAATCGTTTTAGTTCTTATTTTATAATTTTCGAAACCTGCAACCGTTTTATACTGATTTTCGTTTTTTGGATTGTTTTCCTCTTGAAACAAATCAGCATCGTCGTTTTCGAACATCGTTAATCCGTAAGCATAATTTCGATTATGCCCTAAAAGTGGAAATGGAGTTCCGGCAAGATAATAGCCGTACATTTCATATTCTGGACAAGAAATATGTGCTTCGTACCACGTTCCAGGTTGCGAATATTCAATGTGTGGATCGTTGCAAAAAAGCACTTTTCCAGTTTTAGTTTTCTTTGGCGAAAGCACCCAACTATTACTTCCAATAAATGGTGGCACTGGAGAATTTTCTAATAATGCAGTTATCGATTTTGAAATTTCGACATATTGTTGTGTTTGTTCTTTAGAAATTTTTAGCCTTGTTGGATTTAATGAATAATCGATTCCTAAATCTTTCAAATATTCTTCTCCATATTGATTTTTAATATCTGTCAATAACGGATCTGTTTTTTGGGCCATAGCAAAACTGAAAGCCATGTATCCAAAAGTATTGTAAACGTCTTTTAAGGTGAATTTTTCTTTTTTAATCCCCAAAATCATGAACTCGATTGGTGTTTTTCCGTTTTCCAAATATTGATTTACACCATCTAAATACGCCATTGCCATTTGGTATGGTTTTCCGTTTTTGTCTAACTCTTCTATTGCTTTTTCAGCATTTTCTTCGATTCCTAAACCAATAAAAAATTTGTCGTTTTTAAGTGCTCTGGTTCCAAATATTTCAGACAATTTTCCGGGCGCAATACGACGTATCAATTCCATTTGCCACAATCTATCCTGCGCATGAACATAACCCAATGTTGTCATGGCGTCTTTCTGATTCCCGGCATAAATATGAGGCACTCCATAATCATCAAAATAAACAGTTGTTTCTTTTGATGTGTTTTTTATAGATAATTCTCCTTCATATTGTGGTTTTGTAGTGAACAGATAACCATAAACTAAAAGTGATAATAAAGCTATAAATGAAATAAAAATAAGTAGGGCTTTTTTAAGCTTTTTCATTTGAGATAAATTGGTTTACCAAATATAAAAAAAAGACGAATGTAATATTCGCCTTTTGGTATAAAATCTGTAAATTATTTACTTCTTATTAAAGTTAATTTTCTCACCAACAGTCATTCCGTTATTTTTAGCTAACATACCACACATATGAAAAAGCATCCTTGCTCCTACATTTCCGTCCCAGTCATCATTTTCTCCTGGAGCCACTTCCACTAAATCGAAACCAATAATTTCTTTTCCACTATTTGCTAATTTACTTAACAAATAAGTAGCTTGTTCGAAAGAAAACCCTCCTGGAACTGGTGTTCCTGTATTAGGACAGTACCAAGAATACATTCCATCAATATCGAAAGAAACACAAACTTTCTGTGGTAATGCTGCAATAATTTGATCACATTGTTGCTGCCACGTTTTGCCTTCAAAAGCATCTGCTTTCATATCCATATCAGTATGAACAACGACTCTATTTCCTTGATTTTGTACAACTTCAACTTCTTGTTCGCAAAAATCACGAATTCCAACTTGAACTAATTTTGTTATTTGAGAAATTTGCAGTGCATTATACATAATAGACGCATGCGAATAAGTAAAACCTTCGTAAGCAATACGTAAATCCATATGAGCATCTAGATGCAAAATCCCAAAATTATCATGAATTGTAGCTAATGCTTGATAATATCCTAATGGTGTAGAATGATCACCTCCTAATAAAACTACTTTTTTCCCTTTTTTAATCCAATGCAGAACGCGTTCCTTTACTTCAGCATGCAATTCGGCACAAACTTTATTTATTTTATCTAAATCAGATTGTAGTCCTGGGAAATTTTCGATTACTTCTCCATTTTCCAAAGCTTCAATAATAGGTTGTGCGAGGCTTTTGTATTTATCCGAATTTTTAATCCAATGTTCTGGCGCTTGGTCATAATACATTCCTAATTTCCATAACTCTGGAAATTCTTGGTGTTGCAAATCGACTTGAAAAGAAGCTTCAAAAATGGCTTCTGGGCCTTCCGATGCTCCTGCACCATAACTTACGGTTACTTCCCAAGGTACAGGGATAATAATAATTTCGCTTTCTTCGGCTGTAAATGGTAATCCGAAAATGGTAGCATCAGCCAATCCCGGTTGTGATGGATCGAAAGATTGTATTTTTTGTTGTTTGTTCATTTTATTATAATTGACACACGAATGAAACAGATAAAACTGGTTCGCATGGTTTTTTTATTGTTTTTAATTTGATTGAATTCCTGCTTTTAATATTTGACCAAAATGATACATATCTTCATAAGAGCAATACAAAGGAACTGGAGCTAAGCGAATTACATTGGGTTCTCGCCAGTCTGTTATCACTCCGTTTTTCATTAAATAATCGAATAACGAACGACCCTCTCCGTGTAAGAAAACAGACAATTGGCACGCTCTTTCCTCTTGATTAGTTGGTGTTAAAATTTCGAAATGACCTTTTACTTCTTTGTCTATTTCATGTAGAATAAATTCTAAATAAGCTGTAATTTGATTCCTTTTTGCAATTAATTTGTCCATACCCACTTCAGCAAACATTTCGACTGATGCTAGATATGGTGCTAATGATAGAATTGGTAAATTACTTACTTGCCAACCATCAGCTCCGTGAACTGGGTCGAAAGTAGGTTCCATTTTGAAACGTCGTTCTTTGTTGTGTCCCCACCAACCTGCAAACCTAGGTAAATCAGCATCATTATGATGTTTTTCGTGAACAAAGCATCCTGATGCATTTCCTGGTCCTGAATTCATGTATTTATAGGAACACCAAGCTGCAAAATCGACATTCCAATCGTGTAATTCTAATTTGATATTTCCTGCAGCGTGAGCCAAATCGAAACCCACTTTTGCGCCTTGTTTGTGTCCTGCTTCGGTGATGGTTTTCATATCGAAAACTTGTCCTGTGTAATAATTTACACCTCCAAATAATACCAATGCTAATTCCTCTCCTACTTCTTCTATTTTTGCGAGAATATCTTCTAGTCGGATATTATGTTCGCCTTCTCTTCTTTTGATTTCGACAATTGCATCTTCAGTCTTATAACCGTGAAAATTAACTTGACTCTGGAACATATATTGGTCTGATGGAAAAGCTTTTTCTTCGCAGATAATTTTATAGCGAGTTTTTGTAGGACGATAAAAGGAAACCATCAGTAAATGAAGATTTACCGTAAGTGTATTCATTACAGTAACCTCACTTGGTTTTCCTCCTACAATTTTACTCAACGGATTGGCAAAACGTTCTTGATAATCCCACCAAGGTTTGTCTGCATAAAAATGACCTTCGACAGCGAGATTTGCCCAATCGTTCATTACTTCATCAACATACGTTTTAGCCGATTTGGGTTGTAGTCCTAGTGAATTTCCAGTAAAATATATTACATTTTTACCTTCGTGTTGAGGGAATATAAATTCGCTTCTATACTTTTTTAGCTCGTCTTGTGCATCGAGTTGTTGTGCAAATTGTAGTGTGTTTTGAAAAGTCATGGTTTAGTTTTTTGATTTTGCAAAAGTAAGGAAAATTATTTCACGGAGATGCACGAAGTAAAAACAGAGACGCACAAAGTTTTTGAATTATAAAAAAACCTCTCATTACTGAAAGGTTTTATGTAAAAAAGGTCTTCGACAAGCTCAGGCTGATATTATTAGATAATTAGCATCGCATCTCCGTAAGAATAGAATTTATATTTTTCTTTGATGGCTTCTGCATAGGCTTCTTTCATTAAATCATGTCCACAAAATGCCGATATCATCATCATGAGGGTTGATTTTGGGGTATGAAAATTGGTTATCATACAAGTTGCTAAACTAAAATCGTGCGGTGGAAAAATGAATTTATTTGTCCAACCGTCGTAAGGATTTAGCGTTTTTGCTGATGATACCGAACTTTCTATAGCTCGCATAGAGGTTGTTCCTACGGCGCAAATTCTATTTTTTCTTTCTTTGGCAGCGTTTACAATATCGCAAGCTTCTTGTGTGATTTTGAGTTCCTCCGAATCCATTTTGTGTTTCGATAAATCTTCTACCTCAACTGGATTGAAGGTTCCTAAACCTACGTGAAGTGTTACTTCTGCAAACTGTACTCCTTTTATTTCAAGACGTTTCAACAAATGTTTAGAAAAATGCAAACCAGCGGTTGGTGCTGCTACTGCACCTTCTTCTTTGGCATAAATAGTTTGGTAACGCTCGGCATCTTCTGGGGTTACTTCTCTGTTTATGTATTTTGGAATTGGTGTTTCGCCCAGTTCTGTTAGTTTATTACGAAACTCCTCGTATGAACCGTCATAAAGGAAACGTAGTGTTCTCCCGCGTGAGGTGGTATTATCTATTACTTCCGCAACTAATGAATCATCGTCGCCAAAATACAATTTGTTTCCAATACGGATTTTACGCGCTGGATCTACTAATACATCCCAAAGACGTTGCTCTGCGTTGAGTTCTCTTAATAAGAACACTTCGATTCTTGCGCCTGTTTTTTCTTTGTTACCGTATAATCGGGCTGGAAAAACTTTAGTGTTGTTTAAAATTAATACATCGCCTTCGTCGAAATAGTCTAAAACGTCTTTGAACATTTTGTGTTCTATGGTTCCTTTTTTTCTATCGATAACCATCAAACGTGATTCGTCGCGATTTTCGGCAGGATATTCGGCTAATAATTCGGTTGGCAAATTGAATTGGAAATGAGATAATTTCATAGTAAAATTTTAGATTTCTGACTTTAGATTTTAGAGTTTTGAGTTCTAAAATTAAATCGTGTGCGAATATACGATTGTGAGATAGGGGTTGTCAAGTAAATTTAGATTTATTTTATGTTAAATAAAAATAAAATAATTATTTTTGCCTTGTTCGGGATGTAGCGCAGCCTGGTAGCGTACTAGCATGGGGTGCTAGGGGTCGCTGGTTCGAATCCAGTCATCCCGACTAAAATTGCAATATAAATAGATACGCTTATTAAATTTTTCAATTTAATAAGCGTATCTATTACATTTTTATACTACAATTATTCTTTTACAATACGTTTCGTTTCTACCGCATTGTTTGTGTCTTCAATACGAACCATGTAAATTCCAGCTGATAAATCAGAAACGTTTACTTGTTTTGATAAAGCAGTTTTAATTTTTTGCCCTTGAAGGTTGTAGATGTCTACCGATTTGATTTCGGTTTCGGTTTCAATGTTTAGAATATCACGAACTGGGTTTGGATATAAAGAAACTTTTAAATTGTTTTGTTCAAAATCAGGTGATGATAAAGTGTTATTACTATACAGTTCACCTACTTGTGATGCATTCAATGCGTAATTATAAATTTTTAAATCGTCAAATTGCATGGTCACTCCATTGTTACCAATTCTAAAATTAGTTCCTGTTCCAGTGTTTAATAAAGAAGTTGAAATTGTCCCTACTAAAGTACCATTCATATATAATTTAGTACTCGCTCCATTAAAAGTTATTACTAAATGTCTCCACGTATTTAAAGCATAAGTTCCGCTAAAAGGATGGTCATAAGAATACCCCCATAAAACTATATTCCCAGTTGTTCCAAAATAGGCACCAAATGTTTTGTATTGAACAGCCGTCCCATAAGAGAACAAACTTTTAGAACCTGCGTGGCTGACAGTTTTATACCAAAAAGAAATTGTTCTAGGTGCCGCTCCCGTTGGAGCAAGTGCGTTACAAAAAGTTCCGTTATTTGCATCGCCTACAACTTGTATAGCATTATTTGCTACGGCATTTCTATCTGGAACAAATGATGTAGTTCCTGGTAAATTTGCAAACGGATTGGTTCCATTAATATCATTATATGTATTATCAAAAGTATATTCTGCAATAAGTCCTGCCGATGCCAATGTAGTAAAACTTGCCTCAGTACTTGTAGAAACTCCTGCGGTATTTGTTGCTTCCACTTGATAATAATAAGTAGTTACAGGAGTTAAACCCGTTAAACCAACACTTCCAGGTGTTGTTGTATCTCCAGAAACCGAAAATCCAGTAACTTGATTGGTTAAATTTCCACTAGACAAACCATATTTTACAACCGTTGTAGTTGCTAAACCTTTATCCCAAGCAGAATAATCTATAGATGCTGAGTTTGTTGTAATGGAAGAAGCGGTTACACTATAAATTCCGGGAGCCTGTGATTGTGTTGTAAAACTCAATATAGGACTTGTTCCTGTTCCAGAAGTATTTGTGGCTTCCACTTGAAAATAATACGTGGTGTTTGGTAAAAGTCCTGATAAGTTTGCAAAACGATTCACGGTTCCATTTCCTGTAGTAGATCCTCCTGTTGCTTGGCTTGATAAATTGCCACTTGAAAGCCCATATCTAACTAAAGATGTTGTGCTTAATGAAAAATCAGACATTGTATAGTTTATAGTTGCACTATTATGAGTAGCAGAATAAGTTGTAACAGTAACTGCTGGTTTACTATACAAACCTAAAATTTCAGGGTGAGACAAGGCACGATCGTAGATTTTTAAATCGTCAACCGCTCCTTCAAAAGCACCAATTTTAAATGATGTTAACGTAGTATTCAGTAATGGTCTTGCAACTGGCCCAAAATATTGACCGTTGATAAAAATTTTAGCATTGTCATTTTCAAAAACTACTGCAATAAAATACCATGTAAATGGTGCTATAGCTCCTGTTGTAAAAGACTGATCGTATGAAAAACCTTGAAAGTTAACACTTGATGAACCAAGATAAAATCCAAACGTATTGTATTGGCTGCTAGCTCCGTAACCAAAAGAAGCAAATGAAGTTATGGGACTAAAAGTAGAATGGTTACACCAAAACGAAATGGTTCTATCTGTTTTTCCTAAAGGTAAATTAGGAATAGTACAAGTTCTAGTTGCAGAAGCCGTGGTTACCATTGCTTGACCAGCGCCATTTCTACTCGCAGTATATGTAATAGGAAAAGAAGCATTACTAGTTGCAAAGCTTACAGTATTAGTATCATCGGCTGGCGAATTGTTGAATGAAAACGATTTTATAAGTCCAATTGATCTAGTACTAGGCTCATTATAAATTTGTAAAGCTTCAGCATCTGTTACAGCTCTATCATATACTCTTAAGTCATCAATCAATCCATTAAACCATTGCTGCCCACCTGTACCAACACCTAATTTAAAAATATCTGAATTATTAATAGTGTTCCACGTTTTTGCCATTGAACCCATTAACTGTCCGTTTCTGTACATTTTAGCAGTTGTTCAATCATAAGTCATTAGAAAATGATACCACACATTTAATGTATTTGGATTTCCGCCCATCATAAGTGTATAATTATCATTATGAGACACCATCATTGTTCTGTCGGTACTAACACCACCACCAAACGCATTTCCAGTTGTACCTGTGCCGTAACTAAAAACGGGTCCGTAATTTAACCCCGCATCTGCTAATGATTTAACCCAAAACGAAATAGTTCTTGCAGCATTTCCGTATGGCAAACCTGGAATTGTAGCTTGCGATTGTAAAGCATACGTCATTCGTATTGCCGAATTAGGATGTCCGCTTCTGTCATAATCAAATGATGTTGCTGAAAATGAAGCATTTGCAGCTTCATTAGCATACGAATTATCAAACTTGAATTGTTGAATAAGACCTGCTGTAACTTGTGCGTTCCCAAACGAGAATGCCAATAATAAAAGTAATAGTAAACGTGTTTTCATGATAAAGTCTTTAATATTATAATACAAAACTAGTATAACCCCCAAAGCAAAATCGAGCCAGTTTGAGAACTGCCGTTTTGAGTTTGAGAACGTGGGTATTTTTAGTGTTTGTGATTTTAGGATTTTGTTTTTTTGTGATTTTAGCACCTTTTATTTTCAGGGGCTAAAAAATATTGTCGCAAATTTCACCAATTGCCACTATTTTATTTGTGGTCATTTGTGCTATTTGCGACAATTAAATTAATTGCATGGAGAAACTATTCCGTTTACAAAACCAACTCTACCCTTGTGTTTTTGTGTAGGGTCTTGCTCCTCGCAAGGTTTTACATTTGGCTTATCCATTCTTTCCACAAGTCCATTGAGCTTTGACTTTCTGGTTGGTATTTTAAGGCTATGCTTCCTTCGGCTATTTTTGCCACATTGGCGCCGTCTTTGTACACATAAATCGTTACTTTTAAATTGTACGTTTTACCCATTAGTAATTTTCCATTCATTTCATCCATTAAAGCTAAGAATGCGTAATCGAAATATTTTTGGGTAGGATCACAAAACGATCTTCCTTGCAAAAATAAATAGCGGTCTGGCGATTCTATTTTTGGAATACTATTTGCCCAATTTCTACCTAATTTAGCGCACGATTTTCTGTCTTTTTTTACTCCTTCCATTTCGTACTCGATATTCATTTCTGACGTTTTTCCGTATTTTGCCGCAACATTAATTTTTGAATAATAGTTATACCAAATGGGTTTGCCTATGATTTGTGTTTTGATGTGCTTTTTTTCGTCGTATTCTACCTTTCCGTAGGCGTTATAGAGTATGTTTTTGTTGTCTACAAAAACAACTTTGTCTAAATTATTTTTAAAAGTAGTCGATGTCATCATTTTTGCCAAAGCCTCATCGTTTGCTGCCGAATTCAAATCGCCCATAAGCTCATCAAGTAGTGCTTTTGCGGTATCTAAATCAAAATCTTTTAATTTATTTTTGTCTTTTGCTAACACGTCGCCAATTTTTTCTCCTCTACCATCTGCAATTGCTATGACGCCAGCTTCCAATTGGATAAAAGTGTTGTCTCCAGCTTTGAACATGATTGTTTTCTTTTTGTTGTATAATTTCTCGTCTAGAAACGCTTGCAACTCTCCACCTTTCCACTTCAAAACGATTTTGTTGGCTATTTTCCCATTTTCTTCGCCTACAAAATTAATTCCGATGTCTTCTTTCTGTTTCTTTTGCATTTTCATCGCGTTCTCAAATTCGAGTCCATCGGCTGCGAAATATTTGCCGGAAATACTTCCTAAATCGGCTTGAGCGAACATGAAATTAGTGGCTAGAAAAAGTAATACTGCTGTGATTGTTTTTTTCATAATTGTTGTTTTAAATTTATTGAATAGAATTAATTTTTACCAAGACAAGTTGCCTGTGAAGGGTTTGTTTATTATTGCTCCGTCTCGTCCGTCTCGTCCGGGAGTTCCGTTGTAGGATACTGAAACACCAATACCGCCTCGACCGCCTTTAGCACCATTGTTATAAATATTGAGATTGATGTCCATGGCGTCTGCTGATTTTGAAACGGTAATAGTTCCGCCATCGCCACCACTAGTTCCGTCACCTGCTTTTTTTGCTTTACCAAAAGAGAGTGTTTTTTGATCCATTCCGTTATCGGTAGGGCCGCCTTTTGCGTACACATGTAGGAGTGTGTTTTTCGATAGTTTTAACCTATAAATTATTTTTCCTGTGGCGACATCGGTTACTTCTATTTTATAAATAGGAAGGTTTGTTTTTTTGGTACTGCCTTTTTGGATTTTAAGATCTAAAGATTTTCCTGCCTCACTTGATTTTACAGTGCCTCCAATCATAGCAAGACTGGCTAATGTGTTTGAACTTCTACCTGTTTTGTCAATAGTATAGGTAGTAAATGCGTAATTTAAAGGAATTGTTTTTTGGCTAGAAACGGAAGGTGCATATTTTACTGCAACTGTAAATTTCAGCTCGTCGTTTGTTATTTTTGAAGCGTCTTCGTGAATTTCAATGGCATCATCAACATAGGTTCCGTCGGTTGTGGTAATAGTAAAATCTTCCCACAACGTTTTGCCGCCAAGGTTAGGTGTGCTATAGGTTTTCCCGTCGGCAGTTGTGGCTTTTACACCAAACTTTACTGCACTTTTAACTCCTAATTCTTTAGGAACATCGACCATCACAATTTCGATATTTTTAACCGCTTTTCCTTTCAATGAATTTTCGATAGCTTCTTTTTTGGCATTGGCTTCTTTTACTTCCGCAATTTTTCCTTTGGCGCCTTGCTGATTCTTGAAAGAATTTCTAATGTAATTGTTTACTTTTTCAATTTCAGAATCATAACTATCTACACCGCTTTTGGTTAGCAAATAAATAATGGTTGCATTGTTGTTGTTCCACTCGTAATAATAAATTTTATCGTCAATGACTGACAATCGGAAATCTTTGTAGGCAAAATATACTGGGTTTTCAGGAATATCGGCAACAAATTTTTCTTTGATTACGCCTTGACGCGATACAATTACACTAGCCACTTGCAGATTTCCATCAAAATCTTTAGAACTACCCATTTCTAAAGATACGGGCCATGGTTTGGTTACAGGTATAAACTTAATTTTTTTTACATTATCGTAATTAAAACTAGTTTCCGTTTTGTAGGTAGTATAACTTCCGTTGCCAAAATCGGTAAATAGCTTGTTTTGGTTTTGACCAAATGCAACACTGCATAAAAAAAGCAGTAGTAAACACCAGTTTTTTGAACTATTTTTTCTCATTGTTTGTTTTATTAATTGCTAAATGTAAATTTCAATTTTGTCATACCGCGACCAAAAGACACCAAAATGGTTTTCTCGTTTAGGCTGCAATTTGTTGAGTTGAATTCTTCTATTTCTTGATTATCAAAAATAATAATGAACCGATTTTCCTGCGCAGTATATCTTCCTGTTTCTTTTTTTCCGTTCTCCAATTTTACTTCAAAAAGTCCCCCTTTTTTGAAATTCCATTTTCCGTTTTCTAAAAAAGCATACTTAGCTTTGTTCTCGACAACTTGCTTGTTTGCCATTTCAGTAGTAGTGAATTCTGTTTCTACAGTGGTACTGAGTTTCCAACGCCCTATAATGGCGGTTTCTATTTGTGCATTTGAAAAAGAATACACAAAGAATAAAACGGGTACTAAAAATTTGATTTTCATCGGTTGCTATTTATTATTTTTTATTTGTACTTACTATCCTTCATGCGCATTTCATCTATTTAGACTCATCCAATGACGAAAAAACCTATTACAAAAAGTAAGCTGTACAAAACTATAATTAGTATTTCTAACCGAAAATTTCGCATTATTTTGTACAGCTTACGCATTCTATTTAGCTTTATTGTTTTACAATTTTTTTAGTTTCTACCGCATTATTCGTGTCTTCCATACGAACCATGTAAATCCCAGCTGATAAGTCAGAAACGTTTACTTGTTTGGATAAAGCCGTTTTTATTTTTTGTCCTTGTAAATTGTATATTTCTACGGATTTGATTTCAGCATCGGTTTCAATGTTTAGAATATCTCGAACTGGGTTTGGATATAAAGCAACTTCTAAATTGTTTTGAGTGAAATTTGAAGATGATAAGGTATTAGAAGTGTATAAACTAGAAACTTCTGCAGCTGATAAAGCGTAATTGTAAATTTTCAAATCATCTATAGCGCCATTGAATGCTCCTGTTACAGAACCAAATGAGTTTCCTAAATAAAATAAATTAGTTCCTA
>CAXYWC010000022.1:0-37450 GCA_964292845.1 uncultured Flavobacterium sp. | reverse complement strand
CAATTTTCATATCTTATTTTGAGCGGTTCTGTCATTCTAAAAAATATCTGCTAACTAGTATATACCCGCAAGTATATGTAACTTTTTTGGATTTAGCAATTATTCAATCTTTTTATTTCCTGGGGTTTTATTGGCTATCCTGTCTAATGGACTTTGAATTTTATCAACAGCCGATTTTGTTAAATGTGTATAAATAGTCGTAGTTTTTATACTCGAATGCCCTAAAAATTGCTGAATGTATCGTATATCGGTGCCGCTTTCTAATAAATGGGTAGCAAAACTGTGACGCAACGTGTGTACGCTGGCTTTCTTTTCTAGTCCTGATTTTTTTATAGCTTCTTGCATTACCGACTGCGTGCTTCGGGTACTGTATGGTTCCCCTGCAAATTGTCCTTCAAAAACATAATAAGTACCGTTATACAATTGTTTGTAAATTTTTAACGATTCGACTATCGAAAACGGGAGCATTACCATTCTATCTTTCTTGCCTTTTGCATTTTTGATGTGTATTTTATATTCATCAAATAAAATATCTTGCCATTTTAATTCTACAATTTCACTTACTCGAAGCCCTGCTCCATATCCTATTAATAATAATAGTTTATGTTTTGGATTATCTACAACTTGAAAAATTTTCAGACACTCGTCCATGGTTAAAACGGAAGGTAATTTTTTCTCTTTTTTAGGACGTGGCAACTTTATGTCAAATTTTTTATCTCCCAAAACATGTTGGTAGTAAAACTGCAATCCGTTTACAATGTTATGTCCTGAAGTGGCTGATAATCCTCTTTCCATAAGGGAACCTAAGTACTTTACTACTTCTGGTCGCTCTATAGTTGCGGGGTCTTTGTATTCAAAATAGCGCAAAAATTGGATAAAGGCAGCACAATAGGTCCGCATGGTTGCAGTACTATAATTAAGTGCCATGAGAGCATCTGTCATTTCCGAAACATATTTCCGACCCATTTCGGGCACTTGTTCAAAAATAGTTTGCTTGGTTTTGATAATATCGGCCTGCTTTTTATTGGGCAAATGTTTCTTTTGTAAATAGGAGGGAGGGAGTTCGTTTTGTACTAAAACTTCTAAAGGTTCCATTTGCAACTGAATGGTTTCTAATACCAATGGTGCCGATGGTAGCAAATAGCAATCGTTTACTTTGCTGTATTTTGCCATCGAAAGGCGCTTTATTTTTTCATGAATGGCGACTTGTTTCGGTACGTGTACTTCCATCCAAGCCGTGTCTTGCTTGTGTGGCAAAATTCGAATAGATTCGCCTCTATATTTTTTTTCTATCGAGAGATAATCTTCTCCAAAAAAGGATTCCTTCTTTAAAATTTTTTCTACAGCTTCTTTTACTTTTGGATGTCTATACACCATGTAGCTCTTATAGTTAGCATTCCAATAGACTCCTTTTATGCCTAAAATTTGCTTGTTGATGGTTTGATGATACGGCATTTTAAAAACCCAATATTTTCCAATATTGGTTAACAACTCTAAACGCAATTGAGGTTCAAACAGGATTGGTACTGCTTTGTGTTCAGGATTACCCGCTTGTGGCGTGTCTAACTGAATTTCGCTTGATGCTATGGGTGAAATGTCACGGCTTTCTGTGCCGGTCACCAGTGGCGCTAGAGGTATTAATTCGTTGTTTTTTTCAATTACTATTTTTTCGAAATGGGATTTTAATAGGTTTAAATTTGCTACATCATAGTCTAAATACCAGCATTTTTTTGTTTTACTAAATCGGGCGCCTGTTTTTTTTAGGGTTTCGATTGTAGCCAAATTATAATCGAAAAAAATTCCGATTCTATATGCATTTCGATGATGTATCTTTCTAATTATCATGTGTTTGATTGAAAAAACAGATTCAAATATAACTAATATTTATCTAATTTTCATTAGCCTAATTATATATTTTTAAATACGGCTTCGCCGTCGTCAGTCACAGGGTAAGTGCTGACAAATATTTTATTCAGTGAGATGCAAAATCAAACGATTAGCTTGCCTTTTTAATTAGTCTAACCTCTTTTTTATTAATATTTATGGTTGCAAAACAACCCAATTGTTCGATATAAATACACATTTTTTCGCCACTAGGTACTTTTTTCATAATGCCTCGAAGCCCAATTAGTGGACCAACCTGAATCTCTACTTCATCGCCTTTTGAGAAGCCTTTGCTTTCAATTTTTATGTCGTCTAAACTACAAAATATTTTTAATATTTCAATCTCTTTTGGGGTAACAATTGCAATTTTATGGTTTACAAACAAATAGCGTACAATACCACTTACTGCAAACACATTTGATCTCAATTTTTCGGTAGTATGTACAAAAACGTAGCTTTTAATTAGGACTTCATCGCTCCATTTTTTTCTGTCTTTCCATATTTTCAACTCTCTATGCAAAGGTAAAAAAACTTCAAAACCTATTTCAGAAAGTTGTTTGGCAACCTTTTTTTCAGCCTTAGGATTAGTCTTTAGTACAAACCACTGCGAATTGTTCATTTACCTTAATTTCTTAATAATTATATTTTTAGTCACAAAAGTACTTAAAATAATGCTTTTTTAGTGTATTTTATTCGTATTCTTCTACAAATTTTTACCGCCTATTCTCAGATTTTTTTAACAATCTGTGAATAGGCGGTAAAAGTAATTTTAGTGCATACCGTTTTATTGGTACAAAGCATTTATTTTTTGCCACAGCACATTGTCAAAATCAGATAATGCTAAATTTACAGCATCTGCAGCATCTCCCATTCGAATAATCACCATTTTTTTGCTAGGAACAACGTATATTTTTTGATCATTTTTTCCTAGTGCCATGAACATATCCGATGGGCCAGAAGGGATAATACTACCCGAAAATTGCAACTGACTTTGAGGCAAGTGATAACTAGTTTTTCCGTTTAGCCACCATAAATACCCATAGGCCTGATTAATGGTTTGTGAGGTGTTTGTTGCTTCTGTAAAATAAGCTTCGTTTACAATTTGTTGGTTTTCCCATTTTCCTTTATTCAGCATTAGCAATCCAAAACGAGCCATGCTTCGGCTTGAACTCCAATAAACAGAATTATTTCCACTTTGCAACCATGAACCATTCATTCCTATTTTATCTCGTAATTTGGTATTAAAATAGTTGCTCCATGTTTGTCCAGAAGCCGTTGCTATAACATCTTGCAGTTTTACATATACATTATGGTATGCCCAACGTGTACCTGCATCGGCAGTATATATAAGGCTTGCAGGATCTACCGCATCAGTAGCATCGTCTAAACCTGCTGTCATGTTGAGCAAATTTTTGCAGGTAATCAGATTTTCTTTTGCTAGTGGCGCACTTGTCCAACTTGTACCTATATAAGTAGAGACTTTGTTATTGATATTTAATAATCCTTCTTGCTGTGCAATTCCAGTCATTGTTGATGTCAATGTTTTTCCTGCACTTGCCCAATACCAGCTTGTTGTAGCATCATGTCCGTTAAAATATTCTTCCATAACGATTCTACCATTTACCAATATGATAAAACTTTTGGAGTTTTTTAAGGCTAAATAATCTTTTAAAGGTTGTACTGCAGCTTGATTCCAATTTAAAGAAGCAATGGTTTTAGTATCCCAAGTAGCGCTTCCAGTAGGAGGAAAGTACATCGTTTCAGTAGGAACGGGAGTAGGCAATGGAAGCGGAGTTTCCGAATCGGAACTACAACCAGCAATTGCAATTGTACTTAGTGCTAAAAAAAAGAATGATTTCATAGGTATGAGTTTTTAGTATTTCAAAATTAGACATTATTTTTTGTAAAAGGTTTAATGGTTTATTCTTATTTTTGTGAAATGAAAAAAAATATACTATACTTTTTACTCACACTTCTCCTTGTGAGTTGTAATCAGAAAGCAACTATTTCAGAGATAGGGGTCATAAATGGCTATTGGCAAATTAGCAAAGCGGTAGATGCTAAAGGAAACAAGAAAGAGTATCCTATAAATGAAGTGTATGATTATTTTGAACTAAAAAATAACAAAGGCTTTCATAAAAAAGTAGTTTGGCAACCAACTGGAACATTTTTGGTCAATGATTTGCAAGACGAAGTACGTGTTACAACTAAAGACGATACCGTTGTTCTAACATTTTCATCAAAATTCGGAAAACACCAAGATCAATTGGAACGAATTTCGGATAATGAAATGGTTTTAGTTTCTGAAGAAGGAGTTTCATTTTACTATTCTAAAGTGGTTTTAAATTCAAAAAAATAAATGGCAAAACGTATTAGTAATCAAAGTGTTGTAGGCGATATAGTAAACCAAATTATTAAGAACAATAAACTAGAGCCTGGATTGAATCAAGTTTCGGTGGTAGAGGCTTGGGCAACCTTAATGGGAAATGGCGTAAACAGTTATACGAAAAATGTAGCTTTGAGAAATAATATTTTGTATGTCGAATTGACTTCGGCAGTGCTTCGGGAAGAATTAAGTTACGGAAAAAATAAAATCATCCAAATGATAAATGATGAGCTGGGTAAAGATGTGGTACGAGAAGTTGTGCTTCGGTAGCAATTCATAAATTTATAACTCTTACTTTATAATAAAAATATTTACTTACATTTGCAGCAATGCGTTTTTTTGTGATTATTATGTAGTAATTACAAAGGTATAATCAATCTTTAATTTAATTTTAAATGCTTTTTAACTCGTTAAACTTTGCTTTATTTTTGCCCATAGTTTTTATTTTGTATTGGTACGTATTCCATAAAAATTTAAAACATCAAAATTTATTACTGTTAGTTTCAAGCTACTTCTTTTATGCTTGCTGGGATTGGCGTTTTTTATTCCTGCTTGTATTTTCTACGCTTTTAGATTATTTTACTGGAATTAAAATGGAAGAAGCTAAAACCGATAAGCTAAAAAGGTTTTGGTTTTGGCTCAGTGTTTCTATAAATCTTGGGTTTTTAGGCGTTTTTA
The DNA here is from genome assembly GCA_964292845.1 of uncultured Flavobacterium sp. Taxonomy (GTDB): domain Bacteria; phylum Bacteroidota; class Bacteroidia; order Flavobacteriales; family Flavobacteriaceae; genus Flavobacterium. Next base: position 32,502 of record CAXYWC010000022.1, on the reverse strand, counting down.
AATATTATAATTTCTTTGCCACATCTTTTGCAAATGCAGTTGCTAATTTTGGTGTAGAAGTAGATCCTTGGACGCTAAAAGTAATTTTGCCAGTAGGAATTTCGTTTTATACTTTTCATGGGTTATCCTATGTTATTGATATTTATAAAAGCAGAATCAAGGCCGAAAGAGATTTTATCGAATATTCTGTATTTGTAAGTTTCTTCCCATTATTAGTGGCAGGACCTATCGAACGAGCCACACATTTGTTGCCTCAAATTCAGAAAAAAAGAGTTTTTAACTATACCAAAGCGGTTGATGGTTTGCGCCAAATTTTATGGGGATTATTCAAGAAAATTGTAATTGCAGACCAATGTGCCGAGCATGCTAATGCCATTTTTAATAATTATGGCGATTATTCCAGTTTAGGACTTGTGGCTGGCGCTGTTTTCTTTTCGATTCAAATATATTGTGATTTTTCAGGATATTCTGATATCGCACTGGGTACAGCTCGACTTTTCGGAATCGACTTGTTGCGAAATTTTGCTTTCCCTTATTTTTCTAGAGATATTGCCGAATTTTGGCGTCGTTGGCACATCTCCTTGTCGTCTTGGTTCAAAGATTATTTGTATATCCCCTTAGGAGGAAGCAAAGGCGGTACGTGGATGAAAGTAAGAAATACATTTGCCATTTTTTTAGTAAGCGGTTTTTGGCATGGTGCCAACTGGACTTTTATTATTTGGGGAGGACTAAATGCGTTGTACATGATGCCATCTATTATTTTTAATACCAATAGAAATAATTTAGAAATTGTAGCGCAAGGAAAACTATTTCCAACCTTAAAAGAATTTTTCTCGATAGTCACCACATTTTGTTTGGCCGTTTTTGCTTGGATCTTTTTTAGAGCCGAAAACTTAGATCATGCGATTGATTTTATTTCAAGAATACTCTCGTTTCCTTCGTTTGCAACAGCGCTAAAGGTAAGAGGCGATTTGCTAATCCTAATATTGTTTTTCACAATAGTTGAATGGTTTGGAAGAGAAGAGCAATTTGCGCTTGCTAAATTTGGACTTACCTGGAAAAGACCACTACGATATTTATTTTACTTTGCCTTAATTATAACCTTATTTTGGTTTGGAGGAAAAGAGCAACAATTTATTTATTTTGAATTTTAAACATGAAGAAGTTACTATATAAAACAGCGCTATTTGTTATTCCTTTCTTTCTACTATTTTTACTAAGTTTCAAATATTATAGAGATGATAAAGGCGATTTATTACGTCTCGGATATATTGCCGATATTTATAATTACGATTTCAAAGACGTTTTTAAAGATGAAATAAGTCGTAAAATAAAGTACACCTTGTTTTCTGAAATAAATCTAAAAAAAGAAAATAAATTTACAGCATTTACAATAGGCGATTCGTTCTCAGAACAAGGAATGATTAGTTATCAAAACTATTTAGCCGATAATTCGAATATAAAAATACTACATTATGATCGGTTTTTGCACGAAAATCCAATAGAAACACTTACCGGTTTTTTGAACGGAGATGTGTTAGATAGTATTAAAGTGGAATATATTGTTTTGCAATCTGTTGAAAGAGGATTTGTAAATCGAGGATTACTATTCAATAAAAACAGTAAAATAAATAAGGATTCTCTAACGGGATTAATCAACAAGCATAAAGAAAAATCACTAAAAGAGTCAAAAGAAAAATCAAAAGATAAGTTTTTTTGCAGAGAAACACTTCGATTTCCACTAAACGCTATTTATTATAATTTCGACGATAATGCTTATTCATCAAAAGTTTATCAAGTTAAGACAAAAACAGATTTATTTTCGCCTCATAATCATAATCTCCTATTTTTAGATGATGATTATGAAGCATTAAAAATAAATAACGATTTAAATAATGTAACAATTTTAAATAACGAGCTGAATAATTTAGCCAAAAGACTAAAAGATAGAGGAATAAAGCTGATTGTTTTACCAAGTCCTGATAAATTAGACTTTTATTACGATGAAATTGTCAATAAAGCAGCTTATCCAAAGCCTTTATTTTATGATCATTTAAGAAGCTTAAAGAAAGAGTATATTTATATTGATGCTAAAAAAGAACTATTAGAAAACTCAAAAAATAGTGCCGATGTTTATTTTTACGATGATACACATTGGTCTCCCATTGCAGCAAAAATAATGGCAAAAAAATTAGAAAAAATTATACTGCCAAATTAGGTATTGGTATTAAAAGCAATAAAAAATCCCATTTCAATTTGAAATGGGATTTTTTAATTTTATGCTGATTGCAGTATTAAAATTCCTCTCTTCCTGCAAAGTGAAAAGCACTTTCAATAGCGGCATTTTCGTCGCTATCTGAACCGTGAACTGCATTTTCTCCAATAGATGTAGCATATTTTTTACGGATAGTTCCTTCGGCAGCATCGGCAGGATTTGTAGCTCCAATTAGGGTTCTAAAATCTTCAATAGCATTTTCTTTTTCTAAGATTGCAGCAACAATAGGACCTCTAGACATAAATTCTACTAATTCTCCGTAGAAAGGTCTAGCCGAGTGTACTGCATAAAATTTTTGAGCATCCGCTACGGTCAATTGTGTCAATTTCATTGATACAATTTTGAAACCAGCTTCTGTAATCATGTTTAGTATTCCTCCAATGTGTCCGTTTTCAACACCATCGGGTTTAATCATAGTAAATGTTCTATTCGTTGCCATTTTATTTTTTTTAAATTTGGTGCAAAAGTAGTCTTTTTTTATAAAATGGAGCAGGAACTGCGCTAAAATATATTTACTTTATGTTTCGGGCTATTCTAAATCCGTAAAACTCATGTGTTTTTTGAGGAGGTGTACTAACCCTGTTTGAATTTCTTAAATAATTTAGTTGGCTGTCCCAAGAGCCACCTCTAACCGTTTTGTTTTCGCCTCTGGCAGGTCCTGTTGGATTATTCGTGTCTTCGATTTTATAATAATCTTTGTTGTACCAGTCCCAGCACCATTCCTAAACGTTTCCATTCATGTCAAAAATTCCTAATTCGTTAGGCATTTTTGTACCTACTACGTGTGGTTTTTTTTGACTGTTTTTTAGATGCCAGGCTACATCATCAATCTTATTAGATCCAGAATAGGCATATCCTTTGCTTTTTTTCCCTCCTTTAGCAACAAATTCCCATTCGGCTTCTGTAGGGAGTCTGTAGCCATTTGCAGCAAAATCGCAAGTAATATTGGGTCCAGCAATAGCATAAGCGGGCTTCAATCCTTCTTGTTTGCTTAGCCAGTTGCAATATTGTATTGCTTCTACCCATGTGATATTATTGATAGGATTATTATCATTCCAACCCCATGCAGGAGTAGCAGGCATTTTTTTCTTTGTTTTTTTGCAATAGTCTTTCCATTCCCAAACCGTTACTTCAAATTTATTGATACTAAAGGTATTTATGACTACTTTATGCTGTTTTTGCTCGTCAGTTTCTGCAATCTGGTTGTCGTCTTTCGATCCCATCATAAAGGAACCGCCATCAATAGTTGCCATTTGTAATAATGGATTTTTTGATTGACTGTGTGAAGTTAATAATGTTAAAAGCAAAAAGCTTGTTAGTAGATTTTTCGCATTCATAAGTTATCAAATTGTTATTAAATAGTAAAATTTCGAGGTAAAAATAATACTATTTTTAATTAAAACAACTTTTTATCGAAAATGTGAAAATAAAATCGATGAAATCAACTTTTTACGATAAAAAAACACTCCGAAAGTGGTTTTAATGTTTCTGTGAGTTTTTTAATGAATGTGTTTCCTGAATTCAAATAAAATTCCGAAAAGTTACATTTTCGTTCCTGCAAATTTTGGTTGGGAAACAATTCGTTTTGAAGCTGTATAATTCGTTCTAGTTCTTGCTTGTGGGCTTTTTTTTCTGCTTTTAGCAGTCTTTTTTCTAAGTTATTTAATCCTTTTAGTTGTTTTGCTTCTTGCGCTTTTACAGCACCTAAAAACGATTGGTCTGTTTTTGCTGCCATTTGATATAAATTTTCAAATTGCATTTTAAGATGCTGCTTTTGTGCTGAAAAATCCAATTGTAATTCTGAAAATTGTTGTGCTTTTTGGGTCACTAAATCTTGTTGATTTGCAAATAAATCTTCCCAAGAAAGCTTTAGTTTTTTTCTTTTTTCATCTTGCTTTTCGGTAATGATAATTCCAGAATTTCGAACTAATAGCATCGGAAAAGTAACGTTATGAAAATCGAACATTGCTTTCAGTTCTAACCAATAGGCAATTTCGCCACCGCCACCTATATAGGCTAAATTGGGCAAAATAACTTCCTGATATAATGGTCGCAAAATAACATTAGGACTAAATTTTTCAGGATTTGTTGCCAGTAGATGTAGTATATCGGTTTCAGAAAAGGCTATTTTAGTATTATTTATTTTATAACTTCCGTTTTCAAAAATAATGCGTTCTCTAAGATTGTCTTCAATATAAAAAAGATTAATTTCTCTAGGATTTACCTGAATTTGATATTCTTTTAGCGCAGTAATGCTTTCGTTAACTTTTGAGTAAGAATTTTGATTTAGTAATTCGTCTTTGATATAGGGTGTAAATTGTTTTTTTAAGGCTGTCGAATCGCCATCTATAATGACTAATCCGTATGCGCCAAAGAGTTCGTTTGCTAAATAGCGTGTTGCTTGGGCTAGATTATCATGATTCAAATAACTATCTTGAAAAAGTTTTTTTAGAAATTCTCCGTTTGTGCCAGAATCCAGTTCTTTCTTGAAAACATCAAAAAAAGGCGACAAACTTGCTGTAGCTAATCGTCCTACGGGACCTTGCGAATGGGTGTTCCAACTGAATTTTTTCTCTTTAAATAGAAAATGATTTATTTCTTCAAAATCATGATCTTCTGTCGCCATCCAATATAATGGGACAAAATGATAGTCTGGATAGGCCAGTTTTAGTTCTTTGCACAAATTGATGGTCGAAATTATTTTATACAAAAAATACAAAGGCCCCGTAAACAAGTTCAATTGATGTCCCGTGGTTACAGTAAAGGTTTTTTCGTTTCTTAAAAATGCTATGTTTTGCGCTGTTTGTTCTGAAATACTGAAGCCATTGTATTGTTGCTCTAATTCTGAAACTAAAATTTCCCGCCTTTTATTGTTTTTAAAATGCTGTTCTTTTTCGGCTATTTGCTCTTTAGCATTTTCGATAGATGGAAAACGCTTGTATAAAGATTTTAGAGCTTGTTTTTGGTCTAAATAATCTATAATTAGCGCGCTAAAATATCCTGATTTCTGATAACTGATACCGTTTTTTTCCATGATTTAGAGATTCTTTTTGCAAAAGTAAAAACTATTGCTTCATTAAAATTCTTCTTGTGTTACAAATTGAGAATCATATAATTTTCTGTAAAAACCATTTTCGTTTACTAAAAGTTCGTTATGTGTGCCTTCTTCAACCACAATTCCGTTGTCTAGCACCACAATTTTATCAGCATTGATAATAGTAGCCAGTCGATGTGCAATTACAATCGAAGTCCTGTTTTTTGTAATTGTATCTATCGCTTTTTGTATGAGTTCCTCAAGATAAATATCAATAGATGATGTGGCTTCATCGAGTATTAAAATGCTAGGTTTGCTTACATAAGCACGTAAAAAAGCAATAAGTTGCCGTTGCCCAGAGGATAACATATTGCCTCTTTCTTTCACATTATAGTCGTAGCCTCCTGGCAAACTCATAATAAAATTATGTGCGCCAATTTCTTTTGCTGCCGCTATAACTTCTTCTTGATGAATAGCAGCATTGTTTAGTGTGATATTGTTATAAATCGTATCCGCAAAAAGAAATACATCTTGTAGTACTACTGCAATTTGACTTCGTAAACTATCTAAATTATAGTTAGTTATATCTTCTCCGTCAATACATATTTTTCCCGATTTTATTTCATAAAAACGATTTAGCAAATTAATTATAGTCGATTTTCCAGCTCCTGTTGTACCCACGATTGCTATCATTTTTCCTTCCTCGACCGAAAGATTTATGCCTTTCAGCACATCTTCATCTGGATTATATCCGAAAACAACATTTTTAAATTCTATTTTGCCTTTAAAGCTAGGGGCTTCTTGGGTACCTTTGTCTTGAATATGATTTTGAGTGTCTAGAATTTCGAAAACACGATTGGCAGCAATCATGCCCATTTGCATTTCGTTAAGTTTATCGGCTATTTGTCGAAGCGGTGTAAAAAATATAGAAATATACATCGTATAAGCAAATAAATCGCCAAAACTAGTCATGTGATCGCCATTTAGGATGCTAATTCCTCCGTACCAAACAATACAACTCAGCGTTAGCGAGGTAATAATATCTGCAATTGGAAAAAAAATAGAGTTGTACCAAACATTTTTTACCCAGGCTTTTCTATGTTTGTCGTTGATTGTTTTAAATTTTTCAAGTTCAATTTCTTCTCTAGTAAATAATTGCACAATTTTCATTCCAGTAACTCTTTCTTGTATAAAAGTGTTCATGTTTGCAATTTGATTTCGAACTTCTTCAAAAGCACTTTGCATTTTTTGCTGAAAAACTCTTGTTGCATAGATTAATAGAGGCATGGCGAGTACTACAATGATGCTTAGTTTCCAATTCATATACAGCATAAAGGCCAATACAACAATCATTTTTAGTAAATCGCTGATAATCATGAACAAGCCTTGACTAAAAATTCGAGCTATTGATTCAATATCAGATACAGAGCGAGTTACCAGTTTCCCAACGGGTTCAGTATCAAAATAACTCATTTTAAAACTGGTGAGATGTTTAAAAAGTTTTATTCTAATGTCTTTTATAATGTCTTGACCCAACCAGTTTGCCCAAAAAACGAAATAAAATTGCGAAATAACTTCTGCAAGCAATGTACTTCCAATAAAAACGATACATAAAAGCAAGCCTTGTTTGTCTTTGATGTGAATGTAACTATCGACGGTATATTTTAATAAATAGGGACGAAGTGCTGCAAAAACAGACAGCAAAACAGCCCAAATAATGACGCTATAGTAGCGTTTTTTGTAGGGTTTTGTATATTCTAAAATTCTTTTAAAAAGAGAGGTGTTAAATGCTTTCATGCTTTTTTATATACGGATATTCGATATTAGTGAGAAATAAACCCTGTGCTGGAACCGAAAATCCTGCATTTTCTCTGTTTTGATTTTCAATTATGGTTATAAAATTTTCAATGGTTATTTTATGTAATCCAATGTTGACAAGTGTTCCTACAATAGCTCGCACCATATTTCGTAGAAATCTATCGGCTGTAATTGTAAAAATAAGTTCTTCTTTTTCGACTTTCCAAAAAGCTGCTGTTATTTTGCAATTGTAAGTATTGACATCGGTATTTGTTTTTGAAAAACACTTAAAGTTTGTGAAATTCAGTAATACTTTCGCGGCTTCATTCATGGAATCAATATCTAAATCTTTGGTGGAATACCAAGTTAAATCAGTAGTAAATACATTTTTGAAAGTTGAAATATGATATTGATAGGTTCTAGATGTTGCATCAAAACGAGCATGGGCTTCAGTGTGAACCGGAATTATATCAAAAACAACTATATCTTTTGGTAAAAATGAATTTGCTTTATGAATAAATTTTGCATTGTCAATACAACAATCAGTATCAAAATGGCCGTACATTTGTTTAGCATGTACCCCAGCATCGGTTCTGCCAGCTCCCATAATATCTATTTTTTCCTGTAAAAGTGTCGAAAAAACATTGTTCAGCGTTTCTTGTATAGACATTGCGTTGGGTTGGTATTGCCAGCCGTGATAGTTTTTTCCGTTGTATGCAAATTCGATAAAATATCTCAAAACAAAAAGTGATTTTTTTTACAAAGATAACGGAAATCGGTTGGTATTGATTCCCTTTTTTTACACTCCCATTTACAAGTGTATCTTGCAGTAACAATTCTTTTTTTCTAGTGTAATGATACTAGTGTAGAATGAAAAAAATTATAAGTTCGATAAATAGTGATATACTTTTTCAGTGGGTAATCCCACCACATTGGTATAGGAACCTTCAATTTTTGTTATGCCTATCAATCCTATCCATTCTTGTATTCCATAACTTCCTGCCTTGTCGAAAGGTTTGTAATGGTCTAAATAGTAAGTAATTGCTTCGTCGGATAAAGCACCAAAAGTAACTTTAGTAATATCATTTATAGTATTTATTAAGTACTTGTTTTTAAAGCACACAGAGGTTATTACTTCATGCGTTTGGTTAGATAATTTTTGAAGCATTTCAAAAGCATCTTGGTAATTTTTTGGTTTTCCTAAAGCTTCATTATGCAGCCAAACGAGTGTGTCGCTGGTTATAAGAAGTTCGTTTTCTAGTAAATCGCCATCAAACGCAGCCGCTTTTAGTTGTGCTAAATAATCGGTAATTTCTAAAGATTGTAGCGTATCAGGAAAAATTTCTTCAATTTCTTTGAGGCGAATTTCAAAATTTAAATCTAAATTTTTAAAAAACTCTTGTCTTCTTGGCGAACCAGAAGCTAGAATAATTGTAGTGTTTTCAAACTTTTTATGCAACATAATACTTCATATTTAATCCAATTACTGCAATGGAAACAATTCCAAAAAAGATAACCCATTTCAAAACGGCACTTAAATGGTGATAGTCTTTTTTTGTTTCGGCTACACCAATTTTAATCGTAAAATAGAGTAGTGGCCCAACTAAAAATGCTAGCATATAGACAGTTGCGTATTGCAGGTGAAACAAATAATTATACACATAATATAAAATACTTAGAATAGGTACAAAACTTAGTACAAAAACCAGTTTAGTAGTCCTTGAAGCACCAAGAACAATCGGTAAGGTCTGCATTCCTTGGCTAGAATCGCCCTTTATATCTTCCAAATCTTTTACTATTTCTCTAATAAAATTTAGAATAAAGGCAATGATAGCAAAGTCAACTAATATAGCAAAAACGGTACTCATTATTTTTTGATTTCCGTCGTATGTGGCAGGAAATAGCATAAAAAGCCCCACAATAAGAATACTAAACGAAAGCAATAGCGAAACCACAAAATTACCTACAATCATAATTTGCTTTAAGCTGGTAGCATAGATGTAAAGCAATGCGGCACATAGTATGAAAATGGTTACAAAATTGGGACGCATAATGACTCTTGATAAATAAAAACCAATTCCAACCCCGATAACGGTAAAAACAACATATAAATTATAGGCAAATCCTTCAGTAATTCTTTTTCCTACTACTACATTGTTTGGATTGTTCTCTAAATCCGCATCTTGATCCATAATATTGTTAATAATGTAGCCTCCAGCTGCAATGCAAACGGTCGAAATTAGAAGTAAATAGTATTGCCAAATAGCTAATGCTAAAGGAATATTTTGCAATTTTAAAAAGCCATACAAAACAACAAGTTGCATTAAGGCAAGCATGGCTAAATTTTGAAATCGAATGAGTTTTAGGTATTTCATTGTTTTGGTTAATCGTTTTTATGGTTAAATTGATGTTTCTCAATTAGTTCTAATCGTGTTTTCCATCAAAATAAGTAAGCCATTTTCCTTGTACTTTCATGACTTGTTCTATCACATCGCGAACAGCTCCTTTGCCACCATTGATGTGCGAAATATAGTTAGAAACCTTTTTAATTTCGGGACTTGCATCTTGCGGACAAGTGGGTAATCCTACTAATTGCATGACATGATAATCCGGAATATCATCGCCCATGTACAAGACTTGTTCGGGTTTTATATTGTATAATTCAATGTATTCCTTAAAGGTTTCGACTTTGTTTGGTGCTGCTAAATGAATATCGGTTATTCCTAAATTTCGTAATCGGATTCGCACGCCTTCGTTGCTTCCTCCTGAAATGATACAAACATTATAACCTGATTCTAGTGCTGCTTTCATAGCAAATCCGTCGCGAATGTGCATTTCTCGAAGCATTTCGCCTGTTGGGGAAACATGTACCGTTCCATCGGTAAGTACGCCATCTACATCAAAAATAAAAGTCGTGATGTCGTTCATGATTTCTTTATAGCTCTTTGTCATTATCAATAATCGATTTTGTTAGTATTTTATATATTTCTTGCTGATTGTTATCCGATAAAAATTGCAAATGGGCATTAATAGTTTGGGTATCTTTTCGTTTTGCAGGTCCCGTTTGTGCTTCGTTTGGAGAGATCATTGTAATTTTATTGGCTGTTTCTAAAATTAAAGGCTGTAAAATTTCGAAGGGAATACTATTTTGGGTACAAATATCATGTCCTATTTTGTACAAATGATTTACAAAATTGCATACAAATACGGCCGAAACATGCAATGCTTTTCTTTGATTTGAATCAATACTAAAAACCTTGTCCGAAATTGATTTGGCAATGGTTTCTAATAGTTTATAATCCTCCAAATTTTCTGCTTCAATGCAAATAGGAATTTCTTTAAAATTGACTTCCTTATTTTTCGAAAAAGTTTGCAACGGATAAAAAACGCCTTTTCTATTAGTAGCACACAAAGCGTCAATACTGACACTCCCTGAGGTATGAACGACTAATTTATTTTGAAAAGGCAATTGTTTGGCAACTTCTGCAATAGCATTGTCGGAAATAGCAATAATATACAAATCAGCTTCTTTCAAATCGGCTAAATTATCTATAATTTTAGTAGAATCGAGTAGGAGCGAAGCTTTTTCCTTGTTTCGAGCAAAAAGCTGAATCACTTCAACAGCGTCGCTTTGGGCGAAAGCCTGAAGCAGGTGCTGTGCTACGTTTCCAAAACCGATGAGTACTATTCGAATCATTTGGCAAAAATAAGAAAAAGGTTTGAACAATTAAGTCAAACCTTTTTTATGAATTGAGTTAAAAAAGTGTTATTTTCTTCTTTCTAAAAGTACCACATTTTCCACATGATGTGTTTGCGGAAACATATCTACTGGGCGAATACGAGTTACTTGATACATTTCGTCCATAAGCGCCAAATCTCGTGCTTGTGTTGCCGAATTACAACTTACATACACCACTTTTTTGGGTGCAATAGTCAAGATTTGTTTCACTACATCAGCATGCATACCATCACGAGGCGGATCGGTAATAATCACATCTGGGTGACCATGTTGCGCAATAAAAGCATCATTAAAAACATTTTTCATATCCCCTACAAAAAACTCACAATTGGTAATGTTATTGCGTTTTGCATTTTCTTTAGCATCAGCAATAGCTTCAGGAACCGCTTCGACACCAATTACTTTTTTAGCTTGTTTGGAAACAAACTGAGCAATAGTTCCCGTTCCGGTATATAAATCGTAAACGAGTTCATTCCCCGTTAATCCAGCAAAATCTCTGGTTATTTTGTACAATTCGTGGGCTTGTTCCGAATTAGTTTGGTAAAAAGATTTGGCATTAATACTAAAATGCAAACCTTCCATTTCTTCGAGAATATAATCACGGCCTTTAAATAATTTTATATCTTGATCGTAAATCGTATCGTTTGGTTTTCCATTTATCACATATTGTAATGAAGTAATTTCTGGAAAAGTTGCCGCCAAATGATTCATAATTAACTCACTTTGTACTTTGTTTTCTTCAAAAAACTGAATTAAAACCATGATTTCACCAGTCGAAGCCGTACGAATCATTAATGTTCTAAGTAACCCTTCGTGATTTCTTGGATTGAAGAATTCTAAATTATTCTCTATTGCAAAACGACGAATTTCGTTACGAATCGCATTTGATGGATCGGCTTGTAAATGACATTTTGTAATATCCAAAATCTTATCCCACATTTTCGGAATATGAAAACCTAAGGCATTTCGGTCGTCAAAATCTTCACCACTTTTTATTTCGGCTTCGGTCATCCAACGAGCGTTCGAGAAACCAAATTCCATTTTATTTCTATAAAAGAACTGCTTTTCCGACCCTAAAATAGGTTCAAAATCAGGCATTTCAACCTTTCCAATTCTTTTTAAATTGTTATACACTTCATTTTGTTTGTAATATAATTGTTGCGAATACTTCATATTCTGCCATTTGCAACCGCCACAAACACCAAAATGCTCGCAAACAGGCTCCGTTCTGTGTTCAGAATACTCATGAAAATGGATTGCTTTTCCTTCATAATACGCTTTACGCTTTTTGAAAGTTTGCACATCGACCACATCGCCAGGCACGACATTAGATATAAAAATTACTTTACCATCAGGAGCTTTCGCTACCGAAACGCCTTTTGCACCCGCATCAAGGACTTTTATCGTATCAAAAACGATTTTGTCTGTTATTTTTTTTCCCATGTTGCAAAAATAAGGATTGTTAGGTTCATTTGATAAAATATTTTAAATTTATCCCAAAAATAGATAGCAATAATGACAACCCATCTCGCTCTCCTTCGTGGTATCAACGTTTCTGGTCACAATATGATAAAAATGGACGCACTGAAAAGCGCCTTAGAAAATAGTGGTTTCCAAAATGTGCAAACCTATATTCAATCAGGAAATGTATTTGTAGATACCGAAGAAGAAAATGGCTCAAGTGTTGGTTTTGCCATCAAACAGGAAATTTTTAAGGTTTTTGGACATGAAGTGCCTGTTGTTGTTATTGGTAAAAAGGATTTAAAGTATTGCTTTAGCAATAATCCTTATCTAAAAGAAAATGAAGTAGATACTAAGAAATTATATGTCGCTTTTATATCAAAAGAATTGAATGCTTCAGCATTAAATGATTTAAAAATTAGCCAATTTAAACCTGATGAAGCGAGTATTGACGAAAGTAGAATATATATTAAATACGATATTGGCGCAGGAAAAACCAGATTGGATCAGAAATATATCGAGAAAAAATTGAATGTAACAGCAACCATTAGAAATTGGAATACGGTTTCCAAGTTGTTAGAAATGTATCCCTAAAAGAGGAAGCTGGAAGTTGGAAGCTGGAAGAAAAAACTCCCAACGTCTAACTTCCAACTTCCAACAAATTTTTATTACTTTTGTCCACAAATGGATGATTTCTCTCCAAAAGAAGGAATTGAGATTAAAAAAATCAATACAATTAGTACCATGTCAGTATTAGAAAAAATCAGTTCACAAGAAATTATTGCTTTAGAAGACAAATACGGAGCACACAATTATCATCCGCTTCCTGTTGTACTTGCCAAAGGCGAAGGCGTTTACGTTTGGGACGTAGAAGGAAAAAAATATTACGATTTCTTGTCGGCTTATTCGGCAGTAAATCAAGGACATTGTCACCCAAAAATTGTGGGCGCAATGGTAGCACAAGCACAAACATTAACACTCACTTCTCGTGCTTTTTACAATGATAAATTAGGCGTTTACGAAGAATTTATAACCAATTATTTTGGTTTCGATAAAGTATTACCCATGAACACAGGTGCCGAAGCAGTTGAAACGGCTTTGAAACTTTGCAGAAAATGGGCTTATGAGAAAAAAGGAATTGCCGAAAATGAAGCACAAATTATTGTTTGCGACGGAAATTTTCATGGAAGAACAACCACTATTATTTCGTTTTCTAATGACGAAAATGCCCGTAAAAACTTTGGTCCTTACACTGCAGGTTTCATTAGCATCGCCTATGATGATTTGACCGCTTTAGAAAACGTATTAAAATCATCCAAAAATATTGCAGGATTCTTGGTTGAACCTATTCAAGGTGAAGCGGGAGTTTATGTACCTACCGAAGGTTATTTAGCTAAAGCAAAAGCCCTTTGTGAAGCCCATAATGTTTTATTTATTGCCGACGAAGTGCAAACGGGAATTGCTCGTACAGGTAAATTATTAGCTGTAAATCACGAAAACGTACAACCCGATATTTTAGTACTTGGGAAAGCCATTTCAGGTGGAGCTTATCCTGTTTCGGCAGTATTGGCCAATAATGACATCATGAACGTTATTAAGCCTGGTCAACACGGATCTACTTTTGGTGGAAACCCAATTGCTGCTGCGGTGGCTATTGCGGCGCTTCAAGTAGTTACTGATGAAAAGTTAGCTGAAAATGCGGAACGATTAGGGAAAATTTTCCGTTCGGAATTGGCAAAGTTTATCGAAACTTCGACCATAGCAACTTTAGTTCGTGGAAAAGGCTTATTAAACGCTGTTGTTATCAATGATACTGAAGAAAGTGATACGGCTTGGAATATTTGTATGGCTTTGCGTGACAACGGATTGTTAGCCAAACCAACGCACGGAAATATTATTCGTTTTGCCCCACCATTAGTAATGAATGATGAACAATTATTAGATTGTGTTTCCATAATTATTGCAACATTGAAACAATTTGAGAAATAGTTTTCTGTTCAATTAGTGCAAGAAAGTTTAAACTGTATTTTTTTTCTTTAATCAAATAAATTGTTACTTTCGCACAGTGAAATTAATTTACAAAAAAACACATGAAATACGATATTATAGTTTTAGGAAGTGGTCCGGGCGGATATGTTACAGCAATTAGAGCTTCACAATTAGGCTTTAAAGTTGCGGTTATCGAAAAAGAAAATTTAGGTGGCGTTTGTTTAAATTGGGGTTGTATCCCAACCAAAGCGTTGTTGAAATCGGCACAAGTATTTGATTACCTAAAACATGCTTCGGATTACGGATTAGTAGTTCCTGCATTTGATAAAGATTTTAGTGCTGTCGTTTCTAGAAGTAGAAATGTAGCTGGAGATATGAGTAAAGGTGTTCAATTCTTAATGAAAAAGAACAAAATCGATGTCATAGATGGTTTTGGAAAACTAAAGCCTGAAAAAAAACTCGATGTTACAGACAAAGACGGAAAAGTTACCGAATATAGTGCAGATCACATTATTATTGCTACTGGTGCTCGTTCAAGAGAGTTGCCAAACTTGCCGCAAGATGGCACGAAAGTAATTGGTTACCGACAAGCAATGACTTTGCCAAAGCAGCCTAAAACCATGATTATTGTAGGTTCTGGAGCTATAGGGATAGAGTTCGCTCATTTTTATAATGCCATGGGAACAGAAGTTACCATTGTAGAATTTATGCCAAATATTGTTCCTGTTGAAGATGAAGATATATCGAAACAAATGGAACGTTCGATGAAAAAAGCAGGAGTAAAAATAATGACTTCTTCTTCAGTTGAAAAAATTGATACCACAGGAAAAGGCGTAAAAGCATATGTAAAAACAAGCAAAGGAGAAGAAATTCTAGAAGCTGATATTTTGCTTTCAGCAGTAGGAATCAAAACTAATATTGAAAATATAGGTTTAGAAGAAGTAGGAATTGCTACTGATAAAGATAAAATTGTAGTTAATGCATTTTCGCAAACTAACATTCCAGGTTATTACGCCATTGGCGATGTTACTCCAGGTCAAGCATTGGCTCACGTTGCTTCTGCCGAAGGAATTAACTGTGTGGAAAAAATTGCAGGATTGCACGTAGAACCTATTGATTACGGAAACGTTCCAGGTTGTACGTATGCTACACCTGAAATTGCTTCTGTAGGTTTGACCGAAAAACAAGCTAAAGAAAAAGGATACGAATTAAAAATTGGTAAATTCCCATTTTCAGCCTCAGGAAAAGCTAAAGCTTCTGGTACACCAGATGGTTTTGTGAAAGTAATTTTTGATGCCAAATATGGCGAATGGTTAGGATGCCACATGATTGGTGCTGGTGTTACCGATATGATAGCGGAAGCTGTTGTAGCACGTAAACTCGAAACTACGGGTCACGAAATATTAAAAGCAATTCATCCTCACCCAACCATGAGTGAAGCGGTTATGGAAGCCGTTGCTGATGCTTATGGCGAAGTAATTCATTTATAAAAAATTAAAGCTAATGCATAGCAGGAAGAAACGTTTTGTGAAAGCAATACGTTTTTTTTGTATTTTTGCACCCTATAAAAATGTAATGATGATGACCCATAAAAAAATATTCTTAAATAGTATCGTAGTACTTTCAATGTTGCTATCGTCTAGTGCCTTCGCTCAGGAAAATAATTTGAAAAATATCAAAATGCTTACCAATGGCGGTGATAATGCTGAAGCCTATTTCAGTCCTGATAGTAAAAACTTGACTCTTCAAATTTCCAATACTGCAGCAGGAGTGCCTTGCGATCAAATTTTCATGCTAGATTTAAGCAATGAACAAATAGAGGCTAAAAATTTAAAATTAATTTCAACAGGAAAAGGAAGAACGACATGTTCCTACTATATGCCCGATGGAAAGCACATTTTATATGCTTCAACCCACGAAGGTAATGTAGCATGCCCTGCAGCACCAAAACCAAGAGAAGGAAAATACTTGTGGGCAATATACCCTGATTTTGATATTTACATAGCCGATTTGCAAGGAAATATCACCAAAAAACTGACCAATTCTCCAGGTTATGATGCGGAAGCGGTGGTTTCTCCTGACGGCAAAAAAATTGCTTTCACAAGTATTCGCAGTGGCGATTTGGAATTGTACACTATGGATATTGACGGAACAAATGTCAAACAAATAACCTTTGGATTAGGATACGATGGAGGAAGTTTCTTTTCTCATGATAGCAAAAAATTAGTTTTTCGTTCCTCAAGACCAAAAACAGAAGCAGAAATTAAAGAATACAAGGATTTTCTCGCCGACAATGTAGTAGCGCCAACCAATATGGAAATTTATACTTGTAATATTGATGGAACCGATTTGAAACAAGTTACACATTTAGGAAAAGCAAACTGGGCTCCTTTTTTCACACCAAATGACAAAAAAATAATTTTTTCCTCCAATCATCATTCAACAAAAGGGTATGATTTTCAATTATATACAATAGATTTAAATGGTAAAAATTTAAAACAAATTACGTATTTAAGTGAGTTTAATGCGTTTCCAATGTTCTCTCCCGATGGAAAAAAATTAGTCTTTTCGAGCAATCGTCAGCAAGCAAAACCTCGTGAAACCAATGTTTTTATTGCGGATTGGGTAGAAACGGATGAAGTAGAAAATGCCAATGAAAAAAATCTAAAAACACACACCTCGTTTTTAGCTTCCGATGATTTAAAAGGCAGATTAACGGGTTCTAAAGAAGAAAAAATAGCCGCCGAATATTTGACGAAACAATTCAAAAGCTATGGTTTGAAATCGTATTCTAAAAAAGAATACTTACAAAATTTTACCTACAAAGTAAGAATCAATCCTGCAGATTCCTTACAAACAAAAGACAATTCAGGAAATAATGTTATTGCGTTTTTAGATAATAAAGCCTCAAAAACAATCATAATTGGTGCTCATTACGACCATTTGGGCTTGAATGAGCACAATCATTCACTGCAACCAAATTCGAAAGGAGAAATTCACAATGGTGCCGATGATAATGCTTCTGGAGTAGCAGGAGTTTTAGAATTAGCCCGAATGCTATCTCAAAATAAAGAAATTGAAAAAGCAAATTATGTTTTTGCACTATTTTCTGGGGAAGAAGATGGCTTACAAGGCTCTAAAAAAATGGCAGAAACGGTAAAAACATTTTTCCCAAATGTGGTAGCAATGATTAATATGGATATGATTGGACGTTTGGACGACAAAAAAGAAATGACCGTTGGTGGCATTGGTACATCACCTGATTTTAAAAATAACATCGAGAAAAACAAACCTGCAGGTTTCAATATCACATTAGACGAAAGTGGTATTGGCCCCTCAGATCATACTTCGTTTTATTTGAAGGAAATTCCCGTATTATTTTTCTTTACAGGTACGCACAGTGATTACCACAAACCAAGTGACGATGAAGCAAAAATTAATTATTATGGTCTAACTCATATTACAAATTATGTTTTTAGAGTTGTAAGTGATATTGCAAATCAAGAAAAAGTACCATTTACAAAAACGAAAGCAACCGCAGCAAAAACACGTCCGAAATATAAAGTAACTCTAGGAATAATGCCTGACTATACTGATCGTGGCGATGGATTGCATGTTGACGGAGTTACCGAAGGTCGTCCAGCGGATATAGCGGGTATAAAAGAAGGCGATATTATTACCAAAATTGGCACATATGATATTAAAGAAGTTTATAGCTATATGGCTTGCTTGGCTAAAATGAATGCCGGAGAAGAAGTTCCTGTAGTTTTTATACGAAATGGAGAAACTAAAACGGTTATGGTTAAGTTTTAAGAGATAATTTTAATTGCAAAAGACGTTTTGAGTAATCAAAGCGTATTTTTTTATAATTATCTTCCGTTTTGTAACATATTTTAAAACCTAACGTATAATTAGGGAAATAATTTTTTTATCCATTTGAAAAACATAAAATTGTTGTTGTCTTAAAACCTAAATTTATTTTTTAAATTTCTCAAAAACGAAAGACACGCTTTTCAAAATCGAAACTTTAAATTATTTCAATATTTTAAAATCATTTAATATCATAACAAATGACATCAATTTTTAGCTTATGGTGGCTAGTGCTACTCGTATTTTCATTACTTTTTTACAAATTTGTTTTGCGCGTATTTTTCGGAATGGTAATTGTTCCTGAAGATAAAATAGGCTTAGTTACTAAAAAGTTTGTTCTTTTTGGAGCCGATAAATCACTACCCGATAGCAGAATTATTGCCACAAAAGGCGAAGCTGGATTTCAAGCCCAAACACTAGCACCCGGGTTATATTGGGGCATGTGGATTTGGCAATACTCTGTCGATATGACAGCATTTACAATCATCCCAGAGGGAAAAATAGGATTAATTTTAAGTAAAGACGGAAAAGAAATTCCTACAGGTCGAATTCTAGCACGAAAAGTAGCAAGTGATAATTTTCAAGACGCAAAATCTTTCTTGGATAATGGTGGACAAAAAGGGCGTCAATCTGCCTTTATTACCACAGGATCTTATCGTATCAACACTTTTCTTTTTGAAATAGTGATTGCCGATCAAATTAAAATTTTTGAAAATATGATTGGAATCGTAACGGCTTTAGACGGAGAACCTATTCCTCAAGGGCAAATTGCAGGAACAAACGTAGAAGGACATAATAATTTTCAAGATTGCGATGAATTTCTTACCAAAGGAGGAAACAGAGGTTTGCAACCTCAAGTAATGCTTGCGGGGTCGTATTATATAAATACATGGGCATTTCAAATTGAACAAAATCCAATGACTGATGTGCAAATAGGGTATGTTGGAGTTGTCATTTCATATATTGGAGAAGACGGTCTAGATGTAACAGGAGAACATTTCAAACACGGTAACATTGTATCAAAAGGGCAGCGTGGTGTTTGGATGGAACCGCTAGGGCCAGGAAAATATGCCTTGAATAAATATACAACCAAATTAGAACCTGTTCCTACAACCAATCTAGTGCTAAATTGGGCAGATGCTCGTAGCGAATCACATAATTTAGATCATAATTTATCCACCATTACAGTGCGCTCTAAAGATGGTTTCCCATTTAATCTTGATGTGTCACAAATTATCCACGTTCCAGCAAACGAAGCACCAAAGGTTATTGCCCGCTTCGGAAGTATGACAAACTTAGTTTCTCAAGTTTTAGAACCTACTATCGGTAACTATTTTAGAAACTCCGCTCAAGAAAGTGATGTAATTTCTTTTTTAAGCACAAGAAAAGAGCGTCAAGAATCGGCTAAAAATCATATAAAAGTGGTTTTGGATGAATATAACGTGAATGCTGTTGATACCTTAATTGGTGATATTGTGCCTCCAGAATCGTTGATGAAAACATTGACCGATAGAAAAATTGCCGAGGAAGAGCAAAAAACCTATCAAACCCAAAAGATGGCACAAGAACAACGCCAAGGAATGGAAAAAGAAACGGCTATTGCCGATATGCAAAAAGAAATTGTAAGAGCTTCTCAAAGTGTTGAAATTGCACAGCGAACAGCCGATGCTACTGTAAAAAAAGCAGAAGGTGACGCTACCAGTTTAAAATTAAATGTAAATGCTGAAGCTGAAGCAACAAAAATGCGTGCGAATGCCGAAGCTGAAGCAACAAAGGCTAGAGCAGGAGCACAGGCAGAAGCGACAAAACTTACCGCTAGTGCGGAAGCTGAACGAATTTCAAAAACTGGATTGGCAGAAGCTGAAAAAATTATGGCCGTTGGTAAATCAACCGCAGAGTCCTATCAATTACAGGTTTCTGCCATGGGAGGAGATAATTTTACCAAATATAAAATTACCGAAGAAATAGGCAAAGGAAATATCAAAGTAATTCCAGATGTATTAATTACAGGAACAAATGGTTCTGAAGGCGGAATTAGCGGATTACTTGGAATGAAATTAATGGAAATGATGGACACCAACGCTGAAAATCAAAATCTTAAGAAGAAATAAGATAATTTCAATAAAATCCGTCTCATAAAAAAGAGGCGGATTTTATTTTTTTAGCCATTCAAAATAGCGATTGGGATAGTCCGAAATAATACCATCCACTTTCATATCGATTAGTTTTTGCATATCGCTAGTTTCATTCACTGTCCAAGGAATAATTTTAATATTTTTTTTGTGTAAAAAAGTAACATTCTCCTTATTTAATAAAATAAATTCGGGACTGTAAACAGTGGGTTTAAAGCCTAATAAAATTAAATTTTCCGCAACAGATAATTTGTTTTCTACCAATAAAACGGTTTTAATTTTTGGTTTTATTTGATGTAAATACTGTAACGTTCTAACGTCAAATGACTGAATATAAACACGATTTGAAATCTTTTTAGCATCAATCACTTTTAATACTAAATCGACAAATTCTTTTGGTTTGGGATGAAAAATAGCATCGCCCTCAACAGCACTTTTGGTTTCAATATTATAAAAAATAGTTTTTTTAGGATATTTTTTTGCGATATAATTTTCAACACTATCAATTATTTCGGACAAGAGCGGTTTATAGGTTTTTAGCTTCTGTTGTGTTAAAAATCGCGGATGAATTTTAGATCCACAATCGCATTTTCTGATTTCATCATAATTTAGAGTATATAAATTATATGATTTTTCGGTTGCTTCCGTTATTTCATTTCCCTTTGTATCCAAACAAATTTCATGCGACAGGAAAGGTTCGTGCGACAGTAGCACTTGCTTATCAGCAGAAATAACAACATCTAATTCTAGTGTGGTTACTCCTAAATCGATGGCTTTTTTCATGGCTTGAACAGAATTTTCTGGCAACAAACCACGGCAACCTCTATGTCCTTGAATATCAAATTTTTGAGAAAAACAATGAATACTAATTAACGATACTATTAGTATTAATTTGGGTAGCATTATTATACTGATTTTAAATTTTCAATTAAATAATCGATATCTTCAACCGTATTGTAATGGCTAAAAGAGATACGTAATGACGGTTTTTTTAAATCTTCCTCTGTTAGTATTTCTGCTAAAACATGCGAAGGTTTGCTACTTCCTGACTGACAGGCGCTTCCTCTAGAAACTGCAATTCCTTTCATATCTAAATTAAACAAAATCATAGCTGCTTTTTCTTCTGAAAAAGGTAAAATAATATTCAAAATATTGTAGAGTGTTTCTGACGGATTTCCATTAAATTTAATACATGGAAAATGAGATTCCAACTGAGAAACGGTATATTTTTTAAGTTCTGAAATGTATTTTTCTTCTTCCTCTAAATTGTCATAAGATAATTCTAGAGCTTTTGCCATTCCTACAATATTGTGTACACTTTCGGTTCCTGCTCGCAATCCTTTTTCTTGCTCACCACCTAATAATATTGGGTTTATAGAAATTCCTTTTCTAATAAAAGCAAAACCAATTCCTTTTGGGCCATGAAATTTATGGGCACTAGCAACTAGAAAATCGATAGGAGTTTCTTGCAAATCAATTTTTACTTTTCCAATAGATTGTACTGTATCGGTATGAAAATAGGCTTGGTATTGTTTGCAAATTTTAGCCGCTCGATCAAGATTTAGTATGCTTCCAATTTCGTTATTGACATGCATCAAACTCACTAAAGTCTTGCTTTGTTGCGACAGTAACTCTGAAAGATGCACCAAATCGATTTCTCCAGAAGGCAGAATAGTAACATAATCAATAGCTACGTTATATTGTTCTTGAAGAATTTGAACGGTATGCAAAACGGCATGATGCTCCATTTTGCTAGTAATAATTCGCTCTACTTTTAAATCTCGAATGCAGGATTGAATAATAAAATTATTAGCTTCTGTACCGCACGAGGTGAAAATAATTTCTGGAGAAGTGGCATTCAAATTTTTTGCAATACTTTTTCTAGAAAGTTCAATTAAGTTTTTTGCCTGCCTTCCAAAAGAGTGGGTTGATGAGGGATTACCATAATTTTCGGTTAAAACTTTTGTTATTTCTAACACTACTTCTGGGCGAAGTTGTGTGGTTGCGGCATTGTCAAAATATATATTTTTCATGTAAGCAAAAAGATTGTAATTATAACTATTTGGCAAAGATAGTAATTTTAAATATTTAACATAGCTTTGTACGGTTTTAGAAATTAAAATGTTTTGAAAAAAATACTACTGCTCTCAGATACCCATAGTCATATTGATGAAACAATGTTAAAATACATCCAGCTTGCAGATGAAGTTTGGCATGCTGGAGATATAGGCAATCTAGCGGTAACCGATACGATAAAAAAGATAAAACCATTACGGGCCGTTTTTGGCAATATTGATGACGCAAAGGCTAGGCTAGAATTCCCACTGCACAATCGGTTTATGTGCGAAAAGGTTTCCGTTTGGATTACTCATATAGGCGGTTATCCGGGCAAATACAATCCAGAAATTAGAGACGAGCTAAAACGCAATCCACCGCAATTATTTATATGTGGGCACTCGCATATTTTGAAAGTTCAATACGATAAAAACCTTAATTTCTTACATATGAATCCAGGCGCTTGTGGTAAGAGCGGTTTTCATACCGTGCGAACCATGCTTCGATTTCTAATTGACGATGACAAAATCAAAGACTTAGAAATCATCGAAATAGGGAGCAAATAAATGGAAATAAAAAATCCGTCTCAATTTCTTGAAACGGATTTTCCCGCACTAATAAACTAAGAAGGTTTATCGCAATCGATCTACAGATTTTACGAGATCTTCATCTTTCTTGATGGCTTTATTGGCCAAAACCAATAAAAAGATAGCAACAATAGGAAGAAACATCCCAATACCTTTCTCCGAAACCACAGTTTCTCCAGATACCGTTAGTGTACGATACACAAATAATCCTAGTAAAATTAAGTTCAATATTATATTCAATCTGTTCATCACAAATTGTTGTTGTCTTTTTTTAAACGAAATCAAACTTACAATCGATAAGGTTGTACTCAACCCAAATAAGAGACTATACAAGATATTGCTCATAAAGTAAACGGTTTCTCCATTTTCTAATTTCCATAAATGAAAAATAAAAGGCAAAATAGCCGTTATACCAAAAGCAAGTGCTAAATAGATACTTTGTATGCGCTGAATCATTGCAATTATTAATTATTTTAGACAAAAATATATTTTCTTTTGATAAAAAACTATTGTTTACTAAAATAAAATTTGTAATATTGCAGTAATAATCCGTAAGAACTTCATACTTCGGAAAGTAAGATTCAAAAAAAATCTCAATACATTATATCCCAATAATTAATTCACACATCCTTTTATGTTTGATATTTCTGTTTTAAAAGAAATGAAGCTCCCAGAGCTACAAGAAATTGCTAAAATTGCCAAAATTGCTAAATTCAAAACACTGAAAAAAGATGATTTAGTTTATCAAATACTAGATTATCAAGCAGCAAATCCTGAGACAATAGCCTCTATTCCAGAACCAAAACCTGTTTTAGAAGAAAAACCCAAAAGAGCTAGAATTATTGATAGTAAAGTACTAAAACCTATTATTGGCAAAGTAAAATCGGCTCCAGTGGTGCCTCAGCAAGAAATAACTTTTGAAGCGGTAGAAGCTGTAGAACCCAAACCAGAAAGTACTCCTGCAGCACCTATAGTAAAACAACGCCCTCCAAAAGTAATTCGTTTTACCAAGGATGAAAATAATGTTACCAAAGTAGATAATTCGCACAGGAACAAAAAAATAATCAAACCACTTCCAACTTCGGAGACTGCAATTCCAGAAACAAAACCTCTCGAAACGAAACTTGAAGAAAAAAAGGAAGAACAAAATAATGATGAAAATCAAGCTGTTAAGCCAAATAATCCGAATCAAAACCAAAAACAGCAAAATAACAATCCAAACGCAAAACACAAGAAAACCCCTAATTTCAGAGAACCCGAATATGAGTTTGAAGGCATTATAGAAAGTGAAGGCGTTTTAGAAATGATGCCCGACGGTTACGGATTTTTGCGCTCTTCCGATTATAATTATTTAGCCTCTCCCGACGATATTTATTTATCAACTTCACAAGTTCGATTGTTTGGTTTAAAAACCGGAGATACCGTAAAAGGGGTGGTTCGCCCTCCAAAAGAAGGAGAAAAATTTTTCCCTTTAGTAAAAGTTTTAAAAATAAACGGACACGATCCGCAAGTAGTTCGCGATAGAGTTTCGTTCGAACATTTAACCCCCGTTTTCCCTACCGAAAAATTCAAATTGGCAGAAAGAGGAAGTTCCATTTCTACTCGAATTATCGATTTATTTTCCCCAATAGGAAAAGGACAGCGTGGTATGATTGTGGCACAACCAAAAACGGGTAAAACCATGTTACTCAAGGAGATTGCCAATGCCATTGCAGCCAATCATCCCGAAGTGTATTTACTAGTTTTATTAATAGACGAACGACCTGAAGAAGTTACCGATATGCAACGTAGTGTGCGTGGCGAAGTAGTAGCTTCTACTTTTGATAGAGAACCGCAAGAACACGTAAAAATCGCCAATATTGTCCTTGAAAAAGCAAAACGATTGGTTGAATGTGGGCATGACGTTGTGATATTATTAGATTCGATTACTCGTTTAGCACGTGCTTACAATACTGTACAACCCGCTTCTGGAAAAGTATTAAGCGGTGGTGTAGATGCCAATGCGTTGCAAAAACCAAAACGTTTCTTTGGAGCAGCCCGTAATGTAGAAAATGGTGGTTCATTAAGTATTATTGCTACGGCGCTTACTGAAACAGGATCTAAAATGGACGAGGTAATTTTCGAAGAATTTAAAGGAACAGGTAATATGGAATTGCAGTTAGATCGTAAAATTGCTAATCGTCGTATTTTCCCAGCTATCGATTTAACCTCTTCTAGCACACGTCGTGATGATTTATTACTAGACGAAAAAACCATTCAACGCATGTGGATTATGCGCAAATACCTTGCCGATATGAATCCTGTTGAAGCAATGGAATTTATCAATGATCGTTTCAAGAAAACAAGAAACAATGAAGAGTTTTTGATTTCTATGAATGATTAAAACGAACAAAAAACAGTACTAAATTTAAACTCACAAAATGGCTATTATTTTGTGAGTTTTTTTAATTTTAAAAGCATGAAAAACAAAATTAGGGTATTTATTTTATTTTTATTTATTCAATTAGGATATGCTCAGGACAAGCAAGTTATATATTATTTGCAAGATATTATTACAAAAAAACCAATACAAAACGCAAATATTACATTTCAAAACTCAAGTTTAGGGACTGTTTCTAACGATGAAGGAGCATTTCAATTAGAGTATAAATCGAATGTAGAATTTACGATTTCACATTTAGAATACAAAAAATACAGTCTTAAACTTTCAGACTTGAATAATGACTCTAAAATTATTTATTTAGAGCAAAATACAGTAGAATTAGAAGATGTAATAGTCACCAAAGAACCTATTGAACAATTCCTACTAAAGGCAATAAATATTTCAAAAGCTAAGTTTAACAAACCAATAGTTTTAAATACATATTACCGTGAATTTGTTAAAGTAAATGATAAATATACTCGGTTTACAGACGGTTTAATAGATTTTCATATGAATGGAAATACAAAAAAAACGGATTCAGATTTAATTGTGAATCAAAGTAGGGCGGCAAAACTTATAAGTGAAGATGATGAAACTTTAGATTTAGCTTCAGGGCTGGATGTTAGAAATGCAACAACAAAGCAATATAATTTTTATAACCTAGAAAAAATACTATTTGACAGCGATAATTATGAAGATTATGATTTTGAATTAAAATCTAAAATTAATAAATCAGGTACAGAAACATATATAATAAATTTTCAACCAAAAGCGGATTTGAAAAAATATCTATACAAAGGAACAGTAGTTTTTGATCCAAATACCTACTTAATTTCTGATCTTGAAATTGCTTCCGATCAAGCAAATATTCAATACACAAAAGTAATTAACATTCTGATTATTAAAGCATCTCTGTTAGATTTGAAATTAAAATCATCATTTAAAGTTAGCAACGGAAATTATCTTTTGTCTTTTACATCTAGAAAAGGGAAACTCAAAATTTGGAACAAAAAGAAATACAATGAAATCATTGAATATAAAAGTGATTTAGTTGTAACCGATTACAAAAAAGACGATCTTACCTATAACAAAAAGT
This sequence comes from uncultured Flavobacterium sp., assembly GCA_964292845.1. Classification (GTDB taxonomy): domain Bacteria; phylum Bacteroidota; class Bacteroidia; order Flavobacteriales; family Flavobacteriaceae; genus Flavobacterium. Next base: position 6,045 of record CAXYWC010000022.1, on the reverse strand, counting down.
CAGTATATAATGATAGATCTTTGTATGAAAGAGGCAATCAGTACACCGATAAATTTTGGTTAAAAAATAATTCGATGGTTTTAACAGACGAAGAACAACAAGTCATTACAAGGTTAGAACAGGAAAGTAGCAAAGTAAAGTAAGTTTTAAAGACATTCTAAAGAATGTCTTTTTTTATACTCTTAATATAACTATTTTTGCACAAATTTGGAACGTAAAAATGCAAAAATACATCAGTCAACTTAACGAAGCACAACAAGCGCCGGTCTTACAAAAAGATGGGCCAATGATTGTTATTGCTGGCGCAGGATCAGGAAAAACGAGAGTTCTTACCGTTAGAATCGCTAATTTAATGAGCCAAGGTGTTGATGCGTTTAATATTCTAGCACTCACATTTACCAACAAAGCAGCACGTGAAATGAAAAAGCGTATTGCAGATATTGTAGGAAATGCCGAAGCCAAAAACCTCTGGATGGGAACTTTTCACTCCGTTTTTGCCAGAATTCTTCGTTCGGAAGCCGATAAATTGGGTTATCCTTCCAATTTTACGATTTACGATGCCCAAGATTCTGTTCGGTTATTAGGAGCCATTATCAAAGAAATGCAATTGGACAAAGATATTTACAAACCAAAACAAGTTTTTAGTAAAATATCGTCCTACAAAAATAGTTTAATTACGGTTAAAGCCTATTTCAATAATCCCGAATTACAAGAATCAGATGCGATGGCAAAAAAGCCTCGTTTGGGAGAAATTTACCAAAATTATGTCGAAAGATGTTTCAAAGCGGGCGCGATGGATTTTGATGATTTGCTATTAAAAACCAACGAATTACTGACTCGTTTTCCAGAAGTTTTGCTGAAATATCAGGATCGTTTCCGATATATTTTGGTCGATGAGTACCAAGATACAAACCATTCGCAATATTTAATTGTTCGTGCGTTATCGGATAGATTCCAAAATATTTGTGTGGTTGGTGACGATGCACAAAGTATTTACGGTTTCCGTGGTGCCAACATTAATAATATTTTAAATTTTCAGAAAGATTACGAAAATGTAAAAATGTTTCGACTGGAACAAAATTACCGTTCTTCAAAAAATATAGTTGAAGCAGCCAATTCAGTTATTGATAAAAATAAAACCAAACTCGACAAAGTAGTTTGGACAGCGAATGATTTTGGTCAAAAAATAAAAGTAAACCGAAGTGTTACCGACAATGATGAAGGTCGTTTTGTGGCAGGAGAAATCTGGACGCAAAAGATGACAAATCAAATGACGAATGGTCAGTTTGCTATTTTGTATCGTACCAATGCGCAATCTCGTGCTATGGAAGATGCTTTGCGAAAACGCGACATTCCGTACCGAATTTATGGCGGATTGTCCTTCTACCAAAGGAAAGAAATTAAAGATATATTGTGTTATTTGCGATTGGTTATTAATCCAAAAGACGAAGAAGCACTCATTCGTGTGATCAATTATCCAGCACGAGGAATAGGGGATACGACCGTCGAAAAATTGACTATTGCAGCCAATCATTACAAGCGTTCTATTTTTGAAGTGATGGAAGTCATTGATAAAATCGATTTAAAATTAAATTCAGGAACCAAAACGAAGTTACAAGATTTTGTGACGATGATTAAAAGTTTTCAGGTTATCAATGAAACGCAAGATGCTTTTTACCTTGCTGATCATGTAGCCAAAAAAACAGGATATATTCAGGAACTCAAAAAAGACGGTACACCAGAAGGTATTGCTCGAATTGAAAATATCGAAGAATTACTAAACGGTATCAAGGATTTTACCGATGGACAAGTAGAGGTCGATGGCGCTCGTGGGGCTTTATCGGAGTTTTTAGAAGATGTGGCGCTGGCAACCGATTTAGACAAAGATACTACCGATGAAGATCGAGTAGCACTCATGACGATTCACCTAGCAAAAGGGTTAGAATTTCCAACGGTTTTTATCGTAGGAATGGAAGAAGACTTATTCCCAAGTGCCATGAGTATGAGTACCAGAAGCGAACTCGAAGAAGAACGCCGATTGTTTTATGTAGCCTTAACACGTGCTGAGCATCAGGCGTATTTAACCTATGCACAATCGCGTTATCGTTGGGGAAAACTGACTGATAGTGAACCTTCCCGCTTTATCGAAGAGATAGATGGAGACTATTTAGAATATCTCACACCACCTGAAACAAATTACAGATACAAGCCACAAATTGATCATGATATTTTTGGTGATGTCGATAAATCGAAACTACGATTGGCAAAACCCATAACAGGAACGCCTCCCAAATATATTACGGATAACGAACCCAAATCGGATATTAATATTCGTAAACTAAAACCAGTTTCGAGCAATTCGGGTCCTAACAGTGCTAATTTATTCGATAACAAATTGGTTGCAGGAAATATTGTCATGCACGAACGCTTCGGAAAAGGAGAAATCTTAAACCTAGAAGGTGCTGGTGCCGACAAAAAAGCGGAGATTAAATTTGAAGTTGGCGGTATCAAGAAATTGTTATTGCGTTTTGCTAAGTTGGATGTGATTGGTTAAAATTTATGTCATTTAGTATTTGAATTTACACCAACCCAGCCCGTTTCAACAACGCCTCGACTTTTGGTTCTTGACCACGAAATTTTTTTATATAAAAAAATATTCTTTATGAATTAACTTAGATTTTTCATTTTAAATTGAATATTATCAGATTTGCATTTTGAACAAAAAACAGCTTTTTCTTTTTCAATTTTTCCGCCACATTCACAATCATTAATCTTTTCAAAACCATCTCTTTGGTTATGATGAACTTTATGAAATTTTCCACAAGATTGACATTGAAAACCATAAGTAGCACAACGAACGCCTGACTTGGGATCAAATCCATGCATGAAAGTTAAAATAGATTCAGAATGATGACAATCTAAACAATTTAAATTTCCAATGCCGCCCATTTTAGAAAATGTTAATTTATTTTCTAATTCAAGTATTTCTTTGAACTGCGGATTTATGTCAACTTCAATGTGTGTCCATCCTAATTCTTTTTCTATCAAACTTCTGTATTTGGTTTGTGTTTGAAATGGAGCTTTTCTTATGTATTCCTCGGCTAATTTTTTCTTTTCTTCGGGTAAGTTTTTTAAATATTCTATTCTTTCATTTGGATTAACGCTTATGACTTCCTCAATTTCGTTTTTATATTCCCATTTTTCTGGAAGATTTGTCCAAACCACATTCTCCATTTTTATTTTTTCAGCCCATTCTATTATTTCTTTTTTAAAAGGAAAATTTTCTGGATGAAATATTTGAGTCGCTGATATATAATAACCAATATCTCTTAAACTACAGCCTTCACGCTCTTTTAAATTTAGAATAACATCTTCTACTTTGGTTTGAAAATCAGCCAAAGTGAAATGCGTTATTACTGGAGTTCCACTTTTTGTAATTACTAAAGTTAATCTTCCATCTTTTGAAATGCGTGCAAATTCAATAGGTAAAGTGGGACCATCATTATGCCATCCAATTTCTTTATTAAATTCTAAACTTTTAGGTTCCCAAGTTAAAGAACCCCAAGCTAATATTGCGGTTAAATGCGTATTATGATTCATGGCAAATGTGATTAAATTTTGCAATTAAGTTTAAACGTAATTCATCTATTTTTATTCCATTGAAATATTCAATTTTATCACCATTTAAGTTTTCTCCTTTTGTTATTGCGATTTTATAATTATGAATTACTATTTCTAAAGCTCTTTGAAAATTATCTCTATAAATAATTTTAAATCTATCTTTTTCTTCATATGCGTCACCATCACTCAAACCTTTTCTTATTTTCCAATTGTTTTTTGTTTGTGTTTCGTGTAATAAGCCACATCTGACAGAATCATAAAAATCACCTCCATCAATTTTTTTAGAGTAATTTATAAATGGTTTTCTTTTATAAAAAAAAGATTCAAGAATTTCTTTATTAGAATTAAATAATATAATATTTTTTTTCTTCCATTTAAATTTTCTATATACATTATCGTATTCATGTATGCATCCATTAATAAAACTTTCAATTGTTTCAATCAACGAACATTGCAAATTAACAACAGCAAAACCTTCTCCTAAATTATCACCCATTTCTAAAATTGCTTCAATTGGATTCAAATATCTTGTTCTGATTCTTTCTTCAAAGAAATAGAATGCCAAACCCCATTTTTCATTACTTTTGTAATCAATAGTTACTTTATCTTCTTCTATACCTCCAACTAAATCAATCCAATCTTGAATAGTTAAGTTTCCTGCAATTTCTATATCATACATATTTAATTTCTTTAAAACTTCCTCAATTAATTCATCATCTACATATACTTTCATTGTAGTCCAAATATTCTCTGAGGGCTTTATTTTTTTTGCAAAATGATGAAGTTGAATTATTGACCATTTTATATTACTATTTCTACTTAAAAAAAAACAATCCCATTTATCTTCATATTTCTCAATTAATTCAATCGTCCAAGGCAATGATTTATTAAATAATAAACTTTCCCAATCCCATTTTTCTTCAAATCTTTGTATAAGTTCTATAGACCAAGTCAATGTTTCATTTTCTGATAAACGTTTAAAATCCCATTCATCAATATATTTTTCAAAAAATTCTATAGTCCAAGGCAATGATTTATTACCTGATAAACGTTTAAAATCCCAACTTTCTTCATTTACTTCATATTCTTCAATTAATTCTAAAGACCAAGGTAATGCTTCATTACCTGATAAACGTTTAAAATCCCAACTTTCTTCATATTCTTCAATTAATTCAATTGACCAAGGCAATGATTTATTACACGATAAATACTCCCAGTACCATCCTCGTTTATTTTGTTCACAATAATCTACAGACCAAGGCAATGATATATTTTCACTTAAAATATACCAGTCCCAGTCATAAATAAATTTTTCAATTAATTCAACAGACCAAGATAATGATTCATTACCTGATAAATATTTCCAATCCCATTTGTCTTCAAATTTTTCAATTAACTGTACAGACCAAGGTAATGTTCTATTACCTGAAATCCATCTGAAATCCCATTTATCAATATATTTTTCAATAAAAGCTACAGTCCAAGGCAATGATTTATTGTCTGATAAATTTTCCCAATTCCATTTATCAATATATTCTTCAATTAATTCAATTGTCCAAGACAATGATTTATTATCTGATAAATTTTCCCAATTCCATTTATCAATATATTTTTCAATTAATTCAATTGTCCAAGGCAATGATTTATTGTTTGATAAAATTTCCCAATTCCATTTGTTTTCAAATTTTTCAATTAATTCAATTGTCCATGGTATTGATTCGTTACGAAGAAAATAATCCCAATCCCATTTATCTTCAAATCTTTCAATTAATTCAATTGTCCAAGGCAATGATTTATTGTTTGATAAATTTTCCCAATTCCATTTCTCTTCAAATTTTTCAATTAATTCAATTGTCCAAGGCAATGATTTATTGTTTGATAAATTTTTACAATTCCATTTGTCTTCAAATTTTTCAATTAATTCAAATGTCCAAGGCAATGATTTATTATGTGATAAATAAAACCAATCCCATTTGTCTATATATAATTCTAGTAAATCTTCATCCAGTGGATAATATTTTGAAATTAATTGAACAAAAAATTCAGGATTTCTCTCAAAAATCTCTATTACTAGTTGACTATTCTTATCCATGGATATGTTTTAAATTGTTATTTTTATAATTTCTTCGATAATTCTATTAGCAATATTTTCAAAAATGGCTTCGGTTTGCATAAAACAAATAAGTTATTTGTACTGCGAATATAAATATTAAAACGCTAAAAACCGATTTTTACATTTGAACTTTACAAATGGAATTCATCTTAATTAACCTCAAAAGATTGTATCTTTGTTATTGAAAAATTTATTATTTTTAATAATACAAATGGCACAATTCATAAAAATATACGAAGACAATCCCAATGAGGCTGCAATTAAAAAAGTAGTGGTGGTATTGAAAAATGGTGCTTTGGTTATCTATCCAA
>CAXYWC010000021.1:0-37935 GCA_964292845.1 uncultured Flavobacterium sp. | reverse complement strand
ATTATAAATAATGCCTCAGCAAAATATGAAGCAGATGGTAGAGTTGTCATTTTAATCACAAGAAAATTAAGTAAAAAAGAAGGGTTTAAAATCGATTTGACAGAAACCGCTTCAGTCAAAAAAAGATTCAATAATTATGTAGGAATCAATGCCAGCATCAAAAAAAAGAAATTAGAAATTAAAGCAAATTTCAATTACAATCAATTAACTATTTGGGAAGGACACGATATAAAATATGAGATTCCTGAGGAAAATATTATTTCAAATTATGATGTAGAAGCTTATACTAAAAGACCTCAGTTCATTTTTGGAAGCGGATTATTTTACAAAATAAATGAAGATGATTATTTTTCTATCAGCGGAAATGCAAGAGTTCAAAAAGATATTTTTGGTATCAATACAAAAACTTTCAACAAACAAAATAATATTGAAAACAATATTTTAACACGGAGTAATAACGATAACAATCGAGTTTATACAAATTCCTTTGCAAATTATTCTAAGAAAATAAAATCAATAAATACTCAATTATTTTCAGGTTTTCAGTTTTCTAATTTCAATCAAGAAATGGTTACTTTAGTTCAAAACAGTTATAATAATTCTCCATTTCAACTAGCACAAAATAGAAATCAGCAATTTAATGTTTCGGTTATTTCTGGCAGAACAGATTTAGAAAAAACGTTTAAAAATGAGATAAAATTAGAAATTGGTGGTTTATTTCTTAGCGCTAAAGCTAAAACAAATTTTGACATTTCAGATTTAACTAATTTAACTTCAACAACATCAAATTATAATTTTAAAGAACAAAATATTTCAGGTTATTCACAAGTTTCAGGTAAAATAAAAAAGTTGCAATATTCAGCAGGCTTTAGAATTGAAAACACCAATATCATTGGAAAATACACCAATGAAATTTTACCTTTAATTAAAAAAGAATACACTAATTTTTTTCCAAAAGCACAATTTGATATTCCTGTAGATAGTTCAAAAACCATTACTTTAAATTATTCTAAAAGCATAACTAGACCCAATTATTCTTCCACAAATCAGGGTTCTACTTATATAAACCCTTATTTTATTTATGGTAGTAATAGTAATCTTGATCCTACAATTAATGATGAAATTGCAGCTAATTTTCAGTACAATGATAAATCAATTCGATTGAGTTATTACAAAAATTCAAATCCTGTTTATGGAGATTTTAAGTATGATAATTCTCAAAATATTTTAACCTTTAGTCAGAAGAATTTTGATAAAGAAAGTGGCTTCGAAATAGATTTTACGATTCCATTTGCTTATGAATTTTGGACAGTAAACAATAGTTTAAGCTTTATTTTAAATAAAACAGAAGACAAATTAGCCATACAAAAAGAATCTAAACCCTATATCTACTATTATTCAAATCATCAATTCAAATTACCTAAAGAATATATCATATCTACTACATTTTGGGGACTAACTACTCAAAAGGAAGGTGTTTTTGAAAGAAAACAACCTAATTTTATTATAAATTTTGCTGTTTCTAAGATATTTTTTAAAAAATGGGATTGTACTTTAAGCTTTAATGATGTTTTTAAAAATTTCGTTTACAAAGAAGATTTTACTGTAAATAAAGTAAGCTCGAAATCAAACTATTTATCAGACACTCATGAAATTTCTTTAGCAATTAGATATTCTTTTGGAAAAATTAAAGATTCAGAATTTAAGGAAAAAAGTATAAATGATAACGAGAATAGAATACGTTAATCTCATTATTTAATTTATTTTTTATTCAATCAAATCAAAAAAACAGATATATAATATCAATATTATAAATATGTTATGTAAAAGTTAAAATATTGATTATTAAATATTTGATTGTAAATTTTTTTAAATTTGGTAAAAAATAAGGTTATGGATATTCAAGAACCAAAAATTGCATTAGTAAAAACAATATTGAATATAGATAATATAGAGATTATTGAAAAGATCACAGATTTCATAAATGATGAGTTTGGTAATGATCTTACATCTAATATTTCTTCAGATCACAATGAAGAAACTGAAAAAGGTATAGAAACTATCATAAGAATGGTTGAAGAATTTAAATAGATTTAAAAATGATTACATTAGCTTTCAAATTCATCGTCTTCATCGTCAGTTTCTTCCTCGCCATTTTCTAATTCGAAGAAAGTAAAAACTGAACCACCGTAACCTTTATCATAAGAAAAATTTTCCATATGGTTTAGTTTTGTGTATTTAGAATGTTCGATAACCATCATACCATCATCCTCTAACAAACCGTTTTCAAAAACCAATGTAATAATTTTTTCGAAATCTTTTTGATCCATTCCGTATGGCGGATCAGCAAAAATAATATCGTAACTGGCTTTGTTTTTCTCTAAGAAAGCGAAAACATCACTTTTTATGGGTGTAATGTCAAAATCGAATTCTTTGGTCGTTTTTCTAATAAAATTCACGCAACCCATATCACCATCAACACTAGTAATGGGTTTACAGCCTCGAGAGGCAAATTCGTAACTGATACTTCCTGTCCCTGCAAATAAATCGAGAATCCGAAGTTCGGAAAAATTGAAATTATTATTTAAAATATTAAATAAGGCTTCCTTACACATATCAGTCGTGGGGCGAACTGGCAAGTTTTTGGGTGGACTAATTCGTCGTCCTTTGTATTTTCCTGAAATTATTCGCACGTGTGTATGGGTATAAAATGTTGTAAATAGTCTTGTTGTGAAATGTTGTTTTCTAGGTTGTTATGGTCGAAAAATAAAGACACATTTCGTATGTATTTATAAGTAATTTGGTATAAATTACTTTCTTTAGAAACCGTTCCGAAAAGTTTTACTTGTACTATTTCTGGATTCAAATGAAGCTGTTCGGCTACAAAAAGTAAGTAATAAATAAAATCTTCTTCGGTTTTATAATCGAATGTATTAAAAAGCAACAGCTTCTGATTTCTAACCGCTATAATCTGAAAATTAGTGGATTGAATATGAACATACAATTGTGGTTCATCGATATTTTTAGAAAATTCGAGTACTTTTTTTACTAAAATGGTAAACGAATGTTTGTAATTGAAACTTCCAAAACGATCAATTAGAAAATTATTTATATTCACATACGGAATATAAACAGTAACCATATCATTATTAGTAACCAAATCATAAGCAAAAAAATCAGATTCGAAAACCTTTGTATTGTATTGTAAATAGCTACCTAAATATTGTGCATCAAATAAAACTGACGGCACAAAAGTGAGCAAGTTATTGTTGTGTAAAACAGTAATTTCGTCAAAATTTGTATTTAATTCTGGAGTTTCGTTGAAAACTTTAATTAAAGATTCTTCAATTTCTGTTGGATTAGAAAATTTATCAAACGAAAAACTACGAATGGTTTCAATTTTATCTTTCAATGTATCTTTTATACAAAAAGAAACCTCAGTTAATGAAACTTGAAGTACTAAATTTTTATATTTTTTTCCCAGAATTGTAGCGTTCCCTGAAGACATAATGGCATTAAATCATTGAAAAGCAAATCTACAATTTTTTTTACTTTATTAAACAAACTAGATGATTTTGATCCGTATATTTGAAATATAATATTTTATCAAAAATAAATGAGTGCTTCCTTGTTTTACAGTGTTTTACAAAAAAAATTTCCTTTTAAGCCCACGGTTAAACAAGATATTTTCTTTCAACAAATTGCCGAATTCATTACAAACAGTAATAAAGACGAGATTTTTGTACTAAAAGGGTACGCAGGAACGGGAAAAACAACGGTGATTTCTACGATTGTAAACAATCTAATCGAGATCAATAAAAAATATGTTTTACTCGCGCCAACTGGTCGTGCCGCAAAAGTAATTGCTAATTATTCGAACAAACCAGCTTTTACCATTCATAAAAAAATTTATTTCCCTAAAAAGACCTCTGGCGGAGGCGTTTCATTCACTTTGCAACCCAACAAACATAAAAATACCATCTTTTTTATAGACGAATCTTCTATGATTTCGGATGTGAATACGGAATCGAAATTATACGAAAATGGTTCCCTTTTAGACGATTTAATTTCCTATGTCTATTCGGGCGACAATTGCAAAATGATTCTGTTAGGAGATACGGCTCAATTGCCACCAGTTCAGTTAGATATATCGCCAGCATTAGATACAGATACTTTAAGTTTACATTACAATAAAGATGTGTATTCTATCGAATTTGATGAAATCATGCGTCAAGAAGAAAACTCGGGAATTTTGCATAATGCTACCGAACTTCGGGAATTATTAAAAGATGTGTTTTTCGATAGTTTCAAATTTAATCTCAAAGGATTTAAAGATATTGTCAGATTATCAGATGGTTACGATATTCAAGACGCTATCAATTCGGCTTATAGCAATTATAGTATCGAAGATACTGCTTTTATAGTTCGTTCGAACAAGAGAGCCAACCAGTACAATCAACAAATTAGGACCAAAATTCTAGATAAAGAAAGCGAACTTTCTACAGGAGATTTCCTAATGGTTGTAAAAAATAATTACTTTTGGTTAAAGGATTCCGACGAAGCCGGTTTTATTGCCAATGGTGATATTATTGAAGTCTTGGATATTCGAAATATAAAAGAATTGTACGGTTTCAAATTTGCCAATGTCAAGATACGAATGGTCGATTATCCAGATCAGAAACCGTATGAAACCGTATTGTTATTAGATACCATTTCGAGCGAATCACCGTCATTATCCTACGAAGAATCGAACAGATTGTACGAAGAAGTCATGAAAGATTATGAAAATGAGACTACTAAATATAAGAAATTTCAAAAAGTAAAAGAAAATGAATATTTCAATGCCTTGCAAGTCAAATTCTCGTATGCCATAACGTGTCACAAATCGCAAGGAGGACAATGGAATACGGTTTTTATCGAGCAACCGTATTTGCCCAACGGAATCGACAAAGATTACATTCGCTGGTTATATACCGCCATGACAAGAGCAAAAGATAAGCTCTATTTGATAGGTTTTAAAGATGAAAATTTTGTAGAATAAATATGATAACAACAGAAACCATATTAAGTCTATTTTTAGGAATCGGACTAGCCGCATCGGCTGGTTTTAGGGTATTTTTGCCATTATTTGCATTGAGTTTGGCATCACACTTTAATGTTATTCCACTTAATGAAAGTTGGGCTTGGGTAGGAGGAATTCCCGCTATGATTTCGTTAGGAATTGCCATGATTGCTGAGGTTTTCGGGTATTATATCCCGTTTGTAGACAATCTTTTAGATACTATTGCCACACCATTAGCGGCAATTGCAGGAACGGCTGCTATGGCATCAACATTAGTACATTTAGACCCTATGATGACTTGGGGATTATCCATAATTGCTGGAGGCGGAACCGCAACTGCGATGCAAGGAATGACCACCATGACACGACTCGCATCATCAGTAAAAACAGCAGGTTTAGGAAATCCTGTAGTTTCTACTGCCGAAACTGGGACTGCAATTACTTTGAGTACTTTTGCCATTTTTTTACCAATTGTAGCAATAATTATTGTTGTTATACTATTTTTGTTAATCTATTGGCTTTATAAAAAAATTAGAAAATAAGAATGAAAATAATCGCCGTAATTCCCGCACGATACGCATCAACACGATTTCCAGCCAAACTCATGCAAGATTTGGGAGGGAAAACCGTTATTCTAAGAACGTATCAAGCAGCAGTGGAAACCCATTTGTTTGATGATGTTTTTGTAGTGACTGATTCTGATTTGATATATAATGAAATTGTTTCCAATGGGGGAAAAGCCATTATGAGCATCAAAGAACACGAATCGGGTAGTGACCGAATTGCAGAAGCTATTGAAAATCTTGATGTTGAAATTGTGGTCAATGTACAAGGAGATGAACCTTTTATCAACAAAGAACCACTCGAAAAAGTGATTGACGTTTTTAGAAATGATGTTGATAAGAAAGTAGACTTGGCTTCTTTAATGAGAAATATCACGGATAAAAATGATATTCAAAATCCAAATAATGTCAAAGTAATTGTCGACCAACAAGGATTTGCCTTATATTTTTCTCGTTCGGTAATACCATATCCAAGAGAAGAAAATGTAGGAGTAAGATATATGCAACACATTGGTATTTACGCATTTAGAAAACAAGCTTTGCTAGATTTTTATCATTTGCCCATGTTATCACTCGAAGCTTCCGAAAAACTAGAACAACTGAGGTATTTAGAATACGGAAAACGCATCAAAATGGTCGAAACAACCCATATTGGAATTGGAATTGACACTTTGGAGGATTTGGAGAAGGCGAGAGCAATGGTATAAAAACAGAATTGTTTTCTACCCTCTAATGAATTGATAACGATAGCCCTACAATTTTAAAAACCAAAAAGAGTCAGAAAACTTGTTTATTAACACGGTTTTATGGAATTTTGGACTTTATAAAAAATTAAAGATGAATACTACTCATTATATTACGTCCGATGTTATTTCTATTGAAGATATAAACCAAATTATTTACGAAGGAAAGCAAATTGCGCTTTCGGAAGAAGCAACATTAAATATCGAAAAATGTCGTGCTTATTTAGATGCCAAAATGCAAAACAACGACAAACCCATTTACGGTATAAACACGGGTTTCGGGTCACTTTGTAATGTGATTATTTCGGATGATAATTTGTCTAAATTGCAAGAAAATTTAGTCAAATCTCACGCTTGTGGAACGGGAGACGAAGTGCCGCACGAGATTGTAAAACTCATGTTGTTGCTTAAAATACAATCCTTGAGTTACGGTCATTCTGGTGTGCAATTGCAAACAGTTAATCGATTAATCGATTTTTATAATAACGATGTTTTACCCATAATTTATACCCAAGGTTCGCTTGGTGCATCGGGCGATTTAGCTCCTTTGGCACATTTGTCATTACCTTTATTAGGAGCAGGAGAGGTGTTTTATGACGGTTTCAGACAACCAGCTCAAAAAGTACTGGATAAAATGGGATGGAAACCTATCGTTTTACAATCTAAAGAAGGTTTGGCTTTGTTAAACGGGACTCAATTTATGAGTGCTTACGGCGTTTACTCATTGATAAAAATTTCAAAACTAGCTTATTTAGCCGATGTTGTTGCTGCTATTTCTTTGGAAGGTTTTGATGGACGAATTGAACCATTTAATGAGTTAATACACATGGTTCGTCCGCACAAAGGGCAAATAAATACGGCTCGTCGTTTTAACGATTTATTGGAAGGTAGCCAAATTATTGCGCAAGAGAAAAAACATGTTCAGGATCCGTATTCTTTCCGCTGTATTCCTCAGGTTCATGGCGCCAGTAAAGATGCCATCGATTATGCTAAAAAAACATTTAAAACCGAAATAAACTCCGTTACCGATAATCCGAATATTTTTATCGAAAGTGATATTATTATTTCTGGTGGAAATTTTCACGGACAACCATTGGCTTTGGCCTTAGATTTTCTAGGAATTGCTGTGGCAGAATTAGGTAGTATTTCCGAAAGAAGAACGTATCAATTAATATCAGGTTTACGAGATTTGCCTCCATTTTTAGTGAGTAATCCAGGTTTAAATTCAGGATTTATGATTCCGCAATATACAGCAGCGAGTATCGCTAGTCAGAACAAACAGTTAGCTACACCAGCCAGTATTGACAGTATTGTGTCTAGTAATGGTCAAGAAGATCATGTCAGTATGGGAGCAATTGCCGCAACAAAAAGGTTGAAAATTGTCGTAAATGTAGAACGTATTTTGGCTATCGAATTAATGAATGCTTCGCAAGCTATCGAGTTTAGACGACCATTACAATCGAGTGATTTTCTGGAAATGTTTCTAAAATCATTTAGAGAAGAAGTACCGTTAGTAACTGAAGATAGGATTTTGCATTACGATATCGAAAAAGCTATTGCGTTTTTGAATAGTTTTCAAATTGATGAATTAGAATAAATTTATGCGAAAAAACGTCCAATTTTAGTAGTAAAATTGGACGTTTTTTTAGTTAGTGTATTAATTTACTTTTTACGAAGTAACATTGTTGTGTGCATACAAGAATAAACGTGCTCAATTTGTGTACTATTCCAATCTTGGGCTACCATTTTGGCTATTATTCGAGTCTTGAAAGCATTGTTTAGGGGTACTAAATTTAGTAGTACTCCATATTTACTTTTGCCTAAAATCCCTCTAATTTCAATGACATCAAAATTATTTTTAATTTTCATTAAAGTTGCTTTTGTAAACGGCCATTCCCAGTCTTTATCATCTTGAAAAGGACGGTATAATGCTCTTATAATTTTTATAGGTAAGCTAGTTTCTAGTGGATCATAGGATACAATTACGCCATTTGTATTTAATTTTTCTTTGAGTTTTGAGATTAGTAAATCAAAATTTTCAAAATGATGTAAAACGCCGTAAGCATAAATAACATCAAAATTGGTTTGCGTGAATTCTGGCGACAAAAAATCGATTGCAACGGCTGAGGCATTTTTGCAATTATTTTGTTTAATTTTTTCTTGCAGTGCAGCAATAGAAACATCGCTCAAATCGATACCAATGTATTCTTTGGCATTTTGTGCCATATAAATGGACAAATAATTCCCTTTTAAACAGCCTAAATCTAATATTTTTTTGTTGCTAATATCGCCAAGCCAAATTTTGTGTTCGTCATAAACCCGATCTTTAATATCAAACTTTTGTCTAAAATCACTTAAAATTCCATTTCTAAAAGCAGCCCATACTGTTGTAGCTATATTTCCTTTCCCTTTTTCGGTCGAATTATAAAACTCTTTTTGACGCTTGTTTATTTCTAATATTTCTTCTGTTTCTTTCATTAGTATTGAAATGAATTATGATTTTACTTTAAAATTTTTCTCGATGGCCAATATCATTTCGCCAGCAATATCCTTGTGTGTTGCGCCTTCTATGCCCTCTAATCCAGGCGAAGAATTGACTTCTAGTAGTAAAGGCCCTTTTGAGGAACGTATAATATCCACCCCCGCTACTTTAAGATCCATAGCTTTGGCGGCTTTAATTGCAATTCTTTTTTCTTCAGCTGTGGGTTTTATAACCGATGCTGTTCCTCCCAAATGGATGTTGGCACGAAATTCTCCTGCCAACGCTTCGCGTTGTATTGTAGCGACTACTTTGCCATCAACTACAAATAATCGTAAATCCTTTCCATTTGCTTCTTTGATAAATTCTTGTACTAAAATATTAGCATTCAGGCTTTTAAAAGCGTTGATTACAGATTCGGCAGCTTTTTTTGTTTCGGCCAAAACAACTCCTTTTCCTTGAGTTCCTTCTAGTAATTTTACAATAAGTGGCGAACCGCCAACCATTTTTATCAAATCATCGGTATCTAAAGGCGAATTGGCAAAGCCTGTCGTTGGAATGTCGATTCCGTTATTAAGCAATAATTGCAACGAGTATAATTTGTCACGAGATTGTGTTATGGCTGCCGATGAGTTTAAACAAAAAACTTTCAAAGCCTCAAATTGTCTTGTTAAAGCACAACCATAAAAAGTAATGCTTGGACGAATTCGAGGTATTACAGCATCAAAATTGTCTAATACTTTTCCGCCACGATAATGAATTTCGGGGTTGGTAGCATCTAGTTTCATATAGCATTCTTTGATGTTTAAAAAATGCATTTCGTGTCCTCGCATGGCACCCGCTTCCATAATTCGTTTGTTGCTATATAATTCTGGATTACTGGCTAGTAGCCCAATTTTAAGACCTTTTTTTACTTCTTCAGAATTTTGATATAATGTTTTTATTGATTGAAAAGAGGGTTGTCCTAATAAATATTTTTGCTCCGGATCGACTAAAACCCTTCCACTCATGGCTTCACGACCCAAAAGCATTCGAAACCCCATTGAATCTCGATTAGTTAATGTCATTTCTATTTTCCAAGTAGCCTCTCCAATTTGAAGGTCTGTTTGTATCACAAAACGTTGTTCACGATAACCACTAGAACTTTTTACAACACGCTTGTCTATTAGTTTTGCTTCACAATGTTTAACAGCTTTAGTGTTATTTTGAATTGGATTAATATCAAATTTAACCCAGTTTTCGTTATCACGAACAAAAGGGGCAATATTTACTGCATGTAATGCTGATGTTTTTGCGCCAGAATCTACACGAGCTTTTATAATTGGGATATTCAAGCTTGGAAAGGAACACCATTCTTCACTGCCTAGAATTAATTTTTGCGCTAACATATTATGGGTTATTTTAATAAATCAAAAGTAAATATTTGAATTAATAAAAGAGTATTATTTTTAAAATAAAAAACCATCTAATCCTAAGAAAAGATGGTTTCAATTTATTTTAAAAAAAATTAATTTGTTGGTTCTTCCGTTTTTTTCTGAATGGTCACTTTTAGTTCTGTTTCTCCTTCTTCTAAATCCATGAAAATTTCATCACCAGAAGCAATTTTTGAAGTAATAATTTCTTCAGCTAGCACATCTTCTACATATTTTTGAATAGCTCTTTTTAGTGGGCGAGCACCAAATTGTCGGTCAAATCCTTTTTCGGCAACATATGCTTTTGCTTTTTCGGACAAAGAAAGTGAATAGCCTAATTCTTTGATACGGCTATATAATTTTTTCAATTCAATTTCAATAATCGAATTAATATCTTCTTTTTCTAAGGCGTTAAATACAATTACGTCATCAATTCGGTTTAAAAATTCGGGTGCAAATGTTTTTTTCAAGGCATTTTCGATGATACTTTTCGAATTGTCATCGGCTTGCGCTACTTTGGCAGCAGTTCCAAAACCGACACCTTGTCCAAAATCTTTCAATTGTCGTGCGCCAACATTGGAAGTCATGATAATAATAGTATTTTTGAAATCTATTTTTCTCCCTAAGCTATCGGTCATAAAACCATCGTCAAGTACTTGAAGTAGAATATTAAAAACATCGGGATGGGCTTTTTCAATTTCATCTAATAAGACAACACAATACGGTTTGCGACGTACTTTTTCGGTGAGTTGCCCACCTTCTTCGTAGCCCACATAGCCTGGAGGCGCTCCAACAAGACGTGAAATGGCAAATTTCTCCATATATTCGCTCATATCGATACGAATTAAAGCTTCTTCAGAATCGAATAATTCTTTGGCCAATACTTTAGCGAGTTGTGTTTTTCCCACACCTGTTTGTCCTAAGAATATGAACGAACCAATTGGTTTATTCGGGTCTTTTAATCCAGCACGATTTCGTTGTATTGAACGAGCTATTTTTAGTACGGCTTCATTTTGTCCAATTACTTTGTTTTTAATGAGTTCTGGTAAGTGAGCTAATTTGTTACTTTCAGTTTGCGCTATACGATTTACAGGAATACCTGTCATCATCGAAACAACATCGGCAACATTATCTTCGGTAACTACAATTTTATTGTTTTTAGCATCATCGTCCCATTCTTCTTGAGCAATGGCTAAATCTTTTTCAAGGCGTTTTTCGTCGTCACGAAGTTTGGCAGCTTCTTCGTATTTTTGTCTTTTTACAACCGACGTTTTAAGTTCCCGTATTTCTTCTAATTGGCGTTCTAATTCTAAAATTTGTTTAGGAACATCAATATTAGTTATGTGTACTCGTGAACCTGCTTCATCAAGAGCGTCAATAGCTTTGTCTGGTAAGAAGCGTTCGGACATGTACCGGTTTGTTAGTTTTACACAAGCTTCAATGGCTTCGTTGGTGTAAGTTACATTATGGTGACTTTCGTATTTATCTTTAATATTGTGTAATATTTCGATGGTTTCATCGACCGAAGTTGGTTCGACAATTACTTTCTGAAAACGACGTTCTAATGCGCCATCTTTTTCGATATATTGACGGTATTCGTCTAGTGTTGTGGCACCAATACATTGAATTTCGCCACGGGCTAAAGCGGGTTTAAACATATTAGAGGCGTCTAGCGATCCTGTTGCTCCGCCAGCACCAACTATGGTATGAATTTCATCGATAAAAAGGATAATATCATCATTTTTTTCCAATTCATTCATGACCGCTTTCATGCGTTCTTCAAATTGTCCTCGGTATTTTGTACCCGCCACAAGACTAGCTAAATCAAGTGTTACAACACGTTTTCCGAATAAAATACGGGAAACTTTCTTCTGTATAATACGCAAAGCCAATCCTTCGGCAATGGCAGATTTTCCAACGCCAGGTTCTCCTATAAGTAAAGGGTTGTTCTTTTTTCGACGGCTCAGAATTTGAGATACGCGTTCTATTTCTTTTTCACGACCTACTACGGGATCGAGTTTTCCTTCTTCTGCCATTTCAGTTAAATCTCGGCCAAAATTATCTAAAACAGGAGTTTTTGATTTTTTATTCGATTTGTTGACAGGATTGCTAAAATTGTCTCCTTTTAGACTGTCATCTTGTCCTGAATCGTCTCCATACGAAGACTCGTTTTTAGGAAAATTATCTTGAAAATCTTCGTTATTATTTGTTGGTGTCATATTCAAATATTGTTCTTTGGCTACATCGTAGTCAATGTGTAATTTATTAAGCAATTTGGTTGTTGGGTCATTATCATTACGTAAGATGCATAATAATAAATGCCCAGTACTTATGGAAGTAGATTGAAAAACTTTGGCTTCTAAAAAGGTGGTTTTCAAGGCCCTTTCGGCTTGTCTTGTAAGATGCAAATTTTTCTTATCATTATTTAAAATTCCATTTGGATTGGCAGGACTTAGTATTTCGACATTTCTGCGCAAATAATCTAAATCGATAGAAAGATTATTTAAAATGGTAATTGCGGTACCATTACCGTCTCGCAAAATTCCCAGTATAAGGTGTTCTGTTCCAATGAAATCATGTCCCAAACGCAAGGCTTCTTCCTTGCTATAGGTTATTACATCTTTTACTCTTGGTGAAAAATTATCATCCATAATTATGTCTTATATAACTGTAAATTTAGTGATTTATCAATAGAAATGCAAAAATCATTCCGTACCAAATGTGCTGACAGCTAATAGACAAAAAAATATTGAGATACAAAAGTTAAAAGAGGTATTATTTATTAACTAAAATAGTGTTTAATATTGTTAATAAAAATACGAAAATTCTGTTTTTTTGTGTCTAAAAATTAATCAAAAAAGCTTATTTTAGCGAGATTTTAAATTAATATAATTAAACAGTAATATAATATGTCTGACGGAGAAAAGTTAATACCCATTAACATTGAAGACGAAATGAAAACAGCCTACATCGATTATTCGATGTCGGTTATTGTATCGCGTGCCTTACCTGATGTAAGAGATGGTTTGAAACCAGTTCACAGAAGGGTTTTATATGGTATGTATGATTTAGGAGTGACTTCAAAATCTGCCCACAAGAAATCTGCCAGAATTGTCGGAGAAGTTTTAGGAAAGTACCACCCACACGGGGATACTTCAGTGTACGATGCGATGGTGCGTATGGCACAAGAATGGAGTATGCGTTATTTATTAGTCGACGGACAAGGTAACTTTGGTTCTGTTGACGGCGATAGTCCTGCAGCCATGCGTTATACGGAAGCTAGAATGCGCAAAATATCAGAAGATATTATGGCCGACATTGAAAAAGAAACAGTTGATTTTCAGTTGAATTTTGATGATACTTTGTACGAGCCAAAAGTAATGCCAACCAAAGTTCCTACATTATTAATAAATGGAGCTACAGGAATTGCAGTAGGTATGGCTACCAATATGCCGCCACACAACATTACAGAAGTAATCAATGGAACATTAGCGTATCTTGATAATAACGACATCGAGATCGACGAATTGATGACGCATATTAAAGCCCCAGATTTTCCTACAGGAGGAATTATATATGGATACGAAGGGGTTCGTGAAGCTTTTAAAACCGGTCGTGGACGTATTGTAATGCGTGCAAAAGTTGGTTTTGAAGAAGTAGATGGTCGCGAATGCATCATCGTAACCGAAATTCCGTATCAGGTTAACAAAGCTGATATGATTAAACGTACGGCCGATTTGGTAAATGAAAAGAAAATCGACGGTATATCAAACATTCGTGACGAATCGGACAGAAACGGAATGCGTATTGTTTATATTCTGAAACGAGATGCTACTCCAAATGTAGTATTGAATACATTATATAAATTCACACAATTACAATCTTCATTTTCTGTAAATAATATTGCACTAGTAAAAGGTCGTCCTCAAATGTTGAATCTAAAAGACTTGATTCACTATTTTGTAGAACATCGTCATGACGTGGTTGTTCGTAGAACACAATTCGATTTACGTAAAGCCGAGGAAAGAGCACACATTTTAGAAGGTTTAATTATTGCTTCTGATAATATTGATGAAGTTATCGCTTTAATTAGAGGTTCTAAAAATACCGACGAAGCCAAAGAAAAATTAATCGAACGATTCAAATTATCTGATATTCAAGCAAGAGCCATTGTAGAAATGCGTTTGCGTCAACTAACAGGTCTGGAACAAGACAAGTTGCGATCAGAGTATGAGGAATTAATGAAATTAATCGAACATTTGAAAGCATTATTAGCAGATGTAAATTTAAGAACAGCACTAATCAAAGAAGAATTAGAAGACATGCGCGCCAAATATGGTGACGAGCGTCGTTCTCAAATTGAATATTCAGGAGGAGATGTAAGTATCGAAGACTTAATTGCCGACGAAAACGTAGTTATTACCATTTCACATGCAGGTTATATAAAACGTACAAATTTATCCGAATACAAAACACAAAATAGAGGAGGAGTAGGGCAAAAATCAGCAGGAACAAGAGATGCCGATTTCTTAGAAAATATGTATGTGGCAACAAACCACCAGTACATGATGTTCTTTACCCAAAAAGGAAAATGCTTCTGGATGCGGGTATATGAAATTCCAGAAGGAAGTAAAACCGCCAAAGGAAGAGCCTTACAAAACCTAATCAATATAGAAAGCGACGACAAAGTAAAAGCGTTTATTTGCACACAAGATTTAAAAGACCAAGACTACATCAAAAGCCATAATTTAATTATGGTTACCAAAAAAGGAATGGTTAAGAAAACATCACTAGACAAATATTCTAAACCACGTGTTAACGGAGTTGCCGCAATTACAATCAAAGAAGACGATGAATTGCTAGCAGCAGAATTAACCGATGGTAATAGTCAAATTATTCTAGCAGTAAAATCAGGAAAATTAGTTCGTTTTGAAGAAAGTAAAACCCGTCCAATGGGAAGAACAGCTTCTGGAGTTCGTGGAATTAGACTAAAAGACGAATCAGACGAAGTGATAGGAATGGTTTCTGTAAACGATATGAATAGCGAAATTCTAGTTGTTGCCGAAAACGGATACGGAAAACGTTCAAGCCTTGACGAGTACAGAATTACAAACCGTGGAGGGAAAGGTGTAAAAACTTTGAATATTACAGAGAAAACAGGACAACTAATTTCTATAAACGCGGTTACCGATGCAGATGATTTAATGATTATCAATAAATCTGGATTAACGATACGTATGGCAGTAGAAGACCTTCGAGTTATGGGACGTGCAACACAAGGTGTGAAACTAATTAACTTGAAAGGAAAAGATTCAATCGCAGCTGTTACAAAAGTAATGAAAGACGATGTAGAAGAAGTTCTTGTTGATGAAGATGGAAATATTATTGAACCAGTAATAGAAAGAGTAAAGCCAGTATTGGAAGTGCTTGAGGACGACGGAATCACTGACGAAGAGGACGACGACGACGATTCAGATGATGAAGAAGACGATGCAGGCGATGACGATACTGAAGATTCAGATGACGAAGCCTAATGAGTAAAAAAATACAAATTTCAAAAACTGGCATAAATTTTGAAATTTGTATTTTAAATTTTTTAAACAATAAATATTAAAATCATATTAAATGAAAACAAAATATGTAACCATTACAGTAGCATTATTCATATCTTTAGTGACATTTGCTCAAAAAAATGAAATTAAATTGGCCGATAAGGCCATGAAATCAGGTAATTCAGCAGAAGCAAAATCTATTTTAGAAAAAGTAGATTATATGATTGGAAATTCAGAAGATGCCCAGAAAACGCAATATTATTTTATAAAAGGAAATGCTTGCTTCGACCTAGCAAAAAAGAAGATAGACGAATCTAATAATTTAGTTGCAGCAGCAGAAGCTTACAATCAATTATTGCTAGTTGAAAATAATGTCGAATATTATGATCAAGTACAAACTTCTTTGAAAGAAGTAAGAGCAGAATTGTTTAACAAAGCATTAGTCGATGACAAAGCAAAAAAACACAGAGAAGCTGCAGTAAAATTGTATCAAGTATATCAGTTAGGAAGAAAAGACACGATTATGCTGTATTATGCGGCTGGAAGCGCTTTAAATTCAAAAGATTATGATTTAGCTTTAACGTATTATAATGAGTTAAAAGATATTAATTATTCAGGTAAAGGAACCAGTTATTTAGCAAAAAATAAAATTTCTGAAGTAGAAGAAACGTTCAACACACTAAAAGAACGAGATTTTGCAGTAACAATGGGAACCCATACGGATCCAAAAACAGAGACTGTTCCTTCAAAAAGAGGAGAGATATACAAATATATAACTCAAATTTATATATATAAAGGAGATGTGCCTGCTGCAAAAAAAGCAATAGTTGATGCAAGAGCTCTAAATCCGGATGATACCTCATTGCTTCTAGCAGAAGCAGATTTGTATCTAAAAACAGAAGATTTTGCAATGTATAAAAAACTGATTTCAGAAGCAACACTAAAAAATCCTAACGATGCCGATTTATTTTATAACTTAGGTGTAATTTCTTCAAAAATGAAAGACGGTAAAGATGATGCTGAGAAAAATTATATTAAAGCCATTTCAATAGATCCAAAATATAAAAATGCTTATATGAACCTTACGGTTTTAAAATTAGAAGGAGAGAGTAAACTTGTGGAAGAAATGAACAAACTAGGAACTTCTGCTGCCGATAATAAAAAGTATGAGGTACTAAAAACGAAACGTCAAAATTTATATAAATCAGCTTTAGTATATTTAGAAAAGGCAGAAGAACTTTTTGTAGGCGATAAAGAAGTTAGAGCAACACTATTAAATGTGTACAATGCACTCGATATGACAGAAAAATATAAAGCACTAAAAGCAAAAAATTAAATTCGATTATATTATTTTAAGAATACAAAAAATCATTAAGACTTTTTCTTAATGATTTTTTTGTTTATAGGCTTCAAACATCGTTAAAATTAGGTAGTTTTAGACTAACTAATATTTAACAAGTCCACAGGTTTTAGACTTGATCCGTCTTGAGCCCTATTAAACCTTAAAAATTTGCACAAAAAAAAGTCTCGATATTTTTATCGAGACTTTTTGTGATCGCGCCAGGATTCGAACCTGGGACCTACTCATTAGAAGTGAGTTGCTCTATCCAGCTGAGCTACGCAACCTTAAAAAAATTATTTCAGTGACAACTAAAAATTGTCGGGGTGGCAGGATTCGAACCTGCGGCCTCCTGCTCCCAAAGCAGGCGCGATAACCGGGCTACGCTACACCCCGAAAAACAAAAAAGCGGAGAGTAAGGGATTCGAACCCTTGGTACAGTTTCCCATACGCATGTTTAGCAAACATGTCCTTTCGGCCACTCAGGCAACTCTCCAATAAAGAATCAAATTCTTTCTTTTAAGCGGTTGCAAATGTAGGGTATCAAACGAATATTACCAACTTTTTGAGTAGTTATTTTTATTTTATTTAATATTAATTTTCAAAACAATTAATAATCAACAGTATACAATAATAGTAAATAGGTTATTCGAAACCATACAATTGTTAAATTTAAAAAAAAAGCATTAAGAAGTATAAAATCTTTTTAAAATTAGTAAATTCGCCACTGTAATTTAAGAATAGTTTAAAAATGAAAAAAGTTGTTATAGTATCAGCAGTTCGTACTCCTATTGGAAGTTTTATGGGAGGGTTGTCTAGCGTTCCTGCACCTCAATTAGGTGCAATTGCGATAAAAGGAGCATTAAATAAAATAAGTTTAGATCCTGCTTTAGTAAACGAAGTGTACATGGGTAATGTAGTTCAAGCTGGTGTAGGGCAGGCCCCTGCAAGACAAGCTGCCATTTTTGCTGGATTATCTAACAATGTAGCATGTACCACAGTAAATAAAGTATGTGCCTCTGGAATGAAATCGGTTATGTTAGGCGCACAAGCGATTATGTGTGGTGACGCTGAAATTGTGGTTGCTGGTGGTATGGAAAACATGAGTATGATTCCGCATTATGTTCATTTAAGAAATGGTGTGAAATTTGGACCAACAACCATGGTCGACGGTATGCAAAAAGATGGTTTAACTGATGCTTACGACAATAATGCTATGGGGGTTTGTGCCGATATGTGCGCTTCCGAATATAAAATTACCAGAGAAGATCAAGACAACTTCGCTATTCAGTCGTACGAACGTTCTTCAAAAGCTTGGGATGCTGGAAAATTTGATAATGAAATTGTTCCTGTATCAATTCCACAACGAAAAGGAGACCCTATTATAGTTTCTAAAGACGAAGAATATACGAATGTAAAATTGGACAGAATTCCTACGCTAAATGCTGTTTTCACTAAAGACGGAACAGTTACTGCTGCCAATGCATCCACCATTAATGATGGTGCTGCGGCAATGGTATTAATGAGCGAAGAAAAAGCACTTTCTTTAGGACTAAAACCTTTAGCATATATAAAAGGATATGCAGATGCAGCACAAGAACCAAAATGGTTTACCACTGCGCCTGCAAAAGCATTACCAATTGCTTTAGGAAAAGCGGGATTGTCAACTTCTGATGTTGATTTTTTCGAGTTTAATGAAGCTTTTGCAGTAGTAGGATTGGCAAATGCTCAAATTTTAGGTTTAGACAATACTAAAATTAATGTAAATGGAGGAGCTGTTTCGTTAGGACACCCACTTGGATGCTCTGGAGCAAGAATCATAGTTACTTTAATAAACGTTCTAGAACAAAACAAAGGCAAAATAGGTGCTGCAGCTATTTGTAATGGCGGTGGCGGTGCTTCTGCAATTGTAATTGAAAGAGCGTAACTGATTAACAATTAAAAAATTAACAATTGGTGATTACTTCTAATCATCAATTGTTAATTATCAATTAGAACTGAATGTTTGGAATTTGTAATTTAGCCAACATCCCTTTGCGAATAGAGCCTAGCGACCGAAGTGAGCTAGTTTCTCAAGTTTTATTTGGCGAACACTTTAGTATTTTAGAACATACTTCAAAATGGTCTAAAATACATTTAGACTATGATGATTATGAAGGTTGGGTAGACAACAAACAGTTTGCAACAATTACCAAAGAACAATTTGAACAATTATCGCAAGACACTATTGTTTTAAACAACGATTTGATAGAATACATTACTTCGCCTGCTAATTTATTAATTCCTATTCCGCTAGGTGCCTCCCTTTCGTTTTTAAATTACGAAGCAATAAATACCAAAAATTTTTCTTTCGAAGGATTAAAAACCAGCGGTATTAAACCAAAAGATCATCTTATAAATACGGCGTTCATGTACTTAAACGCACCCTATTTGTGGGGAGGGAAAACTCCTTTTGGAATTGACTGTTCTGGTTTTACACAAATGGTGTACAAACTAAATGGGTATCCACTTTTTCGTGACGCTTCTCAGCAAGCAAATCAGGGAGAAGCATTAAGTTTTATTGAAGAAAGCGAACCTGGTGATTTGGCTTTTTTTGACAATGAGGAAGGTAATATTGTCCATGTCGGTATTATTATGAACGACAATTACATTATTCACGCCAGTGGAAAAGTGCGTATTGATAGGTTAGATCATCTCGGAATTTATAATGCTGACGAAAACAAACACACTCATAAACTGCGGGTTATTAAAAAAATTATTTAAGATACCTTTCTGTAATTACATTTTGGTGATGTATGGTATGACCAGATATAATAAATCCAATGGCTAAAACTGAAATTTCATTACCAGAAGCAATTCCTTTAGCAGCTAACATTTCTGGAGAAAAACTTTCAAATAATTTTATAGTCGATTTTCGGACTAAAATAAATTCTTCAAGTAAATCTAGAATTTCAACTGAATTGGTAGCAACATTGGCTACATAATCATTTTCTTCAAAACCAGATAAAGGAGTAGTGTCAAATCTAGCAAAGCGTAATGCTCTATAGGCAAAAATACGTTCTGCATCTATAATATGCCGAATCAAATCTTTGATAGTCCATTTATCTTCTTGGTATTTGTAATTGGATTTTTCTAACGGAACATTGTTTTCAATAAAAGAAACGAAAGTGGTTAAATTTTCTTGCATCGCATCTATACAATTATCAGAAGGGACAAGGCTTATGTAGGCAACAAGATAATTAGGGAAGTTAGAGTCTATTATTTTTTTCATATTATAAAGGTAAAAAAAAGTCCGCCGAAGCGAACTTTTTGATTACATATTTTTGAATATAGTATGCATTAATCTTTTCTTATCATTGATGCTCTCATCTAGAGATATCATGGTTTCGGTTCTGTAAACACCTTCAATATCATCAATCATGTATATAACGTCTTTTGCATGTTTTGTGTCGCGGGCTCTAATTTTACAGAAAATATTAAATTTCCCTGTAGTAACGTGAGCTACAGTAACATAAGGAATTTCGCTAATTCTTTCTAATACAAATTTAGTTTGAGAAGTATTGTTTAAAAACACACCAACGTAAGCAATAAAAGAATATCCTAATTTCTCATAATCAAGGGTTAGAGAAGATCCTTTGATAATTCCAGCATCTTCTAGTTTTTTTACACGAACATGTACAGTACCCGCAGAAATTAATAATTTTTTTGCAATGTCTGTAAATGGAATTCTGGTATTATCAATTAACATATCCAAAATCTGGTGGTCAACTTCGTCTAATCTAAACTTACTCATAACTAAATTATTTATATTATATACTCTTCAAAAATTGCTATAAAAATAGAATTACAGCAAATTTATTACATTTTAATCAATCCGTTAACAAATTCTTTATTTTTTCCTAAATAAAAATTGGCTTTTTTTTCAATTTCAGGAATATTGTTAGAATTATCATGATAACATTCTTCTTCCCCGTCATATTCTTGATGTCCAAAAAACGGTATTTCATTTCCTATTTCAGTAAAATAAGCTTCAAAAATAATTTTTTCATCCTGTAAAACTTCTTTATACTGAGCTGCAAAGGTAGTAATTATATTTAAAGGATTAGTGTTAATTTTTACTTTTTTGTAAATAAAATCACGAAATCCTACAGTATTCTGAGGAATGTTTAAATAATTAGCAATAATATTGACTACTACATCGTTTTCGGAAATGGATATTATACCAGATAATAAAGCGATAAAAATATATTTTCGTGTTTCTTCTCGCTCATAATCTCCTTGAAAATGCCCAGCTTCAAATAAAATAGTAGGCGTACCTAGCGATTGAAATAAGTCGCCAATACAGTTAATGTTAAACGAATCATCAAATCGACCAATTTGATTGGGAATGTATTTTTGAAGTTCCTCATTCATTGCAACAATAACCTGCATGGCACTTTTGCGAACTTCATTTATTTCTCGTTCCGCATTGTATGTAGGGGAGAGGAAGGAAACAGTGGCAGGATTTCGGGTGTTTCCTGCGGCAAATATAGTACGCTGATCATGAAGATTGAAACAATAGTTGGGGCTAAATTGGTCAAAAGTAGCACGCAATAATTGACTTTCGGGTTGCGATAAATTTACCGAATCACGATTCAAATCGATTCCATTGGCGTTTACACGAGTATAGGCTTCTGCTCCGTCAGGGTTTAAGATGGGGATACATAATAAGGTAAACTCACTTTTTATTTTTTTGGCTTCAACAGAATCTTCGGCCAAGAAATTAAATAAATCAAAAAGCGCTTTTGTTGTAGTCGATTCGTTTCCGTGCATTTGCGACCACATAAGAATTTTTTGCTTACCAGTGCCAATTGTAACAGAATAAATAGGGTTGCCGTTTACAGAATGCCCTATTGTTTTAACATCAAATTTAGAAGAGAGTGTTGCTAAAATAGGAGCAATGTGCTCGTTAGTAATGTACCTGCCAAAGAGAGTAAGCTCCTTAATTCTTGAGAATAGTGGTATAAAATCCATGAGTAGTAATTTGTAAATTACAAATGTAAACATTTTATAAATTACATCTGTAAACAGTAAAAAAGAATAAAGAATTGCGTATTGTAAACAATAAATTCATGCTGAAGAGCTAGAGATAATCTATTAATAAGGCTACAATTTACAATTAATAATTAATATAGTAAATAATTAATTTTCAATACATTAAACATCGATATATTAATGGATAATTTAGTTAAAATGCGAATTTTACAATTGTAATATAGGATTTGTTATTACAATAGTTTACATTTGTAATATGAGATTGACTTAAAAACAATTTACAATGGTAAACATAGATGATTTTATAAAAAGACTCGAAATAATACTCGATTATTATTCTTTGTCGGCTTCTGCTTTTGCGGATAAAGTGGGTGTACAGCGTTCTAGTTTGTCTCATCTGCTTTCTGGTAGAAACAAACCTAGTTTGGATTTTATATTAAAAATTACTCAAAAATTTCCTGAGGTTGATTTGTATTGGATTTTGAACGGGAAAGGAAATTTTCCAAAAGACGAAAATACAAACCAACCGATTATACCTGTTTTTAAAGATCAATTTCAAGAAACAAAACGAGAAAAACAAGAATTAGATTTATTTTCGGACGAAAATACGATTGAAAAAAATCCCGTATTTGAAAATGCAACAATAAATTTTTCAAATACGGGAAATATGTCTACTCCAAAAAATGATTCAGAAATAGAGCGCATTGTTATTTTTTATAAAAACGGAAGCTTTAAAAATTATGTATCCGAATGACTTAAATGTTTGGAATGTAACTATTTTGAGGTATTTTTCCTAAAACACCTACGAAATTGGCTTCTAATAGTTGCATATCAGCTTCTATATTGCCTGTTGGATAAAAAGGTGCGCAAAGTTTGACTTCTTTATCTTTAAAATTAAAACACACCGGTATAATAGGAACATTCGCTTTTTGCGCAATGTAGTAAAATCCCGTTTTTAGTGTTGCTACTTTTTTTCGAGTTCCTTCGGGCGCTATGGCAAGGCGAAAAACCTCTTTTTTGCTGAAAATTTCTGCAATTGCATCTACTTTATTTAACCCGCCAGTTCGATCCAGTGGTTCGCCTCCCATCCAACGGAAATAGGCACCAAACGGAAATTTGAAGAGCTCTTTTTTAGCAACAAAGCTCATGTCCAATTCGGTAATCCCACGGGTAAAAATTCCTAAGTAAAAATCATGAGCACTTGTATGAGGAACAACCATCATGACACATTTTTTAATTTCAGGCGCAATAGTTCCGTTAATTTTCCACCCCATGAGTTTAAAAAAGAGGAATTTATAGATATTTTTTTTCATTGCTAAAGTTTGGTCAAAAATAGCATTATCTTTACTATTTTGAAAATATAAAGTATGAATTTCAAGCAATTTTTAAGTTATTTAGTTCCAATAAAGATATACGAGACCAAATCTGAGGTAAATAAAAACCTTGAGATTGCATGGAATAATGGAAAATTAGTGTTAGATTCTAAAAACACGAATTTTTCGTATGGAAATTTGCAAAAAGTACTGCGATTTGGCTTAAAAAAAATTGGTTTTGATAAAATTAGACATTTTGATACCATTTTAGTTTTAGGCGTTGCTGGCGGAAGCGTAATTAAGACCTTGGTTGATGAAATACAGTGTAAAGGTAAAATAACAGGTATCGAAATTGATGCTGAAACGATACGCTTAGCCAATCACTATTTTGGATTGAATGCCATAGCGAACCTAGAAATAATTATAGCAGATGCTGAGAAATTTGTTGCTACTACAACCGAAACCTACGATTTGATTATTATTGATATTTTTCAAGACGACATCATGCCTGATTTTCTTTTTGATAGTTTTTTTCTTATTGCTATTCAAGGTATTATGAAAAAAGAAGGGGTTGTATTATTTAATACTATCGCTACTAATGCGGTGGCTAAGAGTAGAAATGATAAATTTGTACAAATGGTATCGTCAAACAAGCTTGCGGTAGCAAGAATTCCAAATTTGGAAGGGGATAACGAATTGTTAATCATAAAGAGAGCATAAATAATGAAAAATAGTTTAAAAAAACTTTTTTTAGGGAAGGTCACTCAAAAAAGCAAACCAAAGTACAATCCAATTGAAAAACGGATTCTGAATATCAAATCGATCTGGAATAATGACCATCAAGATGACAACGGAATCGAAAAAATGGTTCGGTTATTTCTTTCTTGTTCCCAATTGCTATTTCCTGGAATTTATATCAAATATTTAGCCTGTAAGAAAGGGCAGGAGTATCAAGATTTAACCTTAGATTTTTATGTATTGGCTAAGGTTATTTTTCCTGTTTTTATTTTAAAATACCACTGGCAAGAATATCAATTGGTTATTTGGATTATGGCGTATCTCTTGCTAGAAACCGTTTTATACATTCCGACCTTAATTTTTGCCTCCGATTTGTTTTCTAAACCACGCTCTTACAAAAGATCCATGTTATTGCTGTTTTTTAATTACATGGAAATTGTTATTGCCTTTGGAGTGCTTTATACAGTAGGTCAAAACATGAACAAGCCTTTTGAACATTGGTTTGATTCTATCTATTTTAGCGTGGTAAGTGCTAATTCTATTGGTTTTGGCGATTATTACCCTATTACTACTTTTGGAAAAGTGTTAGTTGCCTTGCAAGCTATGTTTTTCTTGTCATTTGTAGTACTATTTTTAAATTTCTTTTCCACAAAAGTAAAAAACAAAGGCTATTTTGATTATGATAACGAAAATTAATTGTAATCCATTACCTTTTAGGGATCAAAAAACTACAATGCCGCAGGTACTTTGCCCCAGTTGATGCCTCTTTTTATTCGTAAAAGTTGGGTTTCGGTTATTTTATTACGTTTTGCTAATTCGCGTAACGAAACGCCTTCGTTTATACGCTTTTTAATAATCATTACTTGGCTTACGGTAAGTTTTGTATTACTTCTGTTACCACCATTTACAGCAACTTTGGCTTTCGATTTTACGACATGTGGACTATTTTTTTGATGCAGTGCATTTTCTTCTCGAGTCATCCATTTCAAGTTGGAATGGTGATTGTTCAGCTTGTCATAATCTAAATGAGCTACTAAGTTATACTCGTCAGAGGGTTTTCCTACAAAATTAATGGCTACAAACCGATGAATTAAGCCTCCAAAAGTTTTTTTGCGTTTTCTTTCGGCTTTTTGATATTTTTTCAGATACGCTTTTCTTGTTTTGTTCAATAAAGCTTCTGTTTCCTCAATTTTGTTTGCAATGGTCTTATAGGCTTTGTCCTCAGCAGACAAAGAAGCTAATTCTTTAGAATAATTTTTAAGATCTAATTTTATAGCTGCAATGGCTTGTTGGTCGGGCAAAAATCTTGCTTTTTCTTTCTCTGTAATTGGTGTTAAAACGGTTATGTTTGTTGATGGATAACCCTCTGTAAGAGTAGGTTTTACTATTTTTTCTATTTTTGACGATAGTGTAATTCGTTTTACATTGCCATAATTCGAAATCCATAGTTCATATCGTTCTACAAAAGGAGATTTTAGTTCAATAGATTTCCATATTTCTTCGTCATAAAATCTTTTTATATACATAAGTAGCCATTTAAATTTAACTTTCTTTTTGTCCCATTTTCATTAAATATGCTTTCAAAAAAGCATCAATATTGCCGTTCATTACTCCATCAACATCGCTAGTTTCGTATCCTGTACGCACATCTTTAACTAACTTATAAGGCTGCATCACATAATTACGAATTTGCGAACCCCATTCTATTTTCATTTTTCCAGCTTCAATGTCATTGCGTTGCTCTTGTTGTTTTTTAAGCTCAATTTCGTACAATTGCGAACGCAACATTTGCATGGCTCTGTTTCTATTGTCGTGTTGCGAACGTGTTTCGGAGCATTGAATTTGAATTCCTGTGGGTTTGTGCGTTAGTTGTACTTTAGTTTCTACCTTATTTACATTTTGACCTCCAGCACCACTAGAACGAGCCGTTATAATCTCAATATCAGCAGGATTTATCTCAATTTCAATCGTATCATCAACCAGCGGATACACATAAACAGATGCAAATGAAGTGTGCCGCTTGGCATTACTATCAAACGGAGAAATTCTTACCAATCGGTGCACTCCATTTTCGCCTTTCAAGTAGCCAAACGAATAGTCTCCTCCAATTTCTAGCGTAACGGTTTTAATTCCCGCAGCGTCACCTTCTTGATAGTTTAGTTCTTTAAAAGTATAGCCGTTTTTTTCTCCCCACATCATGTACATTCGCATAAGCATACTTGCCCAATCGCAACTTTCAGTACCACCAGCACCAGCTGTAATTTGTAGCACTGCACTGAGCGAATCGCCTTCGTCAGACAACATATTTTTGAATTCGATATTCTCTATATGGCTGTTTGTAATTTCATACAAATTATCCAATTCTTCTTCCGAAAGTTCGCCTTCACGGTAAAATTCATAAGCCAATTGCAACTCATCACATAAATTGACTGCTTTTTCGTAATCTTCAACCCATTTTTTCTTCGAGCGAAGGTTTTTTACAAGAATTTCAGCTTCTTTAGCTTTATTCCAAAAATCGGGAGCAAAAGTTTTTTCTTCTTCGTTTGTAATTTCTATTAGTTTTGCATCAATGTCAAAGATACCTCCTCAACGCACCAAGACGCTCCACAATACCTTTTATTTGTTCGGTATTTGTCATAAAATTGTTTAATTTTGTACTAGTTATCTGAAGCTATTCCCGCTTTACACTACAATCTTTTTGTTTTTAAAGAAAAAACAAAAAGGATTTCCGTTGCAATCGGGGCTAAAAAAGCAACAATAATCTATAATTTAGCATCAAAAGTAAGAATTCTATTTGAAATATGGAAATAAATTTAGTAAGCGATACTGTAACCAAGCCTACGCAAGAAATGTTAAGCGCTATGTTTCAGGCAAAAGTGGGTGATGACGTATATAAACAAGACCCAACGGTTAACGCCTTGGAGGAAAAAGTAGCGAAGATTTTTGGTATGGAAGCGGCTTTGTTTTTTCCATCTGGAACCATGGCAAATCAAACAGCTATTAAGCTACACACCAACCCAGGAGATCAAGTAATTTGCGATAAATATTCGCATATTTACCATTACGAAGGGGGAGGAGCTTCTTTCAATAGTGGTGTTTCCTGCAATCTTGTCGATGGAGATCGAGGCATGATTACCGCCGATTTAGTAAAAAACGCCATTAACGACCCCGAATTTTACCATGCTCCACTTACTCGTTTAGTGAGCATCGAAAACACAACAAATAAAGGCGGTGGCGCTTGTTACGACCTGCAACCCCTTCGCGAAATAAAACAAGTTTGTACCGATAATAATTTAAAATATCACTTGGATGGCGCCCGATTATGGAATGCTTTGGTGGCAAAAAAACAAGCACCAACAGAGTTTGGCGCATTATTCGATACTATTTCGGTTTGTTTGTCTAAAGGACTAGGAGCGCCTATCGGGTCGGTTTTGGTTTCTGATGCAAAAACAATTCATCGTGCGTTGCGAATTCGTAAAATTTTTGGCGGCGGCATGCGACAAGCAGGCTATTTGGCCGCTGCGGGGATTTATGCTTTAGACAATCATGTAGAACGGCTGGCAGACGATCATCGACGTGCAAGAGAAATAGGACAAGTTTTACAAAGTTTGCCTTGGATTGCTTCGGTAGAGCCTATAGAAACGAATATTCTGATTTTTTCGGTAAAAAAATACCTAGATGAAAAAGTAATTACAGCAAAGCTTAGAGAAAAAGGGATTTCGATAAGCTCGATGGGGCAAGGAAAATTACGTATTGTAACCCATTTAGATTACCGTGAAGTCATGCATGGTTATGTGCTAGAAGCACTTTTAAAATTGCAGGTGTAATTTTTTGTTTTGACCACGAATTACACGATTTTATTATTTAAGGTTTAACAAATTCGTGTTAATCTGTATAATTCGTGGTCAATGTTTTAAACTGTTTGAGGCTTATCAAAATTATTATTTAATTAGAAAATAACTTATTTAAACATATCTTCCATACCCGGAATCATAGGCATATCAACTTTTGCCACCGCATCGAGTTCAGCTTGGTTTACTTTTGCTGCTTTTTCAATGGCTTTATTAAGTACTAAAATTAGATAATCTTCCAATTGCTCTTTGTCTTCTAATAATGAATCTGCAATAGTAATGTTTTTGATAACACTATTTGCTGTTACGGTTATTGCAAGCAATCCATCAGCGCTTTGTTCATCAATTAAAACAGTATCCAAACGTTTTTTTGTATCTTCAATTTTTTGTTGGGTTTCTTTTAATTTTCCCATCATTCCCATTAAATCCATTGTGTAATTTTAAAATTATTGGATGCAAATTTACGAAATAGAAAGTTATAAATCCAATTTCATTTATTACGAAAAAGATGCTCAATTTAAAGCCTCTTTGTCTTATTTTTGCAGTTCAAAATAATAAAACTACGCTGAAAAATGACTCAAAAAGCAATAGCGCCGCTAGCCACTATAAAACCACACATTTTAGAAAAACATAACGATACTCGTACCGATAATTATTATTGGCTCAACGATCGTGAAAATCCGGAAGTAATTGACTATCTGAATAAAGAAAACGAATATTATAACCAAATGACAGCCAGTACAAAGGCTTTTCAGAAGGAATTATTCGAAGAGATGAAGTCTAGAATTAAAGAAGACGATCAATCGGTTCCGTATTTGTACAACGGGTATTATTATATCACTCGCTTCGAAAAAGGACAAGATTATCCCATTTATGCTCGTAAGAAAGGAAATTTAGAAGCCAAAGAAGAAATTTTGTTCAATTGTAATGAGATGGCAAAAGGGCAATCTTATTTTCAGTTGGGCGGATTAAGTATTAGTCCGGATAATAAATTGGCGATTTTTAGTACAGATGTAGTAGGAAGAAGAATTTATACCATTCAAATAAAAAATCTAGAAACAAATGAAATTTTATCTGACAAAATAGAAAATACAACAGGTTCGGCCGTTTGGGCAAATGATAATCAGACTATTTTTTATTCGTCACAAGACGAAGTTACCTTGCGTTCTGATAAAATTTTGAAACATAAATTAGGAACAAAATCTTCTGAAGATGCTTTGGTTTATTTTGAAAAAGACGAAACGTATAATGTAGATATTGCCAAATCTAAATCTAAAAAATACCTCGCTATCGAGTCAGGAAGCACACTCACTACCGAATATCAAATTCTAGAAGCCGACAATCCTGACGGAAAATTTAGAATGTTTCAAAAACGCACCCGAGGTTTAGAATATAGCATCAATCATTACGATGATAGTTTTTATATCATGACCAATAAAGATGAAGCCGAAAATTTCAAATTGATGAAAACCTTAGAAACGGCCACCTCAAAAGAAAATTGGACAGAAGTTATTCCGCATCGTTCCGATGTTTTGTTGGAAGATATTGAAATTTTCAAGGATTTTTTAGTCGTTGAAGAGCGAGAAAATGGGTTACACAAAATACGAATCATGCCATGGAGTGGGGAAGGAGCGTATTATTTACCTTTTGATAGCGAAACCTATTCGGCAGCAACAGGTGCTAATGTCGATTTTGATACCGAAATTCTTCGTTATGGCTACCAATCGTTAACAACGCCATCGTCGGTTATCGATTTTAATATGAGAACCAAAACCAAAGAAATTAAAAAAGAACAAGAAGTTTTAGGTGGTAAATTCGACAAGACGAATTACATTGAAAAAAGAATTTGGGCTACAGCCAATGATGGCACAAAAATTCCCATTTCGATGATTCATAAAGTGGGAGTGAAGCTCAATGGAAGTAATCCGTTGTTGCAATATGCCTACGGATCCTACGGATATTCAATGGATTGCACGTTTTCGACCACACGATTGAGTTTGCTTGACAGAGGATTTATTTTTGCCATAGCACACGTTCGTGGTGGCGAAGATTTAGGAAGACCTTGGTATGATGATGGAAAATTATTGAAAAAGAAAAACACATTTACAGATTTTATAGATTGTTCTAAATTTTTAATCTCCGAACAATACACCTCAGCACAGCATTTGTATGCCGAAGGCGGCTCGGCAGGTGGATTGCTTATGGGTGCAGTCATTAATATGGCGCCCGAATTGTATAATGGAATTATTGCTCAAGTTCCTTTTGTAGATGTGATTACTACAATGCTCGACGATTCAATCCCGTTAACTACTGGAGAATATGATGAATGGGGAAATCCTAATGTAAAAAAATATTATGATTATATGAAATCCTATTCACCCTACGACAATGTAGTTGTTCAAAAATACCCCAATATGTTAGTCACCACAGGGCTTCATGATTCGCAAGTGCAGTATTGGGAACCCGCAAAATGGGTAGCAAAATTAAGGGTTTTGAAAACAGATGAAAACGTGCTTTTCCTCGATACCAATATGGATGCAGGACATGGAGGCGCTTCGGGACGCTTCGAAGCGTTGAAGGAAGTAGCCAAAGAATTCAGTTTTTTGTTAGATTTAGAAGGAATTAATAATTAATTAATTTTTTTTTCATACATTTGCAAAGTTTTGGAGTTATTAAATATTGAAAAATAATGCCTCGATTTACTATAATATGAAACAAAATATAAAAGCTTATAATAACGTTTTGGAATTAATAGGTAACACCCCACTTATTAAGATTAATAAAATTACCGAAGAATTGAAAGGTAACTTTTATGTTAAAGTAGAAGCATTTAACCCAGGACACTCTACCAAGGACAGAATTGCATTGTATATTATTGAAGAAGCTGAAAAACAAGGAATATTAAAGCCTGGAGATACAATTATCGAAACTACTTCTGGTAATACGGGTTTTAGTTTAGCCATGGTAAGTATTATAAAAGGCTACGAATGTATTCTTGCAGTAAGTTCCAAATCGTCTGCTGATAAAATAGATATGTTGCGTAGTTTAGGAGCAAAAGTATATGTTTGCCCAGCACATGTTACTGCAGATGATGATCGTTCGTATTACAATGTAGCAAAACGTTTGCACGAAGAAACTAAAGGATCTGTATATATCAATCAATATTTTAATCAATTGAATATTGATGCACATTACAAATCTACAGGGCCAGAAATTTGGGAACAAACTAACGGTCAAATTACACACCTAATTGCTTGCACAGGAACAGGAGGAACACTTTCTGGGGCTGCTAAATTTTTGAAAGAACAAAACCCAAATATTAGAATTTTAGGTGTAGATGCTTATGGTTCTGTGATTAAAAAATACCACGAAACCAAAGAGTTTGATAACGATGAGATTTATCCATACAGAATAGAAGGTTTGGGAAAAAATTTGATTCCTACCGCTACTGATTTCGATTTGATTGATAAGTTTGTCAAAGTAACTGATGAAGAAAGTGCACACATGACCAGAAATATTGCAAAAACCGAAGGGCTTTTTGTAGGATATACTTCAGGAGCAGTTATGCAAGCTATAAAACAATATGCTGAAGAAGGAGAATTTGACGAAAACAGTAATGTAATAGCCATTTTTCCAGACCATGGGTCTCGTTATATGAGTAAAGTATTTAGTGACGAATGGATGAGTGCTCAAGGTTTCTTTGATAGTGTAAACGTTGAAGAAGCTCAGAAAATAGAATATATAAAATAAGATTTTAGACTATATACAAAAAAACTCCAGAGAAATCTGGAGTTTTTTTGTTTCTAGTAATCTCTAAATTGTAAGTTACTCAAATTCTTGTAGATACCATTTTCTATTTCAATAAGTTCTTTATGTGTGCCTTGTTCTGCAACCACACCATTGTCAAGCACTAAAATCGTATCGGCATTTCTAATAGTCGATAAACGGTGCGCAATAATAATACTGGTTCTTCCTTCCATTAATGTTTCTAAAGCCTCCTGAACTAGTTTTTCGCTTTCGCTGTCTAAGGAAGAAGTGGCTTCATCCAAAATCAAAATGCTAGGATTTTTTAATAAAGCACGAGCAATGGCAATTCGTTGGCGTTGTCCACCCGATAATTTAATGCCTCGTTCGCCAACAATGGTTTCAAATTTCTCAGGAAATCCATTTACAAAGTTGAGCGCATTGGCTTGTTTGGCAGCATTCCAAATTTCTTCTTCGGTAGCATCGGGTTTTCCGTACGCAATATTTTCTCGAATACTTCCACCAAACAAAATCACATCTTGTGGCACAATACTCATATTACCACGAAGATTTTCTAAATCGTACTCATAAATATTTTTATCATCTATCAAAATAGAACCACTTTCTATATCATAAAAACGAAGCAATAAGGACGATATAGTCGATTTTCCTGCGCCACTAGGTCCTACAATCGCTATTTTTTGTCCAAAACTAGCTTTGAAACTCACATCTTTCAATACTTGAATTTCTTTTCGAGTAGGATACGTAAATGCCACGTTTTGGAAAGTTACTTCGCCTTTTATTTTTTCTTTAACAGCTGATTGTACTGTATTAATTTTTTCGGGTTTTTCTTCCAATAATTCAAAAACACGTTCTGTTGCTCCAACCGCTTTTTGTATTTGCGTGTACAATTCGGCAATTCCTCCAGAAGAGGCGCCTACATAGGTAGAATATAATACAAATGAAATTAATTCGCCTACAGTCATTTCGCCTGTAATGCTTAACGTGACGCCATACCAAACAACTGCTACAATGGTTCCGAAAAGACAAAATATGATAAAGGATGCAAAATAACCACGGTAATTTCCACCTTTGATAGCCACTTTGACAACTTCACTTATTTTGTTTTTGTAACGCGCAATTTCGTACCATTCGTTAGCAAATGCTTTTACAATGCTAATGCCTTGCATTGATTCGACCACAATTTCTTGACTTTCTGCTACTTGATCCTGCACTTTTTTTGCATATTTTCGGATAAATCTTCCAAAAAAAACAGCCGCAACGGCCACTAATGGCACTACAGAAAGCATCATTAACGTTAATTTGATATTGATACTGGCTAATAGTATAAAACTACCAATTATTAAAATAAATTGTCGTAAAAACTCGGCAATGGTTGTCGTTAAAGTATCTTGAATTTGGGTAATATCGGTGCTAATACGGCTGTTTAACTCTCCCACACTTTTTTGCGTAAAAAAGGACATTGGTAATTTTACCAAATTGCCATACAAAGCCAACCGCAAATTGGCTAAAGTATTTTCGGTAAAGTTGACAAACAGCGATATTCTGAAGAAAGAGAAAAAAGATTGAAACAATAATATGCCAACCAATCCTAGTGCAATGGTATTGGCTTGGGCTAAATTTTTGTTTTTCACACAATCGACTAACATTCCCATTAGTTTAGGAAAAGCGAGTGCTGTAGCGCCTGTTAGCAATAGAAAAACCAATCCGACATAGAATTTCCAGGTGTGATTTCCCGCATATTTGAACACTAATTTTGCTTTGTTTAAAGCGCTTGCGTTTATTTTCGATTTGGGTAAATCATTTTCTATGCGTCTTGCCATTGGGTTTGTTTTTTTTAACAAAAGTAAACAATCAGAAGAAATAAGTTTCTTGTTTTACTGGGTAAGGTAGTTAAAATTTGCATAAAAAAGGCTTCCGTTTTTTTAAATAAAAAAAACCGAGTTATTGCTGACTCGGTTTTCTGAAATTAGGAGTTGTGTAAAATCAACTTCGTTTTATCCAACTTCTGCCCTCGTTAGTCGAATAAAACAACCCTTTTGAGGTTATTCCTAAAATTTCTTTTCCGTTGTCGGTCAAGTCGTTAAAATCGCCACAGGAAGTACCAGAATATCTTGCAATCCAGCTTCTGCCATCGTTAGTTGAATATTCGATTTTGGTTTTGCTGGTGGGATTAATTCTAATCATTTCTTTCCCTTTGATAATCATTTGTGCCATGTTACTTTTGTTTTTTAAATTTTAATTGTTTTAGGACTTTCCTATACCACAAAGAAAATAGGCGATTGTGTCAAACTATGACGTTCTAAAATTTTATTGTTATACAGCCGAATAATAAGGAGATTTTTGCCAACTGATTTTCGATTAAGAAAATTCTACTTTAGCGAAGTAAATTTTATTATCTTCGTATTGATTTTCTTTTTGAGAGGATATCCAACCAACAATAGTATCGTTGTTAACATATCTGAATAAACTGATTGAGGTATTTTTAAAAGGAATTCTAGAAAATTCATTTTCAAATTTTTTAATTTCATTTATTCCATATCCTTCTCTTTCGAAGAGCGTTAGAAGCATTAGGGGACTTAAATAAATGTTTAGTTTCAATTCATCTACTATTATTTTATAAATTCCGTCATAGCTTATTTCAAATTGCATATAGATTAATTTTTCGGTTTTCATGATGCGCTCTTTTTGTATTTGTTGTGTTACCAATTTTTTAGAACACAAAGAAAACAGGCTAGAAAGCCAAACTGCGACGTTCAAAAAATATATTCCATAAAAAAGAGGCTTTTAAGAGCCTCTTTGAGTTTTTTATTTCTATACTTTTTCGAAAAATTGCTTGATTTCATTTACTGCATTATCTATTTTTTTAGAATCTAATAAATCTTCCCAATTTATTTTATTGAAACTTGCAAATCCTTCCTCTTTTTTTTCTATCCAAGAATTATTTTCGTCAGTAACTCCTATTTCTAATTGATTATAGTCAGATCCGAACCAAAGTAAGACCTTTTTATCTTTATTCTCTTTTTTGGAGAAATATATTCCAGAATCTTTTCTCCCGATATTATTATTGCCTTTATAATCTTCAAAATCAAAATCAGCTTTTAATTTATCTTTAATTTGATCGAAAAAATCTTTACAAATTACTTGTTTTAAATTGTTTATATTGCCTGCAATTTCCAATGCCCCTTTTATATTTTCTTTGCTACTTAAAATAGTTTCAATAATTTCTTCACTCATTTTTTTACTTGTTGTTTGGTTAGTTAATTTTTTTACAAGGTACAAATATTGTACTAAAGTTTCCCTTATAGTAGGTAACGAATGGGTTTTTTCAATACATTTTTCAATCCAATTCCTGATATGAATTTCAAAAGAAATAGGATAATAAAGGCAATGATGATGTGTATTGGACTCATTTTCTTCTACAAATTTATCATACTCCTTTTTGTTTGTATATTTATGATTGAAGCCCTTAATTTCTACTCCATCATTTTCTAAATATGGGATTTCTTTATATTCTAATTCTTTTCCATCTAATGTCAAATAGAGTATATTGTAGTTTTTTTTCTTTGTTTTAGCATAATTATTGTAACGGATTAATTGGAAAGGTTGATCTATTGCATATATTTTATTCTCTATAATTAACATCTGCCTATCATCTTCGATAATTATATCTATCCTTCCTCCGGTAACATTTTTCCAATCATTACCTTGGGTTATTGTTCTTTCGCAAATTTTTTCATTAACTAAATTATTAAACTTTTTTAAATCAATTTCGTTCTTAAAAGAAGTATTAATTTCATCTATGAATAAGTTTAAAAAAATATCATTTTGACCATGCAAACCATTAGGATTTAATAGTTCTCCAATAATTGCAGAATGTGTATTTACTTCACTATGTTCCATATTCATTACTGAAAAAACATTAAAATTTTCTCCTGTAATTTTTGCTATTTCCTCATATTTTTTTTGGATGATAGCTACATTTTGTAATAAGTTGTTGAGGTTGGTTGTGTTTTCAGCCATATTTTCTAATTTTTTATAAATATAAATCTTTTTTATTCTACTTCTGTTTTTTATTTTTCCAACCACCTCAAATACAATTCCCCACAAGCCTTGGCATCACTCAAAGCATCGTGGTGGTTCAGTGGTATATTATGCTCTTTGCATAAATTGGCTAAATTACTTTTGTACATTCTGTACGTGCAAAACTTGTTGTATTCGGGCGTCGGCAATCCGTAATGAGCCAAAGTTTTGCTCAAAACAGGAAAATCAAAACTTAATCCGTTGTGAGCAACCACGTTTTGATTTGTAATAAAAGGTTCTATTTGATGCCAAATCAAATTGAATGTTGGGGATTGAATGGTATCTTTTGCCGAAATACCATGAATATCGGTAAACCTATTCCAATAATAATTGTTAGGTGGTTGTACTAATATGTTTAATTCATTAGTTATAATTCCATTTTCAAATCGAACTAATCCTACTTGGCAAATGCTATACTGATAGCCTTGTGCGGTTTCAAAATCTATTGCGGTAAAGGTTTTCATATTATGAGTACAAATGTAACGTGTTCGTAATTTTGTTTTTGATGGTTGCTCGCAAATGAGCAGGTTCTATAACGGCAACGCTTTCTCCGTACTTTAAAATTTCCATTTGCAAATCAACGGTTGGGTGCATAAAATATTCAAAATACTGAAATTGCTCGCCTCTTGAAATCGTTTTTTGCGAATGATGAATCGGTAACGATTCGATATACTGCGATTGGTAATTGGTAAATCGGAGCACTATTTTTTCGGCAGGATAATTATTTTCAATACCAAAAGCATTTTCGTATAAAGCTTTTATATCCTGTCTTTTGGGTTTGTATTTTTGGTCTGTTATTTTTAAATTCGAAATTCTATCCAAACTAAAATTTCTAAGGGCATTTTTTTTCGTGTCAAAACAAATTAAATACCATCGAAGTTGCGATTCTTTTATAGCAATGGGCTGAACTTGTCGGTTAGTAGGCGCA
The DNA here is from genome assembly GCA_964292845.1 of uncultured Flavobacterium sp. Lineage (GTDB taxonomy): Bacteria > Bacteroidota > Bacteroidia > Flavobacteriales > Flavobacteriaceae > Flavobacterium. The sequence goes on along the minus strand of CAXYWC010000021.1, from coordinate 1,073 downwards.
TTTTCCCAATAGCTTTGATGGGTAAATGCTATTTCAAAATTGTTTTCGATGGCATACAAAACACCATGAATATGCTCAATTCCGCTTTTTTTGCGACTTTCTAAAAGAATTTTATTGCCAATTTTACTCGAATATTGCAAGGAATTATACAATTCAAACGATTCGATAGTTCGTTTTTTAGATTCGTCAATATCGGCTTCTTCTAATTCGTAGTAGTCTTCTTTTCGGTTAAAATGAATCGTAACATTAAAGAACGATTCTACTTCTTTAATGTCTCGCTGTATGGTTCTTTTGGAAACATGAAAGGCCGAATCGGATTGATTGTTCAAATACTTATGCAGTTGTTCAAGGGATTGTTGTTGATTTATTAACTTATTATAAATTAGGGAATAGCGTTGTAAATAATCTTTTTTTGCCATGGTGTGTTGTTTTATTTTTGACAAAGATAAATACACTTCACGACAAATTATGACGTTATTAAATTAAAAACAAAAAAAAACCGTGCTATTGCTAACACGGTTTAGTCTATTATCTAAAAAAGAATTATTTTACTTCTTCAAATTCTACATCTTGAACATCGTCTCCTTGCGCATCAGCTTGTGGCTGAGCAGCTTGTTGACCTTGGTCTCCTTGAGCGTACATTGCTTCTGTAGCTGTTTTCCAAGCTGCATTTACATTGTCTAATCCTTTTTGAATTGCTTCTAAATCTTGCGATTGGTGCGCCATTCTTAATTCGGTCAAGGCATATTCGATAGCTGTTTTGTGCTCGTCAGAAATTTTATCTCCCAATTCTTTCAATTGAGATTCTGTTTGGAAAATAGTTGAATCGGCTTCGTTTATTTTTTCAGCTCTTTCTCTAGCTATTTTGTCGGCTCCAGCATTAGCTTCAGCATCTTTTTTCATTCTTTCGATTTCTTCAGCTGTTAATCCAGAAGAAGCTTCGATACGAATATCGTGAGATTTACCAGTTCCTTTGTCGGTTGCAGAAACTTTGATGATACCATTTGCATCAATATCAAAAGTTACTTCAATTTGAGGAACTCCTCTTGGTGCTGGTGGAATACCATCTAAAT
>CAXYWC010000020.1:0-38827 GCA_964292845.1 uncultured Flavobacterium sp. | reverse complement strand
TACGAACTTTAAATAGTGGCGAAAGCGTAGGATATAATCGTCGATTTAGGGTTGAAAAACCAACAAAAATTGCTACAATTCCTATTGGCTATGCCGACGGAATTTCTCGTGCTTGGGGAAATGGTGTGGGTTACGTGTTAATTAATAACCAAAAAGCGGCTATTGTAGGAAGTGTTTGTATGGATATGCTCATGGTCGATGTAACCGAAATTAATTGCTTGGAAGGAAATGAAGTAATCATTTTCGGTAAAAATCCGTCGGTAACAACCATTGCAAAAGCGATACATACCATTCCGTACGAAATATTAACTAGTATTTCTGGTAGAGTAAAACGGGTTTTTTATCGTGAATAAATATCCCATATTTTTTGTTTATTTGAATAAAATAGTAAATTAGCTTTTTATAACAATTAAAATCAACCTAAAAACAAACAAATTATGGGAATGTTATCAGAATTTAAGGCTTTCGCAATGAAAGGTAATGTAGTTGACTTAGCGGTCGGAGTAGTTATTGGTGGTGCTTTTGGGAAAATTGTAAGTTCACTAATTGATGATGTTATTACGCCATTATTACTAAAACCAGCTTTGGCAGCTGCTAATTTATCTAAAATTGAAGAGTTAACCATTTTTGGTGGTGTAAAATACGGTATGTTTATGTCGGCTGTAATCAATTTTATTATTATTGCTTTTGTTTTATTTCTGATTATCAAAGGAATGAATGCTGCAAAAAAGAAAGAAGCAGCAGCAGCACCCGCTGGACCAACTCAAGAAGAATTGCTTACGCAAATTAGAGATTTATTGAAAAAATAATTTCCGCTACACACATATTCTAACTAAACCGTTTCTTAATTGGAACGGTTTTTCTTTTTCATTTGTTTTCTTAAAATCAAATCAATATTTATTACTTTTGTATTTCCAAAATTAAAATAAAAATTATGAGAATTGCAGTTGTTGGTGCAACCGGAATGGTTGGAGAAGTAATGCTTCAAGTATTAGCCGAAAGAAATTTTCCTGTAACCGAATTAATTCCTGTTGCTTCAGAGCGATCAGTAGGAAAAGAAATAGAATTTAAAGGAACAAAATATAAAGTAGTCGGAATGCAAACCGCGGTAGATATGAAAGCAGACATTGCTTTATTCTCTGCTGGTGGCGAAACTTCTTTAGAATGGGCTCCAAAATTTGCTGCTGCTGGTACAACTGTAATAGATAATTCGTCGGCTTGGAGAATGGATCCAACTAAAAAACTGGTTGTTCCAGAAATAAATGCTTCTATATTAACCAAAGAAGATAAAATTATTCCAAATGCTAACTGTTCGACTATTCAATTGGTTATGGTTTTAGCACCGCTACATAAAAAATACAATATTAAACGTGTCATTGTTTCCACGTATCAGTCTATCACCGGAACTGGCGTAAAAGCAGTACAACAACTAGAAAACGAATACGCAGGAATTGCTGGCGAAATGGCGTATAAATATCCTATTCACAGAAATGCTATTCCGCAATGTGATAGTTTTGAAGATAATGGTTACACTAAAGAAGAAATGAAACTGGTTCGTGAAACTCAAAAAATATTAGACGATAGAACTATTGCCGTTACAGCTACTGCAGTTCGTGTGCCAATTGTTGGTGGACACAGCGAAGCGGTAAATGTGGAGTTTTCTAATGATTTTGATGTAAATGAAGTTCGCCAGCTTTTGCACAATACGCCAGGAGTTGTGGTACAAGATAACAATGATACTTACACCTATCCGATGCCAATGTATGCACAAGGAAAAGATGATGTTTTTGTAGGACGAATTCGTCGTGACGAAAGCCAACCCAACTCACTAAATATGTGGATTGTTGCTGATAATCTTCGCAAAGGTGCTGCTACAAATACAGTTCAAATAGCTGAATATTTGGTTGCGAATAGTTTAGTTTAAACCGCTATCTTAAAAAGAAATCCGTTAAATCAATCTTTTAACGGATTTCTTTTTTACATTTGCCTCGTATGAAAAAGAAATTTGTCATCCTAAACTCATTATTAGCGATTGTAGTATTGTTTTCGATACTATTTCAGTCGGTACATAGTTATGAGCATTTGGTAAAACAAATTTCTGAAAAACAGTGTCATCATAAACCCACTTCTAGTTCTCAAATTACACATCAGCATCATAGTTTTGATCATTGTTTTGTTTGTGATTTTACTTTAGGAAACTTTATTTCTTCCCATATTTCTCATTTTCAATATTCAAAAAGTACTGTTTCCATTGAGTATTCTTTTGTATATATTAAAGAAATAACCCACTTTTTTAGAGGAAGCCTTTTTGCGCTTCGAGCTCCTCCAACGCTTTAAAATATATTCAAAAAATAACGTACCATTTTCAATATCATTGAAAATCGTAATTATTTATTATATTTTAAACTAAAATAATGCAGAAAAACATTGTCTTTTTTTCTCTACTTTTTTTGTTTTGTGCTAATGTATTTTCTCAAAACACAATAAGTGGAAAAACACTTAATCTAGAGCAAATTCCACTAACTGGTGCTCACGTTCATATTGGTAAAAAGTCTGTTTCAACAGATTTTAACGGGGATTTTGTTTTTAAAAACATACCCTCCGGAAATATGACAATTCACATTTCGTATGTTGGCTACCAATCAATTGACACAACTCTAACCGTTAAAAGTGATTTAAAACTCTCTTTCAAATTAAAGCAAAATACAGAAACACTTCAGGAGGTTTTGATAAAACAAAAAAGTTCTGCTTCGAATAAATCGGTGTTAGAACAAAAGTTAAAAACGGAAACAATTGAGAAATATAGTAATCAAACATTAGGTGACGCTTTGAGAGAGGTTCCTGGAGTTTCTAGCTTAAAATCGGGAAGCTCAGTAGTTAAACCAATAATTAATGGTTTGTATGGCAGTAGAGTTCCTGTTATTAGTAACAATGTGAGATTAGAAGATCAAGAATGGGGAACTGACCATGCGCCAAATTTTGATATCAATGCTGCGGGAAAAATTACTGTTATTAAAGGAGCGTCTGGATTACAATATGGTGGAGACGCCTTAGGTGGCATGGTTATCATTGAACCTATTTCGGTAAAAAACGATACGCTATTTGGAAAAACAATTTTAAATTTTGATTCAAATGGCAAAGGTGGTTCTGTAAGTTCAAGTATAAATAAAGGTAAAAGTCGTGGTTTGAGTTGGAACGCTTTGTCAACATTTAAATATATTGGCGATAAAGAAACTCCAAATTATGTTTTATCTAATACAGGCAATCGAGAAGTTAACTTTTCTGGGGATATTAAATTTACAGGAAAAAACTATGATATAACTTCATTTTACAGTTACTATAAAGCAGTAATTGGAATTTTAAGTGCCTCTCATACTGGAAATGTAAACGATTTGTATAATTCAATTAACAATCAAGTTCCTTCGATAATTAATGATTTTACTTATACCATCAAAAATCCCAAACAAGATGTTCAACATCACGTAGCCAAACTCAATTTTAATTACCATTTCAATGAAATAACATCAGTAGCATTGCAATATTCATTTCAACTAAATAAAAGACTTGAATTTGATGTTCGCAGAGGAAATTATAACAACATTGCTGCTTTAGATTTAGAGTTAAAAACACACTCATTAAATATAGATTATAAAAAAAACCTACACGATTGGTCAATAAAAGTAGGAGGAAATACTTCAATTCAAAATAATTATGCAAATCCTGCAACTGGAATTAGACCTTTAATACCAAATTACGATAAAACCGATTTTGGCATATATGGCATTGTTAAACACAATTTTTCAAGTAGTTTATCTATGGATGCAGGATTGAGATATGATTTCTCAAAAGTACAAGCAACAAAATACTATCAAAAATCAAGATGGGACGAAAGAGGCTATACAGAAGAATTTTCAGATTTCATCATAAGTTCCTCCGGAGTACAATGGCTTACAAAACCTCAATTCATCTTCAATAATTTTTCGGCTAGCATGGGATTTCATAAAGAATTTAAAAAGGATTGGAATTGTTACGCGAATATAAGTACCGCTTCTAGAAATCCAAATCCATCAGAGTATTTTAGTGATGGGTTACATCATTCTACTGGAGTTATTGAATTAGGCGATTTAGGATTAGACAAAGAACAAGCCACAAAATTTACTGTTACCATGCAAAAAAAATGGGCGCATTTTTCTGTAGAGATAAATCCGTACATCAATAGTATCCGCAACTACATGTTTCTAAAACCTGTGGGATTTGAAACTACTATTCGTGGTGCTTTCCCCGTTTGGGAATACCAACAAACAAATGCTAGGCTCTCGGGAATTGATATTCAGACCCATTGGAATATCACAAACCAATGGGATTATTTGTTTTCTTGTGCTTATGTAGATGGAAAGGATATTACTAAAAACCAACCGTTGATTGATATGCCTCCATTGAATATGAATAATAAAATTAAGTTCTCAAAAAAAGAATGGAAAGAATTATCACTTGAATTAAAAAGTGAAATTGTATTCAAACAAAATCAATATCCAAACAATAATTTCAATACAAATATTATTAGTAATAATGATTTTGTCTCGGTACAAGTTGATGTAAGTACACCGCCACCAGCATACCACTTATTAAGTTTCTATTCTGAAATAAAGTTTAAAACTTTCAAAAATGGAAACACAACTCTAGCATTTTCTGTTCAAAACATCTTAGATTCAAAATATAGAGACTATTTAAATCATCAGCGGTTTTTTGCCGATGAGATAGGTAGAAACTATCAAATTCAATTAAAAATTAATTATTAAAATTATTATGAAAACAAAAATTAGTAACAATCAATTTAATTTAAATAGAAAAAAAATGAAAAACTTAAAAATTACAACATTGACATTAATAGCTGTATTAGCCTTTTCTTCTTGTAGTAAGGATGATAATCCCCTTGTATTAATTCCTCCTCCAGTAAACGAGGAAGAATTAATCACAACAGTTACAGCAATATATACACCTCAAGGAGGAGGAACAGCTATCACATTACAATACAAAGATTTAGATGGAGACGGACCAAATGCTCCAGTAATTACAGTATCCGGAGATTTTGCTCAAAGTAAAACGTATGACGGTACAGTTACATTTAAAAATGAAGCTGCAAATCCTGTTGAAGATATAACTCCAGAAATTACTACTGAAGGTGTCGATCATCAACTTTTTTACCAAAAAACGGGAACTTTAAATGCATTTACATACGGAACAGCTCCTAGCAATCTTGATACAAATGGTAAACCAATCGGTTTGCAATCTGTTTTCACAACAACTGGAGCAGCAACAGGAACTCTAAAAATTACATTAAGACATTTACCAAATAAGTCAGCAGCAAATGTAGCTACTGGAGACATTACAAATGCTGGAGGTAGTACCGATGCAGAAGTTAGTTTTAATATAACAGTTATATAACTAAAAAAACAATCTCACAAAAAACCCGATAAATTTTTAATTTTTATCGGGTTTTTTATTGATTAAAAATATTACTTTCGCTTCTTTTTCGCAGGCTTTGTAGCTGCTGGTGGAGTAGTATTTACTCTTTCATATTTCATGGTTGACGCATTGTATGTAAATTTGTTCTCTGAAGACTTATCCTTCAAAGAGAAATCTCCGTCTAAAAATGTAAACAAAAAACCTGAACTTCTTGTTCTTTCTTGTGTTTCAGAAGCATTTTTAAGCCTGTCCAAAAATACTGTTTCTCTTATTTTAGTAATACCTTGTGTATTGGTTGTTGCTATTGTTTTTGTCGATGGATTCCAAATTTGAGATTCCGTAACGACCGTTTCTTCTTTTTTAAGTTTGGTTTCGGTTGTTGTTTTTTCAATCCAAGAAACATAATATAATGGTGTCCCTTTGGTTGTAAAAGAAATTATTTTACACTCAATAGGTGTTGTTTTTGCAGTGTATTTTTTAAGTAGCAGGCTGTCTTTTTTAGCTCCTGCATTCACAATTAAATAAAAAGCATCTTTAAAAACTTCGGCCGATGCATTATCTATTTTTGCTATTACTACTGCTGAAGGCGGTGGTGTTACCTTCTTCTTTTTTTGGCTATAGCTGGTTCCTGACAAAACGAGCAAAACTAATACGGCTATTCTTTTCATAATTTTGGATATAATTTTGATGTCCAATATACAAAAAATATCGAATCCATAACACTATTTATTTTCAAATTCGCAAATACATCAGAATATGCTTTATTTGGTTTTACAAAAATTATATATAAATAATTAAATGTGTATCTTTGCGTTTCGGTATCTTTTAGCACTGTTTTCAATATAAATGTGGGGCATCCTATGAAAAAAATCAAACCCTTTTTACTCATTTTTTTAATTGCCAACTCATTTTGGAGTTGTGAAAAAGACGATATTTGTGAAGCTGGAACTCCTACAACACCTAGAGTAATCATCGAGTTTTATGATAATCTAAACCCCGCTTCAAAAAAAACGGTCACAAACCTAGGAATTGTGTCTGAAGGTATGACAACTGGGATTTTATTTAATGGTGTAAGCAAAATTGAAGTACCACTAAAAACTACTGATGACCTTACAAAATACAGCTTTATTTTTGACTCCAAAAACACGGATGTAACACTTCAAAATGAAGACCAATTGGACTTTAATTATACTCGAAATGATGTTTTTATTTCCAGAGCTTGTGGGTTTAAAACCATTTTTAGTTTGAATCAAACAAACGGAATTAGTCAAATTGCCGATGCAAACCAATGGATTAAAGAAATTCAAATCAAACAAAATACTATTCTTAACGAAGACGAAATTCATGTTAAAATTTTCTTTTAATATACTACTGTTATTTTTATCCTTTGGAACATTTGCCCAAGATAAAAAGAAAGATTCTATTGTTCCTAAAACACAACGATACGGCTTGCGAGTTGGGATTGATTTGTCTAAAATTGCCAGAACTTTTTACGAAAAAGATTACAAAGGAATCGAATTTGTAGGCGATTATAGACTAACTAAAAAAATGTATATTGCTGCCGAAATTGGAAACGAAAATAAAACAGTAGACGATAATACTCTAAATTTCACCACTAAAGGAACGTATTTTAAAGTCGGTTTCGATTCTAACAATTATGAAAATTGGCTCGATATGGAAAACATGATTCATATTGGTTTACGATACGGAGTGAGCACTTTTAGCCAAGAATTAAATAGTTATAAAATATACAATACTTCCACTTATTTTCCTATTGCCCCAGCAGTAAACAGCGGTATAAAATACAATGGATTATCGGCGCAATGGGCTGAAGTTGTTTTTGGTTTTAAAGCAGAATTATTCCACAATTTATATGCAGGAATGAGCGCTCGAATAAATTACCTTATTTCAAACAAAAAACCTGATAATTTTGATAATTTATACATTCCAGGATTTAACAGAACGTATGATGGGAAATTTGGTGTAGGCTGGAATTATACCGTGAGTTATTTTATTCCTTTGTACAAAAAAAACAAATAGTTTTAAAACGTTTTTGATTCTAAAAAAGCATCTATTTTTTTAGTTAATTTTTCTGCACCAATTTCGTTAAGATGGTCTGCATCAAAAAAGTCTTTTGCTACAAAACTGGTATCTTGCATCCAATTGAGATAGACCACGTTTTTATGTTCCTGATCCATTTTTGTTGCTATCTCAATAGTTTTAGCCAATTGCTTTTTATCTAAATTTCTCACATACGTTGGATATGCTGGAGAAGAAATAAGCACTATTTTAGTATTATTTTTAATCGCAAAATTGACAATTTCAGTAAGACTCTGAACACTTTCTACAAAAATTTCAGGATCTTTTCCAAGATGTCTTTCGGCAGCTGCTTTTCCTGAAGTAACTAAATTTTGGGCGTTTTTTGAATTATTTGAGGTTCCCCAACCTAAATTTGTACACGTAATTGAAGACATTTTGTTAAGATAAAAAGACTGCAATCTATCAAAATTTAGCGTCATTTTATTGGAAAATATTTCTGAATTATCGGATATGGTATAATTATAATTAATACCGTAATACAAGTTATAATTTTTAACTCTCCATGATTCTGTACTTTTAGACAAGGAGAAGTACAATGATAAATAATCTATCGGGATAACAATATACTCTAACTTTTTAAAGCTGGTCTCGTATTTTTTTAAAATTTCTAAATCAAAATCTATCGATTGTGAAACAAAAGCTGCATTGAAACTTTTTTTCTGTAGGAATTTTGGATTAATTCCATAATAAAAATGCGAATTCCCAAGAAATAACACTTCCAGAGTACTCGCGTTTTTATCTAAATAATTCTTCTTATACAAATAATCGTTCGGAATCTTCCTAAGAGCAATTTCAATGGTAGCGCCCAATAGCAGTATTGGTAAAAAAAATAAAAATAGTTTGGTTATAAATAGTTTCATCGTAAAATTAAAAATTAAACCTGCAGCTCTATTTCCGTATAAATACAATACTTACTTAAGCTCTGTAAATCCTTTTATAAAAAGCCATTTCATAAATAATTTCTCGCCTTCATTGGTTTGAATGGTTTGAAATTTGGGTGCTAAAATAGTTCCTACAACAAAGGCCGTAATCGGAATCCAAAAACCTTGCAAATTAGTGTAAACACCAACGAAATAGCGAACTGCAAAGAAAATTATGGCAAAGCCAATAAAATTATAAACGAATGCTTTTGTTTTTTTGTTCATGATTTAATTATTGATTTGAATATTGTTATTGAAATTGTCATTGAATTTAGCTCTCTTGCTTCCTTCGTACATTTCGTATTTTACCAATCGAGCTTCTAAATTTCCGTTGAAAAGCTTAATTTTTCGTGAAGGTTTTAATCCTACAAACTTCAATGCTTCCAAGTTTGCGGTAATAAACCAAGCATTGGTATTGGGATAACTTTGTTTTAAAGTATCGCCAATTTCTCTATAAAAACGTTCCATTTCGATGTCTAATCGTTCACCGTAAGGTGGATTAAAAACCATGTGTAATTTACCTTCTGTATTTTTTTCTGTGTTAAAGAAATTTTGCTCAGAAATAGTTACATATTCATCCAAATTAGCATTTTTTATATTGGCAATCGCTTTCTGAACAGCACTTGGCGCTTTATCGTGGCCCACAATCGTATAATGAAATTCTTTAATTTTTTTCATTAATGAATTCATGATATTATCAAACAATTCATTATCCCAATCATTCCATTTTTCGAAAGCAAATTCTTTACGATTGATGTTGGCAGGAATATTACAAGCAATCATAGCTGCTTCGGCAAGAATTGTTCCAGAACCGCACATAGGATCTATAAAATGTCCTTGTCCTTCCCAACCAGAAAGCAATAACATTCCGGCTGCTAAAACCTCATTTATAGGCGCAATATTGGTTGCGGTTTTGTATCCACGTTGGTGTAATGAAGCACCCGAAGTATCTAAAGCAACCGAAACTTGATCTTTATCGATGTGAATGTTGATTCTCAAATCTGGAAAATCCTTATCTACACTGGGACGAACGCCAGTTTTTGCTCTAAACTGATCTACAATGGCATCTTTACATTTCTGAGATACAAATTGCGAGTGTTTAAAATACTCTGAGTGAACCGTAGCGTCTATTACAAAAGTCTGATTCGTGTTCAAATATTTAGACCAATCGATTCCTTGTATGTTTTTGTATAAATTCTCATCACTTTTTGCTCTAAAATAGTAAATAGGTTTCAATACTTTTAGTGCTGTTCTTAGGGACAAATTGGCTTTGTACATAAATCCTTTATCTCCAGCAAAACTAACCATTCTAGTTCCCATTTCTACATCTTGCGCACCTAATTGCGTTAGCTCTTTTGCTAATATTTCTTCGAAGCCAAAAAAAGTTTTGGCAATCATTTTAAAATTTTCCATTTTCAATATCAATAATAAATGTCAATAACAATGACAATAACAACTGCCAAAGAAATAAATACTCAAAAACGAAAACTTTGTGAATCTCTGCGAAACCTTTGTGAACCTCTGTGTAAATATTTCCGCAAAAATACATTAAATTTGCACCTTAATACTTCATTTAATAGGAATAAATGTCAGAATCTCAAAAATCCAATACCCAAAACCTAGAACCCAAACAAGAAAATTGGTTTGCTACTTGGTTTGACTCTCCTTATTATCATATACTTTACAAAGATAGAAACTATCGTGAAGCTCAGATTTTTATGGATAATCTGACACATTATTTAAATCTTCCAGAAGGTGCAACTGTTCTAGATTTAGCTTGTGGCAAAGGTCGTCATGCGATTTATTTAAATCAATTGGGATTTAATGTTTTAGGCGTAGACTTATCACCAAATAGCATTACAGAAGCTAGTAAAAACAACAATATTCACTTAAATTTTAAAGTTCACGATATGCGTGAGCCGTTTGAAGAGAAATTTGACGCTATTTTCAATTTATTTACCAGTTTTGGTTATTTTGAAAATGATTCCGATAATTTAAAAACTTTAATTTCAATAAAAGAAAGCTTGTCAGAATATGGTTTTGCCGTTATCGATTTTATGAATGTCAATAATGTAATAGAAAATCTTGTTCCTGAAGAAGTAAAAACGGTTGATGGTATCGATTTTCATATCAAACGGTATCTAAAAGATGGCTATATCTACAAAGAAATTGATTTTGAAGATAAAGGAGAAAAATTTCATTTTACCGAAAAAGTACAGGCTTTAACCTTGCAAAATTTTGAAGAAATGATGGAAGAAGCTGGTATTTATTTATTAGATATTTTTGGTGATTATAAATTAAAGAAATTTCATAAAACCGAAAGCGAACGATTAATCATGATTTTTAAATAAAATAGGGATTATTTGGTTATTCGGGGATTTGGTTATTCGTAATGAGTAGCCAAATAACCAAATCCACAAATCCACGAACAAACAATTAAATGGAATATCTTTTACCTCTACTATCGGTTTTATTAGGTTTTGGAATTGCTTTATTTTTTAGACCGAAGAACAAAACCAATCTAAAATTATTATTGGCTTTTAGCGGTTCTTTTTTGTTGGCATTAACTGTGATTCATTTATTACCAGAAGTTTACGAAAGTAAAAATCACGCTATCGGGATTTATATTATGATTGGAATTTTGTTCCAAATTATACTCGAATTTTTCTCGAAAGGTGCCGAACACGGTCATGTACATGGTCACGCTACACTAACACAAATGCCATGGACACTTTTTATTAGTTTGTGTTTGCATGCTTTGTTAGAAGGATTTCCTGTAGGTCATCACCATGATTTAGCCATAGGAATTGCGATTCACCACTTCCCTATTGCCATTATTTTAACCACTTTTTTCTTGAATGCACAGTTGAATAAAGCGACTTTATTTTTATTTATGATAACTTTTGCTGTCATGACGCCGTTAGGAACTTTAGTTTCTGACAGCCTACCTATTTTAAACAATTATTACACAGAAATTACGGCAGTTGTCATTGGAATATTATTTCATATTTCATCGACTATTATTTTTGAAAGTAGCGAAGGACACAAATTTAATATTGCTAAAATTTCGATGATTATTTTAGGAATTGGATTGGCTTATTTTGTTTAAATTTATATAAATTTTAAAAAAATGACTTTCACAAAAACCACTGAACAATCTTCAAAATACGAACATTTAGAAAAAATGTCAGTTCATGAATTGTTAGTTAATATAAACAATGAAGATAAAACGGTTCCTTTAGCAGTCGAAAAAGCGTTACCACAAATAGAAAAACTAGTTACTGAAATTGTTGCCAAAATGAATCTTGGTGGACGTTTATTTTATATTGGAGCAGGAACTTCTGGACGATTAGGTATTGTAGATGCTTCGGAATGTCCTCCAACTTTTGGTGTTCCTTTCGATTTAGTAAACGGAATTATTGCTGGTGGAGACAAAGCCATTCGCAGAGCAGTCGAAAATGCTGAAGACAACACGACACAAGCTTGGATCGATTTATGTGAATTCGAGATAAATAAAAATGATGTAGTTATTGGTATTGCAGCTTCTGGAACAACTCCTTATGTGATTTCTGGATTAGAAAAATGTAACGAAAATGACATTATAACAGGTTGCATCACTTGTAACGAAGGAAGTCCGTTGTCGCAAACGGCACAATTTCCTATCGAAGCGGTTGTAGGACCAGAATTTGTAACTGGAAGTTCTCGTATGAAAGCTGGAACAGCTCAGAAACTGATTTTAAATATGATTTCGACAACAACCATGATTCAGCTTGGAAAAGTAAAAGGCAACAAAATGGTCGATATGCAACTGAGCAACGACAAACTCGTAGATCGAGGTGTGAAAATGATTATGAGTGAAATTAAGGTGAGTTATGAAGAAGCTTCGGAGTTATTGAAAAAATACGGAAGCGTGCGAAAAGCGGTGGATAATTATAATAAATAACTGTTTTTCCCACGAAAGTGGGAAACCAAAATAGAATACCACTTTGTGGGAAAGACAAAAACAAAAAAAATGGCAACAAATAAAGAAATACTATTCAAAGGAATCAAATATTTAGTATTTGCATTACCACTATTATTTATTGGTCCGTCCGTAATTTTTAGTTCTTTCAAAAATCAGGAGCATCCTTTTTATATTCCTATTTTGGGATTGGGAATCATCTGTTGCTTGGCTTCTATGTTTTTGATTTTCAAAGGAATACAAACCATAATGCAAAGTTTATTTAATGAAAACAAATAGTTTATATCTAGAGAGTGTCAAAAAGCAAATGCTTTATTACAAAACAATTGGTGAAAAAGCTATAGAACAATTAGAACCAGAGCAATTATTTATTTCGGTAAATGAAGATACTAATTCGATAGCCACTATCATAAAGCATCTTTCTGGAAATATGCTTTCTCGCTGGACGGATTTTATGACCACCGATGGAGAAAAAGATTGGCGTAATCGTGATAGTGAGTTTGAAACTACTTTACAATCGAAAGAAGAATTACTAAAAGAATGGAACAAAGGTTGGGAATGTTTTTTTAATGCAATTGAATCTTTACAACCCGAACAATTGTCACAAATCATCTATATAAGAAACGAAGGTCAAACGGCTATGGATGCTATAAACAGACAACTGGCCCATTATCCTTATCATATCGGTCAAATTGTTTTTTATGCAAAAATGCTGAAACATGATCAATGGAATAGTTTGTCGATTCCTAAAAACAAATCGAATGACTATAATGCCGATAAATTTTCGAAAGAAAAAAGCATCAAGCATTTTACTGATGATGAATTGAATAAACTAAAATAGCCCTGATAGAGGCGATATCCTTTTTGTTTTTTCTTTAAAAACAAAAAGATAAAGCCGAAAGCAGGATAAAGCTCTTAAAAAAAATATGAAAAAATTATTTATACTTCCTTTGCTCTTATTATTAGCTTCTTGTTACAATCAAGAACGAAATTGCAAAGATTTTAAAACTGGGAAATTTACATTTACTCAAGTGATTGATAAAGTTAAAAAAACATCCACTTTCGAGCGTACTGAAAGCCTTCAAATAGAAACTTTTGAAGGGAAAACGGATACTGCAACAGTTCGTTGGGTAAATGATTGCGAATGTGTTTTGCAAAAATTGCACCCGAAGAATATGCAAGAAAAAAAATCGATTTCGATGCGAATAGTTACCACTAGCAAAAATACTTATACTTTTGAGTATTCGTATGTAGGCGAAGCAAAAAAAGAAAAAGGAACTGTAACAAAAATGAATTAACTCCGTATAATAACTTTAAACACTAAACAATTTACCTAAAATGATGGAATTATTAGCAAACCCTGATGCTTGGATCGCTTTACTAACACTTACTTTTCTTGAAATTATTCTTGGAATAGACAATATTGTATTCTTATCAATAGTTTCTGGAAAATTAGACCAAAAAGACCAGCCTAAAGCCCGAAGAATAGGACTTTTATTAGCGATGGCATTTAGAATTATTTTGCTTTTTGGGATTACTTGGGTTTTAGGGTTGCAAGAAACCTTATTTTCTATCGATTTAGGGGTTTTCTCTGCGCATGTTACGGGACAAAGTTTAATTATTTTTGGTGGAGGTTTGTTTTTATTATACAAATCGGTTTCTGAAATTCACCACAAAATGGAAGGCGAAGAAGAAGGTGAAGCTGGAAAAGCGGGCAACACATTAGTTGCTGCCATTATTCAAATTGCCGTTTTAAACTTAGTTTTCTCTTTTGATAGTATTCTTACCGCAGTTGGATTAATTAGTATGAAATCGCCAGCCGAAGGTGGTTTTGGTTACGATGGAGCGCTTGCTATTATGATATTAGCCATTATAATTTCGGTTGTTATCATGTTAATTTTTGCAGGTCCAGTAAGTAAGTTTGTAAACGAACACCCAACAATTCAAATTCTTGGATTGTCGTTTTTAATTTTAATTGGAGTAATGTTGTTAGCCGAAGGGTCACATTTAGCCCATTTCCGTTTTGGTAATGATTTGGAAGTAGGAACCATTCCAAAAGGATATTTGTACTTCTCCATCTTCTTCTCACTATTTGTTGAATTCTTGAATTTACGAATGAAGAAAAGTAGAAATCCTGTCAAACTTCGCAATAGTACGATAAAAGATAAGGAACTAGAAGATACTGATATAACGAATTAGACCTTTTTCATTATCAATGCCGTATAAAAATTAAAAAAAGAGTCTCTTTTTGCTACAGATTTGTCAGATTCTATTCTATCTTTACAAATTTAGTTGTGTACCATAAATTTACATATTCTTTCATTCTATAGTTATATCTAAAAAAGTATACTAATTGTAAAAGTGAAGTAAACATAAACCTTAAAAAAATTAAAGCCGTTTCAATTATGAAACGGCTTTAATTTTAAAATATAACTTGGGAAAGTTTTAAAATTAATAGACTTGTCTAAAACTAGTCCTTCAATAAAACCTCCAATATACTAATAGCAGCTTCGCTAATTTTGGTTCCAGGACCAAAAACAGCAACAGCTCCAGCATCAAACAAATATTGGTAATCTTGTGCTGGGATAACGCCACCCACAATGACCATAATGTCTTCACGACCGTATTTCTTGAGTTCTTCAATCACTTGAGGAACCAATGTTTTGTGTCCAGCGGCAAGTGAGGAAACACCCAAAATATGCACGTCATTTTCTACGGCTTGTTTGGCAGCTTCGGCAGGCGTTTGGAACAAAGGCCCTATATCAACATCAAAACCAACATCGGCATAACCTGTAGCGACTACTTTTGCACCTCGATCATGTCCGTCTTGTCCCATTTTTGCAATCATAATTCTAGGACGACGACCTTCTTTTTTAGCGAATTCGTCGGCTAGTTGTTTTGCTTTTTCAAAACTTTTGTCGTCTTTTATTTCTTTGCTATACACGCCACTAAATGTTTTAATTTGTGCTTTGTATCGTCCGAAAACGGTTTCTAATGCATCCGAAATTTCACCTAAAGTACTTCTATTTCTAGCTGCTTCTACCGCTATTTCTAGCAAATTACCTTCGCCAGTTTGTGCACAAAGGGTTAGTTTCTTGAGTGAATCTTGAACTTTTTTAGTATCACGAGTTGCTTTTATGTGATCTAATTGTTCGAGTTGTTGCTTGCGAACCATCTGATTGTCAACATCAAGAATATGCAATGGATCTTCTTTTTCTAATCGGTATTTGTTTACCCCAACAATGATGTCTTGACTAGAATCGATACGAGCTTGTTTTCTAGCCGCTGCTTCTTCAATACGCAATTTAGGAATTCCTGCTTCGATGGCTTTGGTCATGCCACCTAATTCTTCGACTTCTTCGATAAGCGCCCAAGCTTTGTCGGCTATTTCTTTGGTTAAACTTTCTACATAAAAACTTCCAGCCCAAGGATCGACCGTTTTACAAATTTTTGTTTCTTCTTGTATGTATATTTGGGTATTTCTAGCAATTCGTGCCGAAAAATCGGTTGGCAAAGCAATAGCTTCATCTAGTGCATTCGTGTGTAGCGATTGTGTTCCGCCAAAGGCTGCTGCCATGGCTTCTACTGTAGTTCTCGCCACATTATTAAAAGGATCTTGCTCAGTCAAACTCCAACCTGATGTTTGACAATGTGTTCTTAGTGCCAATGATTTATCGTCTTTTGGGTCAAATTGTTTGACTAGTTTTGCCCAAATCATTCGTCCTGCTCGCATTTTGGCAATTTCCATAAAATGGTTCATTCCAATGGCCCAGAAAAAAGATAGACGAGGAGCGAATTCATCGATTTTCATTCCTGTGGCTAGTCCTGTTCTAATGTATTCTAAACCATCAGCTAGTGTGTAAGCCAGCTCAATGTCGGCAGTAGCTCCCGCTTCTTGCATGTGATAACCTGAAATAGAGATAGAGTTGAATTTCGGCATTTTTTTGCTCGTAAATTCAAAAATATCAGCAATGATTTTCATAGAAGGAGTCGGCGGATAGATATAAGTATTTCGCACCATGAATTCCTTTAGAATATCATTTTGAATTGTTCCCGAAAGTAATTCTGGTTTTACACCTTGTTCTTCGGCAGCCACAATATAAAAAGCCATTATTGGTAATACAGCACCATTCATAGTCATAGAAACCGACATTTCGTCGAGTGGAATCTGATCGAATAAAACTTTCATATCTTCGACTGAATCTATGGCAACACCTGCTTTTCCTACATCGCCCACAACGCGTTCGTGATCAGAATCGTAACCTCTGTGTGTAGGTAAATCGAACGCAATTGATAATCCTTTTTGTCCAGCTGCTAGATTTCGGCGGTAAAAAGCGTTACTTTCTTCTGCTGTCGAAAATCCTGCATATTGGCGAATAGTCCAAGGTCGGCGAACGTACATGGTGGCGTAAGGGCCACGTAAATTGGGCGCAAAACCCGCTCCAAAATCAAGATGTCGGAGATTCTCGATATCTTGTTCGGAATAATTCGATTTCACTTCTATACCTTCAGCGGTTAAAAAGTTTTTATCTACTGCTTTTTGTTTATTAGTTATTGCCGTATCTAAGGCAATATGTTGTAAATCTTTTCTCATTATTGCTCTACAATTTTGAACATATAATTACGATAAATTAATGATTTGTTTTTATTATTTAAAAGTGATCCCGTAATGATGCTGGCAGTTCCTGCACCAAATAGTGAAAATGCTGTACCGTTGCTGAAAGCGGCTGCAACTCCTGAACTGACTACTAGCCCTGCTCCTGCTCCTAAAAAGATGTTTTTAGCGATTCTGCCTCTTCTTGGAAAATATTTAATACTGCTAATATTGTCTGTTTTTGCCTCAACCCCATTTACAGAAATGGTCTGTAAATCGGTTATAGCTAATGTTCCAACTACTTTTTTTCGACTGGAAGTGGTGAGTTTTACACGTTGTCCTTCTTCAAAATAAACAGTTTGCCCTGTTACTTTATTTGTAGCCTCTAATTTTTTTGTTTGTGCAAAAGTATTTAGCGATATACATACTACTAAGAATGCTAAAATATTTTTCATAATCTCTTTTTTATGGTTGTTTTTCGGTTTCTAATCTTTCTTGTTCTAGCTTTTCAGCCAATCGTTTTTCGATAATGGGCGTGATTAATGTTTTTCTTGGTTTTATTTTCACAAATGGAAATAACTCTAAATCATGACTCATTTTGTCGTTTTTGTTCGGATACTTGTTTGTTCCTAAAAGGACTTCTTTGCCTGAATCGAATAAGTCTTGCTCTTTTTGAGCACTTTCTTGTATTTTTTTCTGAATATTTCCTTCGCTCAATAGCTTCAAAAATCCGCCATTGGCTTCCATTTCTTTGAATAAAAGTAAGGCTTTTTCGGCCAATTGTATGGTTAGATTTTCTATATAATACGTTCCGTCAGCAGGATTGTTTACAATGTCAAAATAACTTTCTCTTTTGAGTACTAATAATTGATTTCTTGAAATTCTATCGCCAAATTCATTGTCTTTATGATAAATAGCATCGTAAGCTAAATTTGCAACGGCATTTGCACCACCCAAAATAGCACTCATACATTCTGTTGTAGTACGTAACATATTAACATTATAATCGTATAATGTTTTGTTTCGCTTGGTTGGTGTGGCGAGAATATGACAATCGAAATCATGATTATATTCTTTGGATAATGTATTAAAAAGCAGTCGCAATGCTCTTAATTTTGCAATTTCGAAGAAATAATTTGTTCCTACTGAAATTTCAATAGTAATGGGTTGCTTTATAAATTGAATTTTATTAAAATACTCATTTGTATGAGCTAATGTATATGCCAATTGTTGCACCATATTTGCGCCTGCATTTTGGTATAATGTGGCATTTATGTTTATAAATGTTACATTTTTGCAGTTGTTTGAAATAGCATTTAAAGCTTCAAAATTATCTTTTGTTTCGGTTTCAAACCAGTTTCCATCGGAAGCCAACTGATGAATTGGATCGACCAAGCAATGAATAATTGCATTTTTAGAAAGGGCAATTTCATTTACTTTTTTGATAAAATTGACTGATAGAAATTTTAAGTTTAGATAAACAGGAATTTTATCAATTGCTATTTCAGATAATAGTTTTGTGATGTCTAAATCTTCATTTTCAATAGTAAAACGTACACTTTCGGCTCCACGAGCAATCGAATCATTTGCTTTGCGAATGGATTTTTCGAGATCGAAAACAAAAATATTTTGAACGATTTTGAAATTTGAAACTTCGGTACCACTATTTGTTGTTTTGCAATCTTCGTCTTTATGATAAAAAGGCTTTACCTTAATTCCTTCTGGACTTTCCCAAACTAAGGTTTCGTTATAATCTGCCCCTTTTAGCTCAAATTGAATTTGTTGTTTCCATTGTTTTGAGGAAACGGAATTGAAATCGTTGAATATGTCTTTCATTTTGGTTTATTCGTTGATTTTTTATTTTGATTTGTCGTTTATCGAATCTCTTTTCCTAATGTATCACCTTCAAATTCAATAATATATATATCTTCGCTATCTTTTTTCATATAGTATTTCTCGCGAGCGTATTTTTCTATTTGGGCTGGATTACTTAGCTTTTTGATTTGATTTTTATCCTTTCTAATTTCGTCTTGGTAATATGTTTTGTTATCTTCAAGTTCGTTTATTTCTTTGTTTAGAATCCGATGATCTAAGTACGAATAATTATCTAAAAATAACATCCAAATTACGAAAAAAAGGGATACGATTACATACTTATTCAGTAGAAATTTGTACCAAGTTTTATTTTTGAATGGATTATTCATTTTTACTGTTTTTTAGCCCTGATGGAAGCGGTAATCTTTTTTCTTGCTTCTTTAGCAAGGAAAAGATTTAGCGTACAGCAGGAAATAGCTCCTTCCTTCGGCTACGCTCAGGATCACAATTTTGATTATAAATATATAATTTATTTATGAAATACGTTGGTTTATTACGGCTCTTACTACATCGATAGCAACGGTGTTGTATTTGTCGTTTGGAATAATGATATCGGCAAATGCTTTTGTAGGCTCGATAAACTGCTGATGCATTGGTTTTAATGTGGTTTGGTATCGGTTTAAAACCTCTTCCATATCACGTCCTCGTTCGGCGATATCACGTTTGAGACGGCGAATTAGTCGTTCGTCTGAATCGGCATGAACAAAGATTTTGATGTCGAATAATTCCCGTAATTCAGGATTTGTTAGAATTAGAATTCCTTCTACAATCATTACTTTTCTAGGATGCGTCGCAATGGTATCGTCGGTTCTGTTGTGTTTCACGAATGAATATACGGGTTGGTTTATTATTTTTCCGTCTTTCAAATCTTTTAGGTGTTGCACTAGCAAATCGAAATCAATAGCTCGTGGGTGATCGAAATTTATTTGCGAACGCTCTTCGTAGCTTAAATTTTGAGTTTCTTTGTAGTAAGAATCTTGAGAAATAATTCCTACTTCGGTATCTGGTAATTCGTTCATAATTTGATGAACTACGGTTGTTTTTCCTGAACCTGTTCCGCCTGCAATTCCTATAATTAGCATAAATATGTTGTTTGTTTTTACAAAAATAAGGATTATGATGAGATGATTTTTTACTTTTTTTAGAAATATATAAACAATTTAATTTTTTATCGAAATGGAGGTGATTTTGTATTAAAGATAGGTGAAAATGAAGCAAAAAAAAACCTTCGTTTTGCAACGAAGGTTTTTAGTTTTACTTAAAAATATTATGCATTTGCTGCAGCGTGTCTTCCATCGATTTCTTCTTTGTCTTTTTTAGACATCGTATCAACCAATACTGGTGTTGCAATAAATAATGAAGAGTATGTTCCTACGGCAATACCCACAAGCATTGCAAAGATAAATCCTCTAATAGATTCTCCTCCAAAAATAAACATAATTAGCAATACTAATAACATCGTTAATGAAGTATTGATTGTTCTAGATAATGTTGTATTAATCGAATCGTTTACAATTTGATTGAAGTTTCCTTTTCTGTTTCCAGCAAGGAATTCTCTAATTCTATCAAATACAATTACAGTATCATTCATAGAATATCCGATAACAGTAAGGATTGCGGCAATAAAGTGTTGGTCCATTTCCATGTGGAACGGCATAAATTTATAACATAATGAGTATATACCCAATACAAATATAACGTCATGAACAACCGCTGCAATTGCGCCTAATGAATATCCTAATTTACGGAATGAAACTACTAAATAAAGACCTACCACTAACATAGCTCCTAAAACAGCCCAAAAAGAGTTGGTTTTTATATCGGCAGAAATAGCTGAACTTATTTTTGAAGCTTGCAATACGCCTAGTTTTTTACCTTCGTAAATATTAATGAATGAATCATACGTTGGATTTGAAGTATAATGTTTCTTCAAGGCAGCATACAATTTTTCATTTACCTCTTTGTCTATTTCTACCCCTTCTTCGGTAATTTTATATTTTGTAGTTATCTTAAGTTGATCGTCAGTACCAAAAATTTTAGCTTCTGCACTACCGAATACTTTTGATAGCTCTTCTGAAATAACAGATGGTTCAACTGTTTTTTCGAATTTTACTTGAAAAGTTCGTCCTCCAACAAAATCTACCCCTTGGTCTAAACCATTTACAAAAAAGATAGAAACTAAACTTACTACAACTACTGTTGATGAAAAGATATACGTTCCTTTTTTGATTTTTAAGAAATCAAAATTAAATCCTGTAAACCAGTTTTTAGACCATTCATTAGTGAATTCTAATTTTGTTCCTTTTGCAACGGCTCTATCTAAGAAAATTCTTGTAATAAAAATAGAGGTAAATAATGAGGTTATAATACCTATTAATAACGTTAAAGCAAATCCTTTGATAGGTCCTGTTCCAAAAATGTAAAGAATAGTTCCTGTTAAAATGTGCGTTACGTTTGCATCAATGATAGAACGCATAGCACCTGTCCAACTGAACGATTTTTTTACAGTTTCATCTAGATTTAATCCAGCACGCAATTCTTCTTTTGCACGCTCGTATATAATAATGTTAGCATCCACTGCTGTACCCATTGTTAAAACGATACCTGCAATACCTGGTAATGTTAACACGAATCCAAAACTTGCCATCACTCCAAAAAGGAATAATAAGTTAATTGCTAATGCAAAATTAGCATACCAACCCGCTTTACCATAATAAAGTAGCATCCACAAAGATACTAGCAATAAACCTACGATAGAAGACATTAAACCTGCATCGATAGCTTTTTGCCCTAAAGATGGCCCTACTACTTCCGATTGTACGATTTCTGCTGCTGCAGGTAATTTTCCCGCACGTAAAACGTTTGCTAAATCTTTTGTTTCAGTAACATCAAAGGTTCCTGATATTTCAGAACGTCCTCCAGCAATTGGTCCAGAAGAAACACCTGGAGCTGAATATACAATATTATCTAAAACTATGGCAATATTGCTTTTTTGTGTATAAGCTCTTCCTGTTAATTCTTCCCAGATTTTAGCTCCTTTTCCATTCATTTGCATGGTTACCGATGGTTTACCCATTTGGTCAAACGAATCTGTAGCATCAATAATTACACCACCACTCATAGGAGGCGTATTGGTTCTATTACCTCTTAAAGCATATAACTCGACAACGTCTGCTTCTTTTGAAGATGGTTTTCCCCAAACAAATTTTGTGTCTGCTAAGTTACTTGGTAATAATGCTTTAATATCAGCACGTTTGAAATAACTGTTAATTGCAACGGTGTCTTTTGATTTAACGTAAGCTAAAACAGGACTTCCTTGTTGTCCACCACTAACAATTTTGCTAAAGAAAGGACCTGCATCTTCTTTTTTTGCTGCTGTAGAATCTTTTACGGTTTTATCAACTAATAAATCGTCTATTTTTGAAGCTTTTGCTTTTGTAGTATCTACAGTCACTTCTGTTTTCTCCGTTTTTTTCAAAGCTTCGTTTACAGAACCTAAATAGTTACCAATTTCTTCTACTTTTAAGGTTTCCCAAAATTCTAATTGTGCGGTACTTGAGAGTAATTTTTTTGCTCTATCAACATCTTTTGCGCCTGGAAGTTCTACTAAGATACGTCCTGTATTTCCTAACTTAACAATATTAGGTTGTGTTACACCAAATTTGTCGATACGCTCCCGTAATACTCTAAAAGCACTTTCGATAGATTCGTCCACTTTTTTGTTGATTACTTTTTTGGTATCCGCATCCGACATTTGAAATTTGATTTCTTCGGCTAAATTTCGGTTACCAAAAACATCTGGAGAGGCTAATTTTACACTTCCGTTTGAATTAGCATCAAAAGCTTCGTAAAAAGCATCTAAATAGGATTGGTTCCCTTGTTGATTGGTTTTGGCATCGGCTAATGCTTTTACAAACACTGGATTTGTAGTATTATTAGCTAATTGTTTCAAGACGTCTTTAACCGAAATTTGCAATATCACGTTGATACCTCCTTCTAAGTCAAGACCTTTATTTATTTGTTTGGTTTTAACATCGTTATAGGTAAAGTAGCTTAAAAATACTTTTTCTTTTCCTATTGAGTCAAGGTATTTTACTTCTTTCTCTTGGCTTCCGTTTGCAAAAGTTTTTGCATCACTTTTCACTTTATTAGCAACAAATGTGAAAGAAAGTTGGTAAATACTTACCAGTGCAAATATTATTGCAATAAATTTAATAAGTCCTCTATTCTGCATTCTGTGTAAAAATTAATTAATTCTTCGTTTGATTTATTGGTTTTGGATTATAAAAACGAGGTAAAAGCTTACCGTATTTTCACAAAACGTGCAAATATATAAATTTAACCCTAAAGTACGCAAAGAATTTCGCAAAGTTCACTAAGATTAAAATTCTTTGTGAACTTCGTGAAATTCTTTGCGTTATTTGTAATTAACTTATGCTAAAACTGATTTTAAATCAGCATTCATGTTTCTTACAGCATCGGCACTTTTTGCAAATAATGCTTTTTCGGCATCATTTAAATTAATAGAAACGATTTCTTCTATACCGTTTTTACCAATAATACAAGGTACTCCAATACAAATATCTGATTGTCCGTATTCGCCATCCAGCATAACTGAACAAGCAATCATTTTCTTTTGATTGTTTAAAATGCTATCTACAAGATAAGCTACTGATGCTCCTGGTGCGTACCACGCTGAAGTTCCTAGTAATCCTGTAAGTGTTGCTCCTCCTACCATAGTATCGGCAGCTACTTTGTCTAATTCTTCTTGCGAAAGAAATTCTGAAACTGGAATTCCGTTGTAAGAAGCTAAACGAGTTAATGGAATCATAGTGGTATCTCCGTGACCGCCTATAACCATTGCTGAAACATCGTTTGCAGGCTTGTTTAATGCTTTTGATAAATAATATCTAAAACGAGAACTATCTAAAGCGCCTCCCATTCCTATTATTCTATTTTTAGGCAAACTTGTCGCTTTCAAGGCTAGATAAGTCATCGTATCCATTGGGTTAGATACGACCACAACAATGGCGTTTGGAGAATGTGTTAATACATTTTCGGCTACTGATTTTACAATTCCAGCATTAATACCAATTAATTCTTCACGTGTCATTCCTGGTTTTCTTGGAATTCCTGACGTTATTACCACAACATCGCTATTTGCGGTTTTCGAATAATCGTTCGTAACACCTGACAATTGTGTATTAAAACCTGTATTGGTAGCACATTGCATGATATCCATTGCTTTGCCTTCTGCAAAACCTTCTTTGATATCTAATAATACTACTTCACTTGCAATTCCTCTATAAGAAATTACATCTGCGCATGATGCTCCTACATTCCCTGCTCCTACTACTGTAACTTTCATTTTTATGTTAATTTTTTAATTTTCTGTTCAAAAATACGATTTTTGAGATAAAAAACAGAATGTTATGAAACTTATTTTTTGTCACCCATAATATTTAATTTGTAACACTACTTTTCACAATAATTAGATTCTAAAAAAAGAGCTTCCCATTTGGAAGCTCTTTTTAATAAACGCACATATTTTGGTTTACTATTTTGTATAGAAAATGGAGGGAATCTTAGTTTTGATATACTTTTAATGCTTCTCCTAAAATCTGAACGGCTTTTATTAAGTCTTCTTTTTTAAGGACATACGCAATTCTCACTTCGCTTTTACCCACTCCTGGCGTTGAATAAAACCCTGCCGCTGGAGCGACCATTACCGTTTCTCCGTTAAAATCATACGTTTCAAGTAACCATTGTGCAAAATGATCGGCATCGGCTACTGGAAGTTGCGCAATACAATAAAAAGCACCTTTTGGGGTAGCTACTTTAACTCCTGGTATTTTGTTTAATTCTACAATCAAAGTATCCCGACGATCTTTGTACTCTGTAATTACCTCATCAAAATAATTTTGTGGCGTGTCTAGTGCTGCCTCGCTAGCAATTTGGGCATACGTTGGGGGACTCAATCTGGCTTGAGCAAATTTCATTGCGGTTGCCATAAGTTCCTTATTTTTTGAAACGATACAACCTATTCTAGCACCACACATACTGTAGCGTTTAGAAACTGAATCGATCATAATAGCATTTTCTTCTATTCCAGCAATATTCATAATCGAATAATGCTTGTACCCATCGTAAACAAATTCGCGATATACTTCGTCTGCAATCAAAAACAAATCGTGTTTTTTGACTAAGGCTGCTAATTGCTGGATTTCGTCTTCAGAATATAAATAACCTGTAGGATTTCCTGGATTACAAATAAGTATGGCTTTGGTTTTAGGTGTAATTAGTTTTTCAAATTCTGAAATTGGAGGTAATGCAAATCCTGTATCGATGGTCGAAATTACGGGCACTACTTTTACACCCGATGCCGTAGCAAATCCGTTATAATTAGCATAAAAAGGTTCGGGAATAATAATTTCATCGCCAGCATCCATAGTACTTCCTAAGGCAAAAAGCAATGCTTCCGATCCCCCTGTGGTTACAATAATATCTTCTTTATGTATAGGTAACCCTATTTTTTGATAACTTACTGCTAATTTTGCTCTGTAACTATCAAAACCTGCCGAATGACTGTATTCTAGCACCTTAATATCGGTATTTTTTACAGCATTTAAGGCTACTTCAGGCGTTTTTATGTCTGGTTGACCAATATTCAAGTGATATACTTTATGACCTTTTTTCTTTGCTATTTCGGAATAAGGAACCAATTTTCTAATTGGCGATTCTGGCATTTGCTGTCCTTTGTGTGATATTTTTGGCATAATTAGTGTGTTTTGAAATGCAAATTTGCAATTTTTTATTAAATAATTTTCGCAAAAAGTTATGTAAATTTTGCAATTTCCTTTTTTATTATCGGTTTATTAATAACTTTATAGAAATTTCTATGTTTAAATGAAAAAAATACTCGCCTTAACATTAGTGCTACTTTCTTATATAACTCTTTTTTCACAAGAAGGATTTCAATTTACAGCTGATGCTAAAAAAATAAAAATCCCCTTTCAATCAAGTAATAATTTGATGATTATTCCTGTTCTTGTAAACGATGCAAAACTAAATTTTTTACTAGATACTGGTGTCGAAAAAACAATCCTCTTCAGTTTGGAAGACTCAGATTCGTTAGCCTTTAATAATGTTGAAAAAATTAAAATTAGAGGTTTAGGCAGCGGGAATGCAATCGATGCGCTACATTCCAAAAACAATAAAATTGACATAAACGGATATACCGATACTAATCATGAAGTATATATTATTCTAGACCAAGAGATCAATTTCTCGTCCCAATTAGGGATTCCTGTTCATGGAATTATTGGTTATGAATTTTTTAAAAATCATTTTGTTGAAATAAACTTTTTTCGAAAAAAAATTGTAGTTCATAAAAACAGTGTAAGCTTTTCCCTCAAAAAATTGAAAAGATATGAGGAAATTCCTATTTCTATAGAAATTGAAAAACCGTACATACAAGCTGTAACCAACTTAAATTCTAAAGAAATAAAAACAAAGTTGCTTGTAGATACTGGTGGAAGCGATGCTTTATGGTTGTTTGAAAACAAAAAAGAAATTGAATGTCCAAAAAACTATTTCAATGATTTTTTGGGAAGAGGATTTAGTGGCGACATTTATGGAAAACGATCTAGAATCGAAAAATTTCAAATTGGAAAACTAGGCATTTCCCTTCCTACCATTTCCTTTCCAGACACACAATCCTTATTAAGTGTCACTATGGTTGAAGGTAGAAATGGCTCCATAGGTGGCGAAATGCTAAAACGATTCGATGTCGTTTTTGATTATCCAAACCAAAAAATGTACCTCAAAAAGAACTCCAATTTTAACGAACCATTTAATTATAATATGAGCGGAATAGAAATTCAGCACAACGGATTACAATGGATAAAAGAAACCATAGAACTCAAAACTCGATTCGTCAATACAAAAATATCGGTTATAGACGATACCGAAAAAAGTATCAAATATAATTTCATGCTCAAACCCGTTTATGAAGTTACGAGCGTTCGTGAAAACTCTCCAGGAGCAATAGCTGGAATTCAAAAAGGCGATATTATTAGTAAAATAAACGGACATAGCGTTTTTAACATAAAGCTCCATGAAATAACCGACCTTTTACAATCGGAAGAAGGAAAAACAATAATTCTGGAAGTCGAACGAAACGGAAAAACACTAAAATTTAAATTTCAACTCAAAAAAATACTATAAAAAAAGCCTCGATAATTCGAGGCTTCATTTTTTAATTACTAGGTAACGATTTTTTCTTTTCCATCACATTGACCGCTTCAGGAGCAACAACAGTCCCTTTTATTTTTAGCGGAATCATTCCTCCTTCATAATTGGTAGCATTCGATTCTACCGTAATCGTTTTCCGAATAGGTCCTGGATTCATGTTGTATTTCACGTCAATTTTACCTGTTTTGCCTGGCAAAATTGGCTCCGTTGGTTTAGTAGGAACAGTACACCCACAAGACGATTTTACATCTTTAATAATCAGAGGTGCATCTCCAGTGTTCGTAAACTCAAACGTTCGCAAACCGCTGTCACTGTCTTTAGTTACCGTTCCGTAATCAATAGTGTTATCTTTGTCTTTAAATTCAATTTTAGCACCACTTTGCGCTTGCACTGCAAATCCAAAAGCCGTTATTGCTATAAAAGTAAAAATTTTTTTCATTTCAATTCAATTAAAAATTATTCGTAAAAATAGTTTTGTTTCGGTAAACATACAAATATTTTAACTCTCTTTTTATATTAAAACACTTTGCTTACTTTTGCATACAATTACAAAAAGCGTACCAAAGTTTTTTTGTACTGAGCTTGTCGAAGTATGAAGCAGAAACTCAGTCGTTTTTTAGAAACAATTCTCCTGCTGTACGTTGCAATCTTGCCCAAAAAGGCAAGGATTTCCACTGCCATCAGGGCTAAAATTCAAATAAATCGTTCTCAACAACCGATTAAACAAATAAATTTAAAATTAGGTACTACGATTTTTTAAATCTAATATCTAATATCTAATATCTAAAATCAGAAAATGACAATTCCAGCACAATTCAACGCCGCAGCAACCGAAAAAAAATGGTATGACTATTGGATGAAAAACAAGTATTTTCATTCCACACCAGACCATCGTACGCCTTATACCATCGTAATTCCGCCACCCAACGTGACTGGAGTGCTCCACATGGGACACATGCTGAACAATACCATTCAAGATGTGCTTATTCGTCGTGCGAGACTAAAAGGATTCAATGCCTGTTGGGTTCCTGGAACCGATCATGCTTCTATTGCTACCGAAGCCAAAGTAGTAGCCAAACTAAAAGCAGAAGGCATCAATAAATTTGATTTAACTCGGGAAGAATTCCTAAAACACGCCTACGACTGGACAGACAAATACGGAGGAACCATTCTAGAACAACTCAAACAACTAGGTTGCTCTTGCGATTGGGACAGAACCAAATTCACCATGGATCCTGACATGTCAGCTTCTGTCATAAAATCATTCGTCGATTTATACAACAAAGGACAAATATACCGTGGGTACCGAATGGTAAACTGGGATCCTGAAGCTAAAACTACGCTTTCTGACGAAGAAGTAATTTTCGAAGAGCGTCAAGGAAAATTATATTTTATCAAATACAAAATAGAAGGAAGCGAAGACTTCTTAACTGTGGCAACCACAAGACCTGAAACCATTTTCGGAGATACCGCCATTTGTATCAATCCAAACGATGAACGTCATACACATCTAAAAGGTAAAAAAGCGATTATTCCTGTTTCTGGAAGAATCATTCCGATTATCGAAGACGACTATGTCGATTTAGAATTCGGAACAGGTTGCCTAAAAGTGACACCTGCTCACGATATGAACGATAAAACGTTAGGCGAAAAACACAATTTAGAAATCATCGATATTTTCAACGAAGATGCTACGCTAAACAGTTTCGGATTGCATTATCAAGGGAAAGACCGTTTTGTAGTTCGCGAAGAAATTTCGAATGAATTAGAAACTTTGGGCGCCATTTCTAAAATAGAAAATCACGTAAATAACGTAGGAACATCAGAAAGAACCAAAGCGGTTATTGAACCTCGTTTGTCTGACCAATGGTTCCTGCGAATGGAAGATTTAGTAAAACCAGCTATAAAAGCGGTTCTAGAAACAGAAGAAGTAAAACTATATCCTTCTCGTTTCAATAATACATATGCACATTGGTTAAATAATATTCGGGATTGGAATATTTCCCGTCAATTATGGTGGGGACAACAAATTCCTGCTTATTTCTATGGTGATGGAAAAGAAGATTTTGTTGTAGCTGAAAACATTGAAGAAGCTTTGAAATTAGCCAAAATAAAAACTTCAAACGCCCAGCTTCAACCTTCCGATTTAACACAAGATGCCGATGCTTTAGATACTTGGTTCTCTTCTTGGTTATGGCCAATGGCTGTTTTTGGAGGTATATTGGATCCTAAAAACGAAGATTTTAACTATTATTATCCAACAAACGATTTAGTTACAGGTCCCGATATTTTATTTTTCTGGGTGGCTAGAATGATTATTGCAGGATACGAATATACTGGAAAGAAACCATTTACCAATGTGTATTTAACAGGATTGGTTCGTGACAAACAACGTCGTAAAATGTCTAAATCATTAGGAAACTCGCCAGAACCATTAGAACTAATCGAAAAATTTGGTGCCGATGGTGTTCGTGTAGGATTGTTGTTAAGTGCTTCGGCAGGAAACGACATTATGTTCGACGAAGAGCTGTGCAATCAAGGAAAAGGATTTACGAATAAAATTTGGAATGCTTTCAAACTCATCAAAAGTTGGGAAGTTTCGCAAACCATTCCGCAACCAGAATCAAGTAAAGTGGCTATCGAATGGTACGAAGCGAAATTGCAACAAACGTTATTAGCAATAGAAGATGATTTCGAAAAATACAGAATTTCTGATGCTTTAATGGCTATTTACAAATTGGTTTGGGACGATTTTTGTTCGTGGTTTCTCGAAATGATAAAACCAGGATATCAACAACCTATTGATAGTATAACTTTTGCAAAAGCAATAGAAATGCTAGAAAATAATTTGAAATTATTGCATCCTTTCATGCCGTTCTTAACAGAAGAAATTTGGCAAATCATTGCCGAACGAGCACCAGAAGAAGCCTTGATTGTTTCTACTTGGCCAGAGATGAAACCATTTAATGCCAGCTTGATTTCAGGTTTTGATACTACGATTGAAGTAATTTCAGGGATTAGAACCATCAGAAAAGATAAAAACATACCGTTTAAAGATGCTATTGAGCTTAGAATTGTAAATAACGATAAAACTTCGACATATTTTGATTCGGTGGTGGCCAAATTAGGAAATATCAGTTCGTTAGATTATGTTTCTGAAAAAGTAGAAGGCGCATTATCATATCGCGTAAAATCGAACGAATATTTTATTCCAATTACAGGAAATATCGATGTGGAAGCTGAAATTGCTAAATTGACAGAAGAATTAAATTATACAAAAGGTTTCTTGAAATCGGTACAAGGAAAACTATCTAACGAGAAATTCGTGGCTGGAGCTCCAGAAAAAGTATTGGAAATGGAACGTAAAAAAGAAGCCGATGCTTTAGCAAAAATCGCTACAATTGAGCAGAGTTTGGCTGGGTTGAAATAAAAATATTTCACAATAAAAAAATCCCATTCAGTGATGAATGGGATTTTTTTATGAATAAATTATAACAATTTAATATACTGTCATTCAATTTTCACACTAGTCATACTTAATGAACCAGCTAATAAATTGTCGTTAAATATAGAAATTCCGTCACTTTTGTCTTTTAATCCTAACGAATAAATTAACGGCAAATAATGGTCTGGGGTTGGAATGGCAAGCTGAATGGCTTTGCTTTGCTTTTCATAATCAATAATGGGTTGGTAATTGCCGTCCAAAAGCCAATTGTTGATGTTTTCATGCGCTTCTATCGCCCAATCGTAACCATAATCCACTGTATTGATATTTGTAAAATCGATTAATCGTAAATTGTGAATAATATTGCCACTACCAATAATCAGAATGCCTCTATGACGTAACGACTGCAATTTTTGAGCTAGTTCGAAGTGATAATTTGCTGGTTTTGTATAATCGATACTCAATTGAATAACTGGAATATTAGCTTCCGGATATAAGTGTTTTATCACGCTCCAAGCGCCATGATCTAAACCCCATTTTTCATCTAATTCAACAAGAGTTGGACTTAAGAGTTGTTGTGTTTCTTTTGCTAATTCGGGACTTCCTTTTGCAGGATATTGTACCGCAAATAATGCTGGCGGAAAACCACCAAAATCATGAATAGTTGGAGGAAATTCCATGGCAGTAACCTTTATCCCATTTGTAAACCAATGTGCTGAAATGCATAAAATAGCATTGGGTTTGGGTAATGTTTTGGCAGCATTCCTAAAGCCTGTAACAAACTGATTTTCTTCGATAGCATTCATCGGATTTCCATGTCCTAAAAATAAAACAGGCATTTTTTCGGTTACTGAAAACTGACTAGAAATAGT
Source organism: uncultured Flavobacterium sp. (assembly GCA_964292845.1). Classification (GTDB taxonomy): domain Bacteria; phylum Bacteroidota; class Bacteroidia; order Flavobacteriales; family Flavobacteriaceae; genus Flavobacterium. Next base: position 7,341 of record CAXYWC010000020.1, on the reverse strand, counting down.
ATGTAAATCGTTTAGATTCATGCGCTTATTTGATTATAATCTCGTATTTATCCAACAAGCCTTTTATGTTTTCTTGTGAGAAAATGGCTTTTTTGAGTTTGGTTTTTTCAGGATCTATCGAAAAGAAATAACTGGAATAAAAATCGGTTTTGTTGGCAATGGCATCACTAAATACAGCCAAATGCAAGTTGCAATTGTCAAATAAAGCTTCTGTTAAATCCGATTGCATAAAATCGACACTAACCATACTACAATCTACAAATGACATTCCACGCAGTTTCAAGTCGTAAAACTGAACGTAATCTAACTTGCAACCCTTGAAATGAAATTCATAAATAATTTGATCGGTCATAGCAAAGTTTACCGAAGTAAAATCACAATCATTAAACTGTACATTTCTCAAACCGACATGACCAATTTTTGCTTCCTTGAAGTTGCAAAAATGAAACGTACAATCAACAAAAGCGGTTCCCGTAAAATTGCAAGCCGAAAAATCGCAGTGGTTAAAAACACAGTTTTCGTATTCTTTTTGTGCGATTTCGTATTGGGAGAAAATGATATTGTTGTATTCTTTGTCGTAAATATATTCGGCCGTCATTATATTTAATTGTTTAAGTAAAATTAATTTGAAATAAAGATAGAAAGTTTTTTAAATGTTGAACTCTTTTATTGCTACTCTTTTAATTAATATTTTGTTAAGTCTCTTTTATACTATTTTATTTTAGCTAATTTTGTAGCATTATGATTAGGATAATATTATTTTTTAGTTCTTTGTTTTGCTTTCTGCCAGGCAGATGGCACGATTTCAATGTAGCTAATTCTCATATAATTACCTATCATTTATCCCAACAAAATTTAAAAAGCTACAATCCAACAACTCTAACAAATAACGATGAGTTGACTGTTCTTATAGAAGAAATTGATGTTGATTTAGAAGAGGATATACACACAAGAAACCCCATTAAGTATAAAAATAATAATGCGCATTTTATTACAAAATTCCATTTTCTAGATTTTTCTATTGTTCAAATTTCGTATATAAATCAGGTCGCTAACTGGTTTAAAAATTTACACTTTTATTGTCATTTTTCAGCTCCACTTTATATTCTTAATAGAGTTATACGAATCTGATTTTCCTAGACAAACAAACTTCCAAAAGATTCTTTTAAGTAGCAATCATAGCTACTTGAATAAAATTATTGTTTCTTAATTATTTAAAAATACCTTTAAATAATTAAGAAACAATATACCATATTTTCCTTTAAACTAAATAGCAATACTATTAATCAAAATATAATGAAAAAAATCCTTTTCACGGGCTTGATTGCCATATCGTGCCTTACCAGTTGTACCTCCAAAAAAGAAGAAAAAGAAGAAACAGGCAAATATACCGTTACCAATGCTGTGCTAATTGACACTTCCTTTACCAAAGAATATGTCTCTCAGATAAAATCCATTCGCAATATCGAAATTCGTGCCCAAGAAAAAGGATTTCTCCAAAATATTTATGTTGACGAAGGACAGTATGTAAATGCTGGTCAAATATTGTTTAGAATTATGCCAAAAATCTATGAAGCTGAATTGCTCAAAGCACAAGCCGAAGCAAAAGCTGCTGAAATTGAATTATTAAATGCTAAAACCCTTGCCGAGAAAAATATTATTTCTAAAAATGAGCAAGCCATGGCTCAAGCTAAACTTGAACAAGCAAAAGCCGAAGTTGCATTAGCAAAAATTCACTTGTCGTTTACCGAAATTCGGGCGCCATTTGCTGGAACTATTGATAGAATTCCATTAAAATTAGGAAGTCTTGTTGACGAAGGTGCTCTATTAACCAGCCTTTCTGACAACAGCAAGATTTTAGCCTACTTTAATGTTTCTGAACCAGAATATTTAGACTATCAAACGAATAGCAAAAATCGAGGAGACAGTAATGTAAATTTACTTTTGGCAAATGGACAACCCTTAAAACAGAAAGGAAAAGTAGAGGTTATTGAAAGTGAATTTGATAGCGAAACTGGAAATATTGCTTTTAGAGCGAGTTTTCCAAATCCAGAAAGAATCTTGAAAAATGGGGAAACAGCAAAAGTATTGATGTCGGTTCCAATCAAGAATGCATTAGTTATCCCTCAAAAAGCAACTTATGAAATCCAAGACAAAAAATATGTTTTTATAGTTGATAAAAACGATGTGTTGAAATCAAGAGAGATTACAATTACAGGTTCAATACCTGATTTATATGTTGTTGAAAATGGTATAACAGCATCTGATAGAATAGTTTTGGATGGCATTCAAAAAGCAAAAGATGACGACAAAATTAAATACAATTACTTGAAACCAGCAGATGTTTTGGCTCATTTGAAATTAAAAGCAGAATAATCACAATCATTAAAAATCTAAAAAATGTTTAATAAATTCATACAAAGACCAGTGTTATCCATTGTGATATCGCTGATGATTGTTTTGCTTGGTGTCTTAGCACTTACTCAGCTCCCTATTACTTTATTTCCTTCCATTTCACCACCAAAAGTAAATGTAAATGCAGCCTATCCTGGTGCAAACAATGAACTTTTAACCAAATCCGTACTTATTCCATTAGAGAGAGCCTTAAATGGAGTTCCTGGAATGAAATACATGGATTCCGAAGCAGGAAACGATGGTGAAGCAACTATAAATGTGATTTTCAAATTAGGAACCGACCCGAATCAAGCGTCACTAAATGTACAAAATAGAGTTGCATCGGTCGTAAATAAATTACCTCCCATTGTAGTTCGGGAAGGTGTAAAAATAACGCGAGAGGAATCGAATTCGCTTTTGTATATCAATTTGTATAGTACCGACCCAAAAGCTGACCAAAAATTCTTGTTTAATTATGCCGATATAAATTTATTGTCAGAATTAAAGCGTGTTGATGGTGTTGGAGTTGCCGATATTATTGGTAATCGAGAATATGCCATGAGAATTTGGTTGAAACCAGACAGAATGCTAGCTTACAAAGTTTCTGCCGACGAAGTTATGGAAGCCTTAGCACAGCAAAGCCTAGAAGCATCACCCGGAAAAACAGGCGAAAGTTCAGGAAAACGTTCCCAATCGTTTGAATACGTATTGAAATACCCAGGGCGTTTTTCTACCAAAGAAGGCTATGAAAATATTGTCATAAAATCGAATCCAAATGGTGAAATTCTACGCCTGAAAGATGTTGCTAATGTTGAATTTGGAAGCTCGATGTACGATATTTATTCTAATCTAAACGGAAGACCATCAGCTGCAATTACTATCAAACAATCGTACGGAAGTAATGCTAGCCAAGTTATTAAAGATGTAAAAGCCAAATTAGAAGAAATCAAAAAAGCATCTTTTCCAAAAGGAATGGATTATGAAATTAGTTATGACGTTTCTAAATTTCTAGATGCTTCCTTCGAAAAAGTGTTACACACTTTATTAGTAGCCTTTATTTTAGTAGGATTAGTCGTTTTCTTATTTTTAGGCGACTGGCGTTCCACTTTGATTCCTGCCATAGCAGTTCCGGTATCACTTATTGGTACCTTTATGTTTATGCAAATGTTTGGAATTACATTAAATCTCATCACACTGTTTGCATTAGTATTAGCCATCGGAATTGTGGTCGATAATGCCATTGTCGTTATTGAAGCCGTCCATTTCAAAATGGAAACGGAACATCTTAAACCAATGAAGGCTACTAAACAAGCCATGCACGAAGTGGCTGGTGCCATTATTGCCATAACGTTTGTAATGGCGGCAGTGTTTATTCCAGTGGCTTTCATGTCTGGACCTGTAGGAATATTTTACCGTCAATTCTCTATCACAATGGCAACTTCTATTGTGCTTTCAGGAGTGGTAGCTTTAACATTGACTCCTGCATTATGTGCAATGATGTTGAAAAACACACACGGCCAACCCAAAAAGAAAACCCCAATTAACCAATTATTAGATGCTTTTAACAAATGGTTCAACGGTGTATCTGACAAATATAAAAATCTCTTGGCATTAATAATCAACCGAAGAATTATAACTTATGGAATGCTTATTTTCTTTTGCGCTGGAATTTATTTTTTAAACAGAAGTGTACCAACAGGATTCATCCCTAATGAAGACCAAGGAATGTTTTACGCTATTATTCAAACACCACCTGGTTCCTCACTAGAACGAACAAACGATGTCGCTTTGAAACTTCAAAAAATTGCAGAAAAAATTGATGGCGTAAAATCTGTTTCAGCTTTGGCAGGCTATGAAATTCTTACAGAAGGTACGGGTGCAAATGCTGGAACTTGCCTGATAAACTTGAAAAGTTGGGACGAGCGTAAACATTCTGCTCAAGAAATTATTGACGAATTAGAAGAAAAATCGAAAGACATTCCTGGTGCAACACTCGAATTTTTTCAACCGCCAGCCGTTCCAGGATATGGTGCAGCAGGCGGTTTTGAATGTCGTTTACAAGACAGAGCAGGTTCTGGCGATTATAAAAAAATGGAAGAAGTCAGTAAAGATTTCGTAAAAGAACTTAAAAAACGACCAGAATTAACCTCTGTATTTTCATTTTATAGTGCCAGTTTTCCGCAATTTATGATGCGAATTGACAACGATCTTGCACAACAAAAAGGGGTAACTCTTGAAAATGCCACGAATACACTTTCAACATTAGTAGGTAGTAATTACGAAATTAGTTTCATTAAATACGACCGTCAATACAAAGTTATCGTACAGGCAGCTCCAGAATATAGAGCGTTACCAGAGGATATTATGAAATTGTATGTAAAAAACAATAGAGACGAAATGGTACCATTTTCTGCTTTTATGAAAATGGAAAAAGTGTACGGATTATCTGAAATCACTCGAAATAATATGTTCAATGCTTCCGAAGTTAGTGGTGGTGCAGCACCCGGATATAGTAGTGGAGAAGCTATTAAAGCGGTTCAAGAAGTAGCTGAAAAAACCTTACCGAGAGGATTTGGCATCGATTGGGCAGGAATCTCAAAAGATGAGGTGGGACGTGGTAACGAAGCGATGTATATTTTCTTAATTTGTTTAGGATTTGTCTATTTGATTTTAGCTGCACAATATGAAAGCTTCCTTTTGCCATTAATTGTTATCCTATCGCTGGTGGCAGGTATATTTGGTGCCTTCTTATTCTTAAAATTATTTGGACTAGAAAACAACGTTTATGCGCAAGTTGCTATGGTAATGCTTATTGGATTACTCGGTAAAAATGCTGTATTGATTGTCGAATTTGCCGTTCAACGACATCGAGCAGGCGAATCAGTTTTTGAAGCTGCAATCCAAGGTTCTGTGTTGCGTTTTCGTCCAATTTTAATGACTTCATTTGCTTTTATTGCGGGTTTAATCCCATTGGTTTTTGCATCTGGACCAGGAAAAATAGGAAACAGAACCATTGGTTCTGCAGCAGCTGGAGGAATGCTTATCGGGACTATTTTTGGAGTTTTACTCATTCCTGGATTGTATTATATTTTTGGAAAAATTTCTGAAAAAACGCAATTTATTAAAAACGAAGAAGAAAATCCATTAACCGAAGAAATTGATCACAATGTATAAATTTAATAAAATAGTTATAGCAATAAGCATCAGCTTGCTTATTGCTAGCTGTAAAACGCCAGCTAGTCTTGCAATTACAACAAACAAAGCCGTTCCAGAATCTTTCAATACCAATAAAGACACGACCAGTATCGCCACTATTTCTTGGAAAAATTATTTTAAAGATAAAAATCTAACCGATTTGATTGATATTGCCTTGCAAAACAACCAAGAATTGATGATTACCTTGCAAGAAATAGAAATTGCAAAAAATGATATCCGTATGCGAAAAGGACGTTTGTTACCAAGTATTGGTGTGGGAATTGGTGCTGGAGTAGAAAAAGTTGGGCGTTACACTAGCCAAGGAGCAGGTGATGCCACAACACAGATAATGCCCGATACCGAATTTCCTGATCCGCTAGGAGATTTCAAAGTAGCGACCTATGCTCATTGGGAAGTGGATATCTGGAAAAAATTAAGAAACTCCAAAAAAGCAGCTGTCAGTCGTTATTTATCAACTATTGAAGGTAAAAATTTTGTAGTGACTAATCTTGTAGCCGAAATTGCCGATTCTTATTACGAATTGTTGTCGCTGGACAGCCAATTGGCAATTGTAAAACAGAATATTGAATTACAAAAAAATGCTCTCGAAATTGTAAAAATTCAGAAAGAATCGGCTCGAGCAACAGAACTTGCTGTTCAAAAGTTTACGGCTGAAGTTTTGTCTTCACAACACAGAGAATTTGATATTCAGCAAAATATTATTGAAACTGAAAATCGGATTAATTTTTTATTAGGTCGTTATCCACAAGAAATAAAACGAGATAAAATCGATTTTTTAACATTATTACCAACTAAAATTGACACGGGAATACCATCTCAATTATTAGCTAATCGCCCTGATATTAAACAAGCTGAACTAGAGTTAGAAGCAGCCAAACTAGATGTAAAAATAGCACGAGCCGAATTTTATCCATCATTAGATATTTCAGCTTCAATAGGATTAAATGCCTTTAAACCTTCCTATTTGTTAACAATGCCAGAATCATTATTATATTCTTTAGCGGGAGATATTGCAGGACCATTAATTAATCGAAATGCCATCAAAGCAGAATTTAGAAATGCCAATGCAAGACAATTGCAGTCGCTGTATAATTATGACAGAACCCTTTTGAATGCGTATTTTGAGGTTTCAAACCAATTATCGATGATTGGCAATTTAGAAAAAAGCTACCGTCTAAAATCGCAACAAGTAGAAGCTCTTACAAAATCAATTGAAGTTTCCAACGATTTATTTAAATCAGCAAGAGTCGATTATTTTGAGGTTTTAATGACCCAACGAGATGCTCTAGAAACCAAACTAGAATTAGTAGAAACTAAACAACAACAACTTAACGCCACGGTTCATATTTATAGAAATCTTGGTGGAGGTTGGCGATAAGCTATAAATGTTAAATCAAAAAATCCCAATTCTATTCGAATTGGGATTTTTTTAGTGACCTCGACTGGATTCAAACCAGTAACCTCTTGAGCCGTAATCAAGTGCGCTATTCAGTTGCGCCACGAGGCCTTTTTTTGTGAGTGCAAATATAGGCATTATAATTAAATCTGCAAATATGTTTTAAAAAAATACTAAAATTAATTACCCAATGCTTTTTTGGTGACAAAATAACGATAGCCGATAATGGCCATTTGCCATTTTTTGGCTTTGGCCAAATCGAGTCTTTGTTTTGTAAAACTAGGTAAAATAACTTTGTTTAGTTGCGCTAGCGTTTTGTACATGGTGCTTTTTTT
>CAXYWC010000019.1:0-39173 GCA_964292845.1 uncultured Flavobacterium sp. | reverse complement strand
TCAAAAAAGAGCTCCACTTCAATCCCTAACGCAAACCGTACAACATAAAAAATAATAAATAAAATGAAAATATACAAAAAACAAACCGAACAAATTGTAAACGCAACCCTCGAAGAATGCTGGGCGTTTTTTTCAAGTCCCAAAAATCTTCAAAAAATAACACCCGCCACCATGGGTTTTGAAATCACCGATTTCGACGGCAAAAAAATGTACGCAGGGCAAATTATTCAGTACAAAGTTTCGCCACTTTTAGGACTAAAATTGTCTTGGACAACCGAAATTACAGTCGTTAAAGAAAATTCGTATTTTATTGATGAACAACGTTTTGGACCTTATGCATTGTGGCATCATAAACATTTTTTTGAGCCAACCGAAAACGGCACCAAAATGACCGATTTGGTTCATTACGCACTTCCGCTTGGGTTTGTGGGTAGAATGATAAATTCCTTAGTGGTTCAAAATAAACTAAAGACTATCTTTGATTTTAGACATCAAAAAGTCGAAGAAATTTTCAATTCAAAAAAATGAGTCAACCTAAAGTAGCTATTTTTTGGTTTCGTCGTGATTTACGATTGGATGACAACGTTGGATTGTTCAACGCTTTACAATCTGATTTCCCAGTTGTTCCACTATTCATTTTTGACGATGCAATTTTGGAAAATTTACCAAAAAATGACGCTCGTGTTGGCTTTATTCACGAAACGCTCGAAAAAATCGACCTTCAACTTAAAGAAATGGGAAGTTCGTTAGTAATCAAAAAAGGAAAAACCCACGAAGTTTGGCAAAATTTATTGTCTGAATTTGAGGTACAACAATTGCATTATAATAAAGATTACGAACCGTATGCCATCAAACGAGATTTAGAGATTTGCAAATTAGTACACTCTAAAAACAGCAAAACTTTTGGACATAAAGACCAAGTAATTTTTGAAGAATCTGAAATAACAAAAGCTGATGGTTTGCCGTACACCATTTATACACCGTTTAAAAACAAATGGTTAGAAAAATTTAGCAGGATTCAACCCATTCAAAATTTTGATTCATCTGTTTATTATTTTAATTTTTATAAAAATCAATATCGCTTTCCAACATTAGCCGAAATTGGTTTTGAAGAAAGTGTGATCAAAGTAAAACCATACAATTTATCTCAAATTGCAAATTACCATGAAACTCGAGATTTTCCTGCTTTGGATTCCACTTCTTACCTTTCGCCTCATTTGCGGTTTGGACTCGTAAGTATCCGAAAACTAGCCGTTTGGGCGTCGCAAAAAAATGCGGTATTTTTAAGCGAATTGATTTGGCGGGAATTTTTTATGCAAATTTTGTTTCATTTTCCAAAAGTGGTTTCAAATAATTTCAAACCCGCTTACGACGGAATTGAGTGGAACAATAACGAAGCCGATTTCAAGCGATGGTGCTCGGGCACAACGGGCTACCCAATGGTCGATGCAGGAATGCGACAACTCAATGAAACGGGCTATATACACAACCGAGTACGTATGGTGGTGGCGAGTTTTTTATGCAAACATTTACTCATCAATTGGCAATGGGGAGAAGCTTATTTTGCAGAAAAATTGCTGGATTACGATCTTTCGGCAAATGTAGGCAATTGGCAATGGGCTGCAGGAACCGGTTGCGATGCAGCACCTTATTTTAGAGTCTTTAATCCCGAAATACAACTCAAAAAATTCGACGAAAAAGGCATTTATATTCGCAAATGGATTCCCGAATTCGATTTGGGCTATGAAAAACCAATGATTGAACACTCTTTTGCTCGTGACCGAGCCATCGCAACTTACAAAAAAGGAATTTTAAAATGAAAAAGGCACTCATTACAGGCGGCACAGGATTTGTGGGCCAACATATAACCCAATTATTGCTAGAAAAAGGCTACTCGGTTGCTATATTGACAAGGAATCCTAGACCAAATTCTACAAATATGTCCTATTATAAATGGGATCTTGAACAACGTTATATTGACGAAAATGCCGTTTTAAAAGCCGACATTATAATCAATTTGGCGGGTGAAAATATTGCCGATAAACGCTGGACGAACCAACGAAAAGCCGCTATTTTAGAAAGTCGAATTCTTCCTATTCAATTGATTTGCGATGTTTTGAAAAAACACAACAAAAAGCTAGATGTATTTATTTCGGCATCTGCCGTAGGTATTTACGGCAATAAAAGTAGCGATGAGATTTGTACTGAAAATTCTAGTTTTGGAACAGATTTTTTAGCAAATGTTTGTCAAAAATGGGAAAATGAAGTTGCAATTATTTCCAATTTAGGGATAAGAACGGCACTAATTAGAACGGGTTTGGTTTTGGGTAACGATGGTTTTTTAGCAAAAATAAAATCGCTTTTTAACTATAAATTAGGTGCTGTTTTGGGCTCAGGAAAGCAATACATGCCTTGGGTTTACATTGACGATTTAGCAAGAATGTATGTTTTTGCCATCGAAAACGAAAAAGTTTCTGGGTCTTATAATGCAGCAATTGACGATAAAACTACCAATGCAATTTTTTCCAAAGCATTAGCAAAACTATACGGGTATTCTATTTGGTTGCCCAAGGTTCCAAGTTTTATTTTGAAATTGTTATTAGGCGAAATGAGTTCGATTGTTTTAAATGGAAATCGAATTTCTTCTGCAAAAATTGAAAAAGAGGGATTTGTATTTAATTACCCTAATTTGGGTGCCGCATTGCAAAATGGTATCAAAAAATAATTTTGTGTCATTCAACTTCTTCGGAAACTTCTGTTTTTAAAATAGATTTCAAAAATAATAATCCAACAACTCCGGAAAGTAAGGAAGCAATAATTATAAACAATTTAGCATTATTTATAATCGTAGCATCATCAAAAGCAAGTAAGGTTATGAAAATTGACATGGTAAAGCCAATTCCGCCTAATATTCCTGCTCCAGAAATATGTTTCCACGACAAATCAATAGGTAATTTGGCTAATTTTAACTTTACAAAAAGATAAGATACAAACGTAATTCCTAGCGGTTTTCCCAGCATAAGTCCTAATGCAATTCCTATAGCATACGTTCCAAATAAACTACTGTTACGATCTAAATTAATAATAATGGCAGTATTCGCAAGTGCAAAAACGGGCAATATTATAAAGGAAACGGGTTTATGAAGCCAATGCTGTAACTTATAGGATATTGAAGTTTCTTCTCCTTTTTGAAACGGGATAACAAACGCTAATATGACTCCAGTAATAGTAGCATGAACCCCAGAATGCATCATAAAATACCACATAAATACGCCACCTACGAGGTATATCCATAGGTTATAAATCTTTAGTTTATTACACAAAAATAATACTATCCAAACCGCCATTGCCAGCATTAAATAATTAAACTGCACCGATTGAGAATAAAATAGGGCAATAATAATAATAGCACCTAAATCATCTATAACCGCAAGAGCCGTCAGGAATACCTTAAGCGAGGTTGGCACTTTATTCCCTAATAAGGATAATATGCCTATCGCAAAAGCAATATCAGTGGCCATAGGAATTCCGATTCCGTTTTTGAAATCAGTATTATGGTTAAAAATAAAATAAATAAGCGCAGGAAAAACCATACCACCTATGGCTCCCGCAATGGGAAGCATTGCGTTTTTTAGTTTGGATAATTCACCTATATAGAGTTCTCTTTCTAGCTCTAAACCAATCATTAAGAAGAAAATGGTCATTAAACCATCGTTAATAATGTGTTCTACGGGGTAACCCGAAATTGTGCCATGCCATATTTTTAAATAATCTTCTTGAAAATAAGAATTTGCTAAAAATATTGAGAGCATAGTGCAAAGTAGCAATACAATTCCTCCAGTTTTTTCGCTTTCAAAAAAAGATTGAAAAAGTTTAGTGGACTTCATTTGAAAATGTTAGATTAAAATTCTATAAATTTACAACAATATCATTAATTATTTATGTCAGTATTTAAGAAAAGAAGCAAAAAGCTAAAAACAGATAATCAAACTGGTTTTGGTACAAACGCTGCAAATTATGGCGGGAGGTTTTTAGACAAAGAAGGTTCTGCAAACATTGAGAAAAGGGGATTACCTTTTTTTGACCAAATTAGTTGGTTTCACACACTTTTGCGATTGCCAGCATGGAAATTTCAAATCATGATTTTTTCAGTTTTTGTTTTAGTTAACTTTATTTTTGCTTCCATATATTATTTTATTGGCATAGAGCATCTAAATGGGATTGTGGCTAGTTCTGAAATTGAAAAATTTGCTCAAGCTTATTTCTTTAGTGCACAAACATTTACAACAGTAGGATATGGTCATATAAGTCCACAAGGATTTTTAACAAGTGCAGTAGCTGCTACAGAAGCGCTTACAGGACTTTTAGGATTTGCGCTAGCAACGGGATTGTTGTACGGAAGATTTAGTAAACCTAAAGCACATTTAAAATTTTCAGAAAATGCTATAATTGCCCCTTTTCAAGGAGGAAAAGCATTAATGATTCGTGTAGCTTCTTACAAAAACACAAACTTGACTGATGCCGAAGCAAAACTAACCCTAGCTATGACAGTCGAGGAAAATGGAGTAAATGTAAATCGATTTTTCCCTTTAGATTTAGAATATAGTACAATAAATGCTTTAACCTTAAGCTGGACATTAGTGCATCATATCACAGAAGAAAGTCCTTTATATGAATTTACTAATGATGATTTTGCTAACGAAAAAGGAGAAGTTTTGGTGTTTCTAAAAGCTTTCGACGAAATGTTTAGCAATACAGTGGCTATTAGAACTTCTTATATTTTTAAAGAAATTGTGTATGGAGCCAAGTTTCTGCAAATGTTTGAACATAGTAGTGACAATACAAAAACAGTAATTCATATAGATAAACTGAATTTATTTGAAACAGTAAACTTTTAGAAACCAATTTTATTTACAACGAAACCTGAACATTATAATTTTTTAAATTTGAAAGAGCTTCTTCACTTTTATAATCGAAAATTTCTTCGTGTTCTTGTTTTTCCTTTCTGACTGCAATCATTTTGATACAATTATAAAAACGACGTATTTCATCATCATTTGATAAAATTAATCCTGGAACTAATACATTTTTTCCTTCACTATCTTTTGAAACCATAGTAAAATAACTAGAATTACAGTGCTTGATAACACCAGTTCTAATATTTTCCGCTTCTACTCGAATACCAATAATCATCGAACTTTTGCCTACATAATTTACACTAGCTTTCATAGTTACAAGTTCGCCTACTTCTATCGGATTCAAAAAATCGACAGTATCTACCGATGCCGTTACACAATAATGTCCCGAAAATTTTGAGGCACACGCAAACGCAATTTGATCTAACAACGATAAAATATAGCCTCCATGAATTTTGCCCGAAAAATTAGTGTGTGACGGAAGCATTAACTCAGAAATAGTAACTTTTGATGATTTTACGGTCTTAAAAATGGTATTCATTTATTTCAATTTGAAAGGGGAAACATCTTTTTTTACACCAGTAATAAAATATTTTGTATCGCCCCACCAAGGAAACGTTTTATAGCGTTCTACATAAGTCACTTTTATATACTGTCCTTCAAATTCTTTAAGATCAGAAATTACTTTTTCTTCGCTATCCATTATAGAAAAAGCAAAAATTTGAGCACCCGAAATTCCTTGGCTGATTTCTCCTTCCCAAGTTTTGAAAATCATTCCTTTGTGGCTAAATTTGATTAATTCGCCAGATCGAACGCCTTCGCTATAGGTTGCGTTATATAAAAAAGTAAAATACCCCGTAATTCCTAAAATTACGGTCGCAAGTAAGATAAAAATGATTTTTCGTAGCATAATTTGTTTAATTTAAAGTGTTATTTTAGAATTTTAAAATTGTTAATTAATGTTCAAACCAACGATTAGTTGTAGCATTTTTGAATGGTCGAAATACGAAACATATTCAGGAGCTGCTCCATTTACCTTAAATTTAGACTGTAGATAGCAAACACCAATAAATGGCGCAAGATGTTGGTTTAGTTTGTAATTAATATTGGCACCAATGCGATAATCGATACCTTCTTGTTTTCCATATCGCATTTTGGAAGAATTTAAGTTGGCATATCCCATTCCAACATAAGGATTAATTTCTAACTTTTTGATAATGCTTTGACGGTAACCTAAGCGACCATATATACTTCTCAAATTCCGTCCGCCAAGATCGCCTCCTTTTGAAACATCGGTTATTGAATAATTTACGTAATCAAATCCCATCCCCAAAAGGAAGTTATTGTATTTCAAGAAATTAAGATGAATTCCTAAGGCAAAATTTGATTTGGCCGCATCGGCTAAATAATTAGTACTCGAATGGAAAGGAATTATAGCATTTATGCTAAAATCAGGTTTGAAACTAAGTTTTTTTTCTGCCTTTTCCTCATTTTGAGCAAAAGAACATTGCAAAAAAAGTAAAAAAGCATAAAATATTTTTTTCATAATTAATACGTAATAGTATGGGTTACGGGAATATTTGCTACTAAAATGGGTTCCATATAATTACTGATTACATTAGGATACACACTATAATCAACCGTTTTGTATTTTAAAGTTAGGGTTTGATTTTTAGCCACTTGAAAATAGTTTGGATATTGATTTTCATATTGATTTGAATACAAATCGTCATAATAAGAATAGGTATTACCTTCCAAAACAACATCTTTTAATTCAATAGATCCAATGGAGACTTTATTATAAGCTAACGTTAATTCTGTAATTTCCGAAGGGCGATAGAGTTTGATGGTGCCTAAATTTAATTGATAATTGATAAAATTATCTTTTCTAGCAGCAATTCTTTTTTCTAGATACGTATTTTCAGGAGATGTGTTTATTTCAACCGTAATTAAGTTGTTATTGATGGGGGCGGGAAACAAAAATTGAAAAATTCCATTCCAATCCGTGTTGGCAAACGAAATAATATCGCTAGCGGCATTAGGAAACAACAGACCTCCTGTCTCATTTTCGCCAACTATTATTTTAACTTTTTGGTTTGCAATAGGATTTCCAGAGGCATCTGTCAAGTTCCCTCTAACATTAAGTATCGTTTCTCCATCATATTGAACGCCACACGAAGTGAAAATCAAAATAAAAACGAATGCTATACTTGTTCTCATATTTAGTTATTCAATAAAATTATTTTCGTTTGTTTCGGCTCTATTTATAATACTTTCGGGCAAAGATTTTTTGGCTTTTGCCCCCATTTTTTTTAAGTTTTCAACTCTATTTATTAAATTTCCTGATCCTTCAACTAATTTATTCATTGCGCCGGAATATTCTACTTTACTTTCGTCAATTTTCTTCCCAATTTTGATTAAATCAGTCACAAAACCTTCAAATTTATCGTACAAAGCGCCTGCCTGACGGGCAATTTCTAACGCGTTTTCTTGCTGTTTTTGATTGGCCCACATACTATCAATAGTGCGCAATGTGGCTAATAATGTAGATGGAGTAACAATCACAATATTTTTCTCGAAAGCTTTATTATACAAAGTAGTGTCTTCGTTGAGCGCCAATGCAAAAGCAGGCTCCATTGGGATGAATAAAAGCACAAAATCTGGACTTTCTATCTGATATAAATCGTGGTAATTCTTGTCGCCTAATTGTTCTACATGACGTTTTATAGCCAGCACATGCTCTTTTAAATGTTGTGCTTTCAAATCGTCATTATCTTCATTAATATACCGTTCGTAAGCGGTTAAAGTTACTTTAGAATCGACAATCATTTTCTTACCATCAGGTAAATTAATCACAACATCTGGAAAAACACGATTGCCTTCGGCAGTTGTAAAACTCTGTTGTACTTCGTATTCGCGACCTTTTTCTAATCCTGATTTTTCCAGCACACGTTCTAAAACAAGTTCACCCCAATTTCCTTGCATTTTGCTATCGCCTTTTAAGGCTTTAGTAAGGTTTAAAGTTTCTTTACTCATTTGCGCATTCATTTCGCTTAGACCTAGTATTTGCTGGCGTAAAGCGGCATGATAATCGATACTTTCTTTGTGTGTATCTTCTACTTTTTTCTCAAAATGAAGAATTTTATCTTGCAAAGGCGACAAAATATTTTTCATATTCTCCTTATTTTGCTCGGTAAATTTGTTGGTTTTTTCTTCTAGAATTTTATTAGCCAAATTCTCAAACTCTTTGGTGAATTTTTCTTGCAATTGCTCGACTTCTTGTTTTTGGTCTTTGTTTTTTTCTAGAAGAGAATCGAAATCAGCTTCTTTTTTGGCGAGTTGAATATTGGCAACCTCTTTTTCAGTACGAATTTGTTCTTTTTCGCTAGTAATTTGAAGTAAATTTTTCTCAAAAGAAATCTTCTCAATTTGAGATTGTTCTTTTAAGGCATTTAATTTTTCTTCTAAAATATTTTTTTCAGACTGCAATTTTGCTAAAAAAATTAATTTACCAATGAAAATACCAATGGAAAGTGCTATTACAAATGAAATTAAAATTAAAACGGTTTCTGACATGGATGCTATTTTGAGATGTAAAAATAGGGAATAAAATCAATTTATTATTTTCAAAAAGTAATAAAATGAAAATGTATTTTTGCAGTATGATAATTCACCAACATTTCATCATTCACAAACCGTACGGATATTTATCTCAGTTTAAATACGAATTAAAACGAAAGAAAAAATTGCTAGGAGAATTACACGATTTTCCAGAAGGAATTATGGCTATTGGGCGATTAGATGAAGATTCGGAAGGATTACTGTTATTAACAACAGATGGGAAAATGAGCGAAATAGTGCGTAGTAAAAAAGTCGAAAAAGAATATTATGTTCAAGTTGACGGTATTATTACGGAGGAAGCAATTCAAAAAATGCAAAACGGAGTCGAAATAGGTTTTGAGGGTATAAAGTATATGACCAAACCTTGCAAAGCTTTTATTGTTAATGAGGTTCCTAACTTTGGTGAGAGAGGCAAGAAAATTCGTGACGAGCGTCATGGTCCAACGTCTTGGGCTTCAATTGTGGTAACCGAAGGAAAATTTCGACAAGTACGAAAAATGACTGCAGCTGTTGGTTTTCCTACATTACGATTGGTGAGAGTTCGTATAGGAAACGTACATTTAAACAATTTACAAGCTGGGAGTGTTATAGAAATTGAGAGTTTTGATTTGACTTAGAAATAAGGATTAGCTTTATATTAAAGATATAATATTAAGGTAAAAAAAGAATTTTCTTATTTATATTTTACGGATAATAATGTGGTTGTAGAATACTTAGATATTGTTTTTCGGACTCCATAATTACAGTTTTTGAATAAATGTATTGGATTTATATGCCTATCTAAGTCGGGATTAAAAAGTATAACATTTGTATATTTATATAAATCATCCGAATTATGATTTTTTATAGTTTGATCATAAAATCCTACATTTTCAAATTCTTCGGACCACTTTATTAAAGGGTACTTCTCTTCATGCGATAAGCCAGAATAGGTGTTATTTGTCATTAAATCATGTTCATCATTATATTTAACTGTACTTGGAAAAATAGTTGTACCTGGGCTGTTTTTGTTGAAAAATAGTTTAAAAATATTTTTGCACTCAGAATCCATACACGAACTTCCTTTTGCTTTCGTTTTTTTTGACTTAATAGTGTATGTATAAGTTATTTGATGGTATAAATGAAATATGATAGAACTCAAATTTGCTTTTTCTTCAGCATTCATGTTTTCTTTCAGAATATATCCAATATTTTGGATAGAGTCTTTGTGCGATTTTTTTAATATATAATTAATTCTTGGGAATTCTTTTTTTAAAAGAAAAGTATCGGCAAATACACTATCCTTTTTAAAATAAAAATTAGGTTTAGTTTCGTATTTGAAAATAATTTTTTTGTAATTTCTAGTAGGCACTTCTATTTGTGCACTGCTTGAAAATGCAAAATAAGAACTTAAAATTAAAAAGAAAATGTATTTCATTGGGATGATTTTTTTCAAAGATAACAATAATAAATATTTTTTGTAGAGATATTTAATTTTTTAAAAGAGATATAAATTTAAAGTGAGTTTTGAGTTAGGTATTTTTCAAAAATAAAAAATTATTGTTTTATTTTTTGATTAATGTATATTTGAATAATTTACAAGCGGGAGAAGTTATAGAAACAAGCGATTTTTCAAAAATCAATGACAATATCAAAAATCAATAGAAAATGCTAAATATAGTCCTCGTAGAACCAGAAATTCCTAATAATACAGGTAATATAGGTCGTTTGTGTGTGGGAACAGGAAATCGTTTGCATCTTATTCATCCGTTTGGATTTGAAATTAATGATAAAAATCTGAAACGTTCTGGGTTAGATTATTGGGTACATTTAGATTGGAATCAATATCAAAACACACAAGAATGGATAGACCAAATTCCAGATAAATCGAGAGTTTTCCTAATGTCCTCTCATGCTGAAAAATCGTATTATGAGGCCAATTTTCAAGAAGGAGATTGGTTGGTTTTTGGCAAGGAAAGTGTAGGACTAAGCAAAGAAATTTTAAACGTATTCGAAAATCATTTGACTATTCCTATGTCTGACAAGATTAGGAGTTATAATATTGCTAATTCAGTTGCATTTGTAGTAGGCGAGGCGAGAAGGCAGATTAATTGTAAATAATCTTTTCTAGAAACCTAAAAAATTACCGATTCATTGAACACATAAATCTCTAATTTCCAATTAAGTATTCCCAAGCTTTGTCAAAAGAGGCAATAGTGTTTCCTGACGCCTCTTTAGGTACATAGGCATTGATACATAAAGAATTGTGAAAAGGAAAAAGCAACGGATATGCTGGTATGGCATTGGTGCTTAAAATATGGCTATTGTTGTATGGTGACGACACAACATCAATACTGGTTACAGGGCCCGTGAGGGACATATTGGACAATTGCGTTTGTACTAGCACATAATTAAATATTTCATCTTGGAAATGATTTAGGGAGTAAAATTTACTAATAGGGGTAGCGCCTGTTTGCGTTACCCAATCGGCATTGGTTGCTAAGGCGGTATTCCAATCGATAGACGAAAAGCTAATGGCTCTAGCTACTGCCACTTGTTTGGCTATAAAAAAAGCATGACCACCACCTTGCGAATGTCCAGCTACCACGCATTTTCCCCAGTCGATGTTGCTACCAGTTAAAAATTGTTGCCAGTTTTGCGATGGATTTTGTGTTTGCAAATAGTTCAATAGTTTTACGAGTCTGTTTTTGATACAATTCGTAGCATCGATAGTTACTCCCGAAGTATGATTGACGCCTTCAAAAGCTTCTAGTCTGCATTTTCCGAATTGTGTATTATCGGTATTATTAGACGAATTATTGTAGATATCAGTGCTGTTAGGATACATCAAACCTATCGTGTGGTAGCCCATTGAGGCCGCCTTTTTTAAAATTGTAGTATAATAAATAGGCGAACTTGAGGTACCTGGCAAAAAAACAAAAAGTTTATTTTTAGGCACGGCTTGAGTGTTTAGATATACATAATGCTCATTATTGAAAGCTGTAATTGCAGCATCTGTAGCGCTAGGTGTTATTTTGTATTCGTTCAAAGGAGTTTGAACGATTGGAATTTCAGGAATAGTAGTTTCTTTAGTACAAGAAATTAGTACAATTATAAAAGTCAATACTAGCTGTTTTTTCATTTTTTTTATTATTAAAATGGATTAACGTATTTTTTACTCATCGGTATACGAAGGTACTTTTTTTATTTGATTATTGAAATAGAAATCGCTCTTTTTCAGCATCAAATACGATGGTTATGTCATCAAACAACGTTTTAAAAACGCCATTTGCGATTAAATTGGAAGGTTTGTCCTGAATTACTTTTTTATTTGTCATAACCACCATTTCGTCACTTAATTGAATTGCTAAATCGATATCATGAGTTGAAAATAAAATGCATTTTCCAGTTTCTTTCGACAGTTTTTTCAGCAATCGAAACAGAGAAACTTTGTGTAATAAATCCAAGTGGGTGGTAGGCTCGTCGAGAACAATAAAGGGTGTATCTTGCGCCAATGCTCTTGCTACGAGTACTTTTTGCAATTCGCCATCGCTAATTTCAAAATGTTTTTTATGCGACAAATGTTCGATTTGGGTAAGTTGCATGGCTTCGGTTATTTTTCTACTATCCTCAGGTGCTAGTTTGCCAACCCAATTCGTGTACGGTTGTCTTCCCAATGCTACAAGTTCGTAAACGGTCAGAAGACTCGGGGGCAATTTTTCGGTAAGTACAATGCTTAAGTTTTGAGCTAATTCTGAAGAAGAATACTCTTGAATATCTTTTTCTTTCAAAAAAATAGCCCCTAATAGTGGTTTCTGAATTCCAGTTAGCGTTTTCAATAAGGTTGATTTTCCTATTCCATTAGCACCAATTAACGTGATGAGTTTGCCTTCTTGAAACTGTAAATTAAGATTTTCGGCAACCGAAATTGTTTTGCCATTGCTTGTATAACCAACGCTTAAATTGGAAGTAGTCAGTATGTTTTTTGTGTTTTGCATCCTAATTAAAATTTCTTTTACGAACTAATAACCAAATCACAATGGGGGCTCCTATAATTGAGGTAATCGCATTTATAGGCAAAGTGACATTCATACCTGGCATTTGGGAAATCAAATCACAAAGAAGCATAAGGGACGCACCACAAAGTAAGGTGCCAAAAAACAATGTGTAATGCGTACTGGTTTTGAAAATCATTTTTGCAATATGAGGTACAGCTAAACCAACAAAAGCAATAGGGCCTGCAAAAGCTGTTATGCTTCCTGCTAATATACTCGTTGCTATGATAATTAAAAACTTCGATTTTTTAAAATTCACCCCCATACTTCGGGCATAATTTTCGCCTAGCAATAAGGCATCGAGCGATTTGATATTCAGAATACTCAAAAAAAGACCCAACAGCACTGTAATTGACAATAGTACTATTTGATTCCAAGATAAATTCCCTAAATTTCCCATAGACCAAAAAGTAAATTTTTGTAATGCTCCTGCCGAAGAAAAATAGGTCAAAACGCTAATGATTGCTCCCGAGAAACTACTAAACATTAACCCCACAATAAGAATAGACATCGTATCTCGCAGTCTTTTTGAAACCAGTAAAACAAATACTAAAACCAACAAACTCCCTAAACAAGAAGCCAAAATAATGCCATACGACGACAAAAAACAGCTAGCCATAAAAGAAGGCAAATAGGATGCTCCTAAAATAACAAAGGCAACCCCTAAACTTGATCCAGAACTAAGCCCTAAAACATAAGGTCCTGCTAGTGGATTTCTAAATAAAGTTTGCATTAATAATCCAGAAATCGACAATCCCATTCCTGCCAAAATAGCTGTAATGGCTTTTGGCAAACGGTAATTAAAAATAATATATTCCCAAGTTTCTTTATTTGCTTGGAATCCTAAAATACTCTTGAAGACTTCTTTAAATGGAATCGAAATTTGTCCCAAACTAATATTGAAAAACAACAACAACACTAAAAACAGAGTCAATAGTGTAAAAAGAATAGTATGTTTTTGGTTAGTGTTCAAATTAGTTCAATTTTTCGAAGAAAGTACATTTATACTCAGGCAATAATTCTGGATGTACAATTTTTACAATGTCTTTTAATACTAGATCGGGTCTGTTGGGTGCCGACTCAAAATAAAGTAATCCTCCCGTTTTTCCTTTTTTAGTACCATACGAATATACGTTTTTTGTTTTAAATGCTTTAAATTGTACGTAATGAGGATTGGATTTTTCCATTTCTTCTAACGAAATATAATCCCCTGGGCCAATCCAAAAATCAGCATTTTGTGCCGTTTCAAAAACGGTTTCAAACGGAAGCGATAAGCTCCCCGTTCCCTTCGAATTTTCCCACAAATAATGTGCTCCCGCATTTTTTAGAAACAAAGCTCCCCAACTATTTCCTTGTGGTACGTACCACGTATTTTCAAACATAGCACCCGATAAAATAGTAGGTTTTGAAGTCGTTTTTTGGGCTAGAAGTAACGTGTTTCGGTATTCTTTTTCAATGTCAGAAAAGATTTTTTTAGCTTCCTTTTCTTTGCCATACAAGGCTCCAAAAAACTTAATCCATTCTGCTTTTCCTAGCGGCGATTGTTCATTCCAGTCGCCATTCAAAATAACTTTCAAGCCACTTTTTTGCAAATTATCTAAGGCTGGATTTTTATTGTCAATCCCGTAACCTACAATAACCGACGGTGCTAAATCGATAGCCACTTCAATATTTAACGACTGATTTGTTCCTAGTTCTTTAATTTTTCCAGCCTCGATTCGAGCTCTAATTTTTTCTGATGAAATATAGTTGAGGTTTGGAAAACCAATCAATGTGTTTTCTACACCGAGCATTTCTAAGGACGAAATATGGGTGGTCGAAGTCGCTATAACGGTTTGTATTGGAGTTTGAATAATTGTATTTTGCATCAAACTATCAGGAATAATTCCGTTTTTTTCTTGAAGAATATAGGTAAAAACTTTGTTGGCTTTTGGCCAAGGGTTTTTAATTTTTACAATCGAAAAGCCTTTGTATTGGTATATTTCAAGTCCTTTTGCGTATTGAATTTGATTCGTTTTATTTGGTAACAATGTTGTTTTTTCTTCTTTTTTACATTGTATGAAGAATATAAAAAGGAGTAAGTAGAAAAAAAATCTATTGAATGGCAACATATTGTTTTTTTTTCTACAAAAGTATTGTTTTGTTTGCATAAAAAAATAGCTATGTAACATTTAGCACAATAAAACGGGTATTTTAATCTTAATTTTATCGCAAATACAAACATCATGAGAGATTCAAATACATTTATCTATGTAGTTGCTGGGATTATTATACTTCACTTTGTTATTGGTTTTATTTGGCTCTTTTTTAAACTTAGAAAAAAAGACGAATAACGTTTTTTTTACTATATTTGCTCCCGAATTAAGGTTTCTATCTTTTTTTTAAAGAAAGAATTAAAAGGGAATTTGGATAAATACCAAAGCTGTTCCCGCAACTGTAAGCTACAAAGCTTGTTGTTATCTACAAAACCACTGTTGTAAAATTTCAGAGTGCAGATTTTAGCTATTAGATTTTTAAATCAAATAGCTGAAATCAAAAATCTAAAATCAAGAACGGGAAGGTAAACAACAAGACGCAAGCCAGGAGACCTGCCTAAATTCTTAACAAATATCGAATCTTCGGGAAAAAAGATTCTGAAATGATGACTGTAAGAAGCCTGTTTTTAGTTTGTATTCTAATTTATTGCCCATTTGCATTGGCGCAAACTGCTGCTATAACTAAATTGCCAGAAGTTGCCATTTCGGATGCTTATCTAAAAAAACATTCCACTTCCTTGAATGTTCAAAAAATTTCGGATTCGATTATTCAAAAGAACAAACCCTCTTTAACGAGTTTACTCAACTACAACACCCTTATTTATTTTAAAGAAAACGGACTAGGTATGGTTTCTTCTCCCTCATTTCGAGGTACTACAGCACAACAAACGGCTGTAATTTGGAACGGAATCAACATCAATTCTCAATTAACCGGGCAAACCGATTTCAATACTATTTCGACGCGTAATTTCAGCTCCATTGCGGTTCGTTCTGGTGGCGGGAGTGCTATTTACGGCAGTAGTGCCATTGGTGGCAGTATTCATTTGAACAACGATTTGAGTTTCAAAAAAACTATTTCGGGCGAAGTTCAAGTCGATTATGGCAGTTTTAATACGCTAGGAGTTCATTTTAAAACTCAAGTTGGAACGGACAAAATGGCTGTTCAAATTGGATTTTCTAGAAATAGTTCGGATAATGATTACACTTTTGCTCGAACGAATAAGAAAAATGAGAATGGTCAGTTTTATAACGACGACTTGAATGTAAATTTTGGATATAAGCTCAATAATCGCAATTTTATAAAATTATACAGTACTTTTTCTGATAGTCAAAGGCATTTTTCTCCCGCTTTGGGCGGTGTTTCTAAAAGTATGTACGAAAATGTAGATACCAAAAATCTACTCGAATGGCAGTTTCTACATCGTCGGTTTTCGTCCAATTTCCGACTGGCCCATTTGCAAGAAGAGTATCACTATTTTGAAAGTTTTGAAAGTAACCTATTTAGTTTTGGAAAAGCAGCAACAGCGATTGCAAAATACGATGCCTCGTTTAAGGCAACCAACACTATAGTGGTGAATACCATTGCCGAATATACTCAAACGAAAGCTTCTGGAAGCAATTTACTATCCGAAATCAGAAAAACAGGTTCGTTTTCTATTTTAGTAAAGCAACACGTTTCTTCTTGGTTTTTGTACGAATTGGCTTCTAGAAAGGAAATTACAAATAGCTATCAAAGCCCTATATTATTTTCGATAGGAACTGTTTTTAGTCCTTTTTCATTTTATAAAATTAAAATAAATGGCTCTCGAAACTTTCGAATCCCTTCCTTTAACGATTTGTATTGGAAAACGGGAGGCAATCCTAATTTGAAACCAGAAAATGCGTATCAAACTGAAATAACACAGGAATTGTACTCCAAAAAATTTTCTTTTCAACTCACAGGATTTGGTATAAAAGTACAGGATTTAATACAATGGAAACCCAATTCGTCAGGAATATGGTCGCCAGAAAATGTAGCAAAAGTGACTACTTATGGTTTTGAAATGCTGGCAAACGGAAAAAAAATACTTGGGAAACATGTTGTCAATGCTGGATTTTCTGTGGGATATACAAAATCGATAGACGAAGTTTCAAAAAAAGAATTAATTTACACACCCAATTACAAAGGCGTTGTTCATTTGAAATATTCCTACAGCCGATTTTCGTTAAACAACGAACTGTTGTATAACGGAAGGGTTTTTACCTCGAGTGATAATCAAAATATGTTGCCTCATTATAAGGTTTTCAATTCAGGATTATTCTATAATTTTGGTAAAAAACAAAGAGGAACAATAGGACTTCAAGTGGCTAATCTATCCAACGAAAATTATCAACCCGTTTTAGGGCGATTTATGCCTGAACGAAATTATACAATCAATATTAATCTAAATTTTTAAATTATGAATTTTTCTAAAATAATGCTATTTACAGCTTTCACTATTAGCGTATTTTCGTCATGTACTAACGATGCTGATGTTCCTGCAGCCCCACAACCTTTAGGCGCTTACGATAATGGCGTTTTAATTTTAAATCAAGGAAATTTTGGTACAGCAAACAGTTCGATATCCTATCTTTCGGATAATTTTAGCACCTTTCAAAACGATGTTTTTCATATTGTAAATCCTACCGAAATATTAGGAGATACGGCACAAGATATTGGTTTGAGTGGAAATTTAGCCTATATTATTGTAAATGGTTCTAATAAAATTGAAATTGTAAATCGGTACACGCTACAACATATTGGTGCAATAACAACAGGATTATCAAATCCTAGATATATTGCTTTTGCAAACGACAAAGCCTATGTAACAAACTGGGGCGTGGCTGCAGTAACTACCGACGATTATGTTGCCGTGATCAATCTGACTACAAATGCAATTACTTCAACAATACCTGTTGCGGAAGGACCAGACCGAATACTGGCAAAAAATGGTAATTTATATGTTGCCCATTTGGGAGGATATGGTTTTGGCACTACAATTTCGGCAATAGACGGAACGACTAATGTGGTTACTCCCATTACAGTTGGCGATGTGCCTAATTCGCTCGTTATTTCAGGAAACGATTTGTTTGTCATTTCTGGCGGAAAACCCTCTTGGTCAGGAACCGAAACAGCGGGTAAATTGACTAAAATAAATACAGTTAGCAATACGGTTACTACCACACTCGATTTTGGAACGACAGTGCATCCTTCTAATTTAGTTCTTTCAGGAACAAATTTATATTATACCGTTGATGAAAAAGTGTACACGATTCCTACAACAGCAACAGCTTTGCCAACTACCACATTATTTAGTGCTGCTTCGCAAGGGGTTACTAGCATTTACAGTTTTGAGGTACGAAACAATAAAATTTTTGTAGGCGATGCTGGAAATTATAGCGCTAACGGAAAAGTGTATGTACATTCCATGACTGGAACATTAGAGCAAACTTATACTGTTGGCGTAATTCCAGCGGGTTTTTATTTTAATTAATTGCTTTAAAAAAAAGAGGCTTTCAGAAATGAAAGCCTCTTTTTTTTATAAACCTGTTGGGTTTTTTTCTAAATACATTTCGGAATCTAAATTTCGAATAGATGTATCTATAATTTCTTCATATGTTTTAAAAGATGCTGGTTGAAAATGCTTACCGCCAAGACTAATAATATTTAGTACTTTGGCCAATAGTGGTTCGGCAGGATTTCCTAAAACGCCTAAATTCCCTAAATTTTCAGGAACTACATTCGCAGTGTTTTCGGGAGTAATGCCTTGTGCATAATCGCCAAAACCAATTGCATTAACTACCTTTAAAACAATAGGTTGCATGGCATAAGTATGGTTAGGATTTGCATTTTTTCGGCTAAAATTAGGCGAATCGTATAGTGTAATTGAACCTACATTTTTTCCAGTAGTGGTTGTGCCAATATGCACAACATTGATATACGGTTTCAAACAATTGAGAACCAATTCACTTGCGGAAGCTGTTGATTTAGTGGTTAAAATATACACTTTCGATAAATTTAAATTACTAATTGGAGCGCCATTTCCAAGTGTAGCTGTAAAATTAGTATTCAATTCATTTGAATTTAACTGGGATTGTAATTTTGGGCTCCATTGTTGTTGTGCAAAAAGTTGTCCGTTAAATTGCCCTGTAATCATACTTGCTAATCGTGTTGCTGTTGCAATCGATCCACCAGAATTGTATCGTAAATCAAGAACTAAATCGGTTACATTTTCGCCTTTAAAATACGAAAAAGCATTATTTAATTCGGTTTCAAAATTGCTGTAAAAACCATTATAGACTAAATAGCCTATTTTTCGTGCGCCTACAACGTGTACATTTTTAATTAAAACGGGATTTTCGGTATAAACAGCTTTGGTTAGCGAAACAGATTGCCCATTTGGAGTAATATTTCCGCCATCATAATCCGCTAAGTTTAGCGTGTAAGTATCTTGATTCAATAAATTTCTGTAATTGCCTATTGTGAGTGGAGTACCATTTATGGCATAAAAAAGGGTTCCTCTTTGTATGGCTTTTGTGGAGGCATCAGAATTGGGCATAATGTATTTTACCCAGCCAAAAATTTCGGTCGTACTCCCTGTTTTATAGGTTAGTCCGTATTCAACCCCGTTATTCTTTGAAGTGCCTTGCAAAAGTTGCTCTAATTGATTGTAATTTGAAAACAAAACACTGTATTTGTCGGTATTTTTTCTGTCGTAAATTAGACTTTCGAAAAGAGCTTCTGGACTGGCAAAACTCGCTAAATAGTTGTCTAAATCACTTTGGTTCGCAAATTTAGCATCGTTCAAATCAGGAACTTGCGGTTGGTATAGGTAATAATAATTGAGGCCTTTCCAGATAAAGTCTTGCACAGGAATAGCAGAAGGATTGTCATCATAGTCTGTACAGCTTAACACCGTAGTCAAAATGACAAATAAAAAGAGTATTGATTTTAAAAAATTTCTCATTTACTTTAAATTAAAAGGTAAATTTATAAAATAAAAACAACAAGTTTGTAACAAAACATAAACTCACTCGTCTTGACTGTATAACCAACCTTTATGAACCAAATTGAATTTATAAATCATGTAAAACCATTTAAGGACAAAATGTTCAGGTTGGCCAAGCGATTGCTTGTTAGCACGGAAGAAGCGGAAGATGCAACGCAAGAAGTATTAGTAAAACTCTGGAATAAAAATCACGTTTTAGAACAATATACAAGTAGCGAAGCCTATGCCATGACGATTACTAAAAACCATTGTTTAGATGTTCTGAAATCCAAAAGAGCTACAAATTTGCAAATTGTGCACAACAATTACATTGAAAATGGAGCCAGTTTGCAGCAAAAAGTAGAAGACAGTGATTCTTGGAATTGGGTCGAAAAATGGATTAATGAATTGCCAGAGCAACAAAAACTAATTATTCAGATGCGAGATATAGAGCAATACGAGTTTGCAGAAATTGCAGAAATAATGGAAATGAACGAAGCTACCATTAGAGTAGCCTTATCGAGAGCGAGAAAAACAATACGAGAAAAACTGACCAATACCCATAATTATGGCATTCAATAACATAGATATACTATTAGAAAAATACTTCCAAGGAGAAACCTCGATTGCTGAAGAAAAGGAGTTGCGCAGCTACTTTTCATCTCAAGATGTGGCGCCACATTTAGAGCAATATAAAGCAGTATTTGGTTACTTCACCCAAGCAAGAAAGCAAGAATTTGCACAACAGATTCCACAAACCGCTAAAAAACGAAATGTTAAGTGGTTATCTGTTGCCGCATCGGTTGTGGTTTTGTTAGGAATAGCTACTTTTTTTATGATTAACACTAATGAGCCTGTAAACCATCAGCATGATTTAGGAACATATGAAAGTCCTGAACTTGCATTCAAGGAAACGCAAAAAGCATTAGCTTTATTATCATCAAATGTAAATGTTGGCATAGAAAGTGTAAGGTATATTCAAGAATACGAAGTAACAAAAAGCAGAGTTTTTAAAAAGTAAAAATCAATCCATTAAAATTAAAATCATGAACAAAAAAATAATAATTATAGCCTTATTCATTTTACTTCCTTTTTTTAGTCAAGCCCAATCGTTGTTTGACAAATACGACGGACAAGATAATGTAACCTCCATAATCGTAAACAAAAAAATGTTCGATTTGATGAGCAAAGTAAAAATGGAAGCCTCAGACAAAGAAGCACAAAAATATTTGGCATTAATCAAAAAATTAGACAATCTAAAAGTCTTTATGACTTCAAGTTCAAAAATAACGGCAGACATGAAGTTTAATGTCGAAAAATATTTGAAAACCAGTAATTTAGATGAATTAATGCGCGTGAACGACAGCGGAAAAAATGTCAAAATTTATGTGAAATCTGGAAGCTCAGACGCACAAGTAAAAGAGTTATTGATGTTTATTGAAAGTACCAACACCAAAGGCAACGAAACCGTATTAATGTCGCTTACAGGCGATTTTGATATCAATGAGATTTCGACACTAACCAACAAAATGAATCTTCCAGGCGGTGATGTTCTTAAAAAAGCAGGTAAAAATTAATTATGGTAACACTAGTAAGAGTTCTCGTAGGTTGTGTTTTAGCACTATTATTTAGTTGCAAAAGCGAGCCAAGTTTGCAAAAATATTTTGTCGAAAACACTGAAAACAAAGATTTTGTAGCACTCGATTTAACACCAAAAATGTTAAATATCGACAACACTAAATTAAGTATTTTGCAAAAAGAAGCTTTGGCATCATTCGAAAAAATAAATATATTAGCCTTTAAAGCAAATAATCAAAATAAAGCGCAATTTGAAGCCGAAAGAGCAAAAGTAGCTTCTATTTTAAAAGAAGCAAAATACCAACAACTCATGAAATTTGGTTCTGGAAAAGAAGGTGCACAAGTAAGTTTTGTAGGAACAGACGAGCACATTGAGGAATTTGTTATTTACGGAAACAAAAAAAAAAAAGGTTTTGCTGTAGTTCGAGTGTTAGGAAAAGATATGAATCCTACTTATATCATGGAAATGATGAGTATTATTAAAAATGGAAACATGAATTTAGAATCGCTAAAACCATTGCAGGATTTAATGAAATAAGTTGAGTTAAGTTTATAAAAGAAAAGCGGTCTCTTGTGTTCTTGAGACCGCTTTTTATTTTACAAAATTATTCCTTAGCAGCTAAATATCTTTCGGCATCTAATGCGGCCATGCAACCCGTTCCAGCAGCCGTAATAGCTTGTCTGTACACATGATCGGCAGCATCGCCAGAAACAAAAACGCCTGCAACATTGGTTTTAGATGATCCTGGAACATTTACAATATAACCTGTTTCGTCAAGCGTAATGTAGTCTTTAAAAATATCGGTATTGGGTTTATGACCAATGGCAACAAAGAAACCAGTTGCTTCAATGTCAAAAAGGTCTCCCGTGGATTTGTTTTTTACTTTAACCCCAGTAACCACTTGACCGTCGCCTAAAACTTCTACGGTATCATGATTCATCAAGATGATAATATTTTCGGTTTTACGAACACGAGCTTCCATAATTTTAGAGGCTCTAAATTGTTCGCTACGAACAAGCATTGTTACTTTTTTGCACATTTTAGATAAATAATGCGCTTCCTCACAAGCTGAATCTCCAGCACCAACAATAACTACTTCTTGGTTACGATAGAAAAATCCATCGCAAACCGCACATGCCGAAACGCCACCACCCATTTTTAGATAATGTTGTTCGGAATCGATTCCTAAATATTTAGCACTTGCCCCTGTAGAAATAATAACGGTTTCGCAATGCAATTCTTTGTCATCATTTATCCATACTTTATGAATATCTCCTGAAAAATCGACTTTGGTAGCCCAACCTACACGAATATCTGTTCCGAAACGTTTGGCTTGTTCTTCAAGTCCAACCATCATTTCTGGACCTGTAATTCCTTCTGGATTTCCCGGAAAATTCTCAACTTCATTGGTTGTTGTAAGTTGACCACCCGGTTGCATTCCTTGGTACAAAACGGGATTCATGTTTGCTCTAGCGGCATATATTGCTGCGGTATAACCAGCAGGTCCGGAACCTATAATTAGGCATTTTATTTTTTCGATTGTATCTGACATAATGGGTGTTTTTTAGATTACAAAGGTAAACTTTATTATAAAATTTTCACTCTTTACTAAATTGAAAAAACCTATTTAGGGATAGAAAAATGTTTTTGTTATTTTAGATGTTGTAATGCCCATTTTAAAAGAATGTTTTTTTCTTTGGGTAACCCTAATTTTTCGATAATATTACTACGATGCCCTTCTACGGTTTTTTCGGATAGGAAGAGTAGTTCGGCAATTTGTTTGCTTGTTTTTTGCTGGGCAATGAGTTCTATAATTTTTCTTTCTGATAATGTCAGTTTGCTTAATTCATCATCACTATTTTTGGCATCTATGACTAAATCGTCTTCTAGAAATTCGCTTACATAGCGATTTCCTTTTTTTACTTCGGTTAAACATTTTTCTAGTTCGGTTTGGGCGTGTTCTTTTAGAATATAGCCGTAAATTCCATATTCTGAGGCTTTTTTATAAATGGTCATTTCTTTGTGCATGGTTAGCAAAATGACTTTGGTTTTTAGTTTGCTTTCTTGTACTTTTTTGGCCACATCTAAACCGTCTAATCCAGGCATGTTGATGTCTAAAATGGCAATATCGGGCAAATACAATGTAATTAAGTTTAATGCCGAAACCCCGTTAGAACAAGTGTCATTTACTTTGTAGCCAAAAGATTCGACAAAACTTTTGGTGCCTTGGAGTGTAAACGGATGATCGTCTGCAATTAGTATTTTCATTATTGCTTTTTAATTTCAATAGTTATAATGGTTCCGTTGGTGTCTGAATTTATTTTGGCTTCGCCACCAATAGCTCTGCTACGTTCAATAATATTGTGCAATCCAAACGCATTTTTACCGTTTAGTTTTTCGGAAACATTAAACCCTTTTCCATTGTCTTTTATTTCAATGAAAATGTTGTTGTTTTTTTCTTGAATAGTAATTTTTGCTGCTACAGCATTAGCGTATTTTATGATATTTGACAACGATTCTTGTATAATTCGATAGAGTTGGAGTTCTTCGGAATTTGATAGCGAATTCGAATAATCAATTTCTGCTGTGACCATAAAATCATTCACTAACTGCGCTCTTTCTACTAATTGTTCGACACTTGCTTTTAGCCCTATTTTATCAAACATTATAGGGTGAAGATTTCTACTAATAATTCGAATGTCATTAATAATGGCATCAATTTTAGTATTGGTAACTTCTGTTTTTTCTTCAAACGAATTTTTTAAACTCAGCAATTCATGGCTTACGCTATCGTGCAAATCGCTGGCAATGCGTTTGCGTTCTTCTTCGGTTTTTTCGAGTAATTGTTTGGTGTATTGTTGTGCGTTTTGTTTTTCTAGTTTTAATTTTTTCTGTTTTTGTCTGGTTATGTAAATTACTACGGTTAAAAACAAGCCTAAAAATAAAGAAGCTAAAAGTGCTATTGTGGTGTTTTTATTTACAATAGTAGTTTTTTGAAGTGCAATTTGTTGCTCTTTTTTTTCGGTTTGGTAGATGGTTTCTAACTCGGCAATTTTTTCTCTCGTGGCAATATTTCCTATACTATCTGCAATAATTTGTTTTTCTTCTTCATAGTGTAATGCATTTTTGAAATCATTGTTTTGAATAGCATTACTTTGCAATACGCCATAGAACATATTAACTTTTTCGTATTGTTGATTGGTTATTAAAGTAGGTAATGCCTTTTTTATAGCTTCAAAATCAGAATAATTCGGATTCTTTTTTATTTCATATTGAGCTAAAGCAACTTTGTATTCTAAGGTTAAATCATCGGAATTAATTTCTTCAACAATTGGTTTTAAGTCGTCTAATATTTTTTTTGCTTCCGTTAATTTGTTTTGTTGTACTAGATTTTCAGCTTTAAAATCGTACAGTTTAATTTTTAAAATTTTACTATCATCTTTACTGTCTATAAAGGCTTGATAGGTAGAATCTATCAGTGCTGCTTTTCTAGAATCCTTCATAAAATCATATATCGAAATTTTATTAATCAAGCCGATATAGACATTATATGTATTATCAATGCTTTTGTACGCTTTTATGGCTTTGTCAGCATTTTCAATCGCTCTTTTTTTATCTCCAATGGCTGTGTAAATATTGGAATAGTTAGAATATACAAAAGCCAAACCTTTAGGGTTATTAATTTTAGTGAAGTATTCAAAAGATTTTTGATTGGCAATTAAACTCAAATTTTGCTTGCCTGTAATGTAATATATATAGGATAAATCATAATAAGCTCTAGCTACATTATAGCAACTATTGTAGTCATTAGGTTCTAATAAAGTAATGTTTTTAAAATACTCGCCTGCTTTTTTTAAATCGTACTTGTCATAAT
The DNA here is from genome assembly GCA_964292845.1 of uncultured Flavobacterium sp. Taxonomy (GTDB): domain Bacteria; phylum Bacteroidota; class Bacteroidia; order Flavobacteriales; family Flavobacteriaceae; genus Flavobacterium. The sequence continues at coordinate 14,107 of CAXYWC010000019.1, read as the reverse complement.
AATAGTTAGCTAAATAGGCGTCTACAAAAGTAGTTTTTAGTGCAGGCAGTTCTTTTCTATATTTAGTATTAAACTCCTTGATTACAGCCATGAAAGGCTCATTGAAATCATAGGAATCGGCTAGATATATGCAAGCTATATCTAAAATTTCAGCAGCTTTTAAATAGTTCTGTTCTGCAATTTTTTGATTGTAGTATTTGTATAAAATGGATAAATATTTTTTATCCTTTTTGTAGTTTTCTACTTGATGTAAATACGTTTTGGTAGCATCTTCCTTTACAGGAGGCTCTTTTATAAAAGTAACATTGTTTTCTTTTTTGTCACCACAGCTAAAAAAGGTAATTATAGTAATAACAACTATGATGCGTATAAATAGTTTGTTCATTTGAAATAATTTTCAACAAAAGTATCTAATTAAATCGCATAACAAAGGATTTCCTAAAATTCAGGGGTTTCCCCCTATATGAATTCGTTTTGTATTACGGCAACTTTGTAATCTAATTTTAAAAAGAAAAACATGAAAAAAATGACGCTATTAAAAAGACAACTTCTTTGTCTTGTACTATTACTCGTTAGTAGCTTTTCCATAGCACAAACGTTAGACCAGTCGAATGTTCCAGCAAGTATTAGTGGATCTACCTTTGAAATGAGTGCTACTGGCAATGTTGGGCAATCTTTTGTGGCAGGGACAACAGGTAACTTGTCTCAAATCAATATCCGAATTGGCAGTTGGACACCCGCATTTGTAGCAGGAACGTTTCAACTGCGGATTATTAATGGAAATGGATATGCAGGCTCTGTGTTGCAAACTACGGTATTCAGTATTTTGACCGCTCCTGTAAGTAGTAATTACCAAGAATTAGTCATTACGCTGTCGAGTGTAGTTCCTGTTACATCTGGAAATACGTATACTATCGATTTGAGAGGAATAACGGGAACAGTCCATACTCAAGGAACAAGTCCTGCCAACTATACTAGTGGTGGAATTTATTTTAGTAATGGCAATAATGCGTTATACAATAACTATGATTTATGGTTTAAAACCTTTGTGACGATACCTCCAGCTAGCGCTTTAGATTTTGATGGTGCCAATGATTACGTACAAATGGGAAATATCATGCCTGCAACGTATACCAAAGAAGCGTGGTTTTATGTGTCAAATTTAGGGCTTAACAACAATCTTATTTCTGGAGGTGCCGATGGACAACATGCACTATATCCTGCAGCTGTTTATGGAAATAGATTATCTGCAGGACATAACGGTACTTGGAATGCAGTACAAGATCCAACGCCAATAGTAGCCAATACGTGGTATCATGCTGCTTTGACTTATGATGTGGCAACCACTACAATGAAATTATATAAAAATGGAGTTTTGGTTTCCACCAATGCAAGTGTTCCTCCTTTTATAGGTGGTAATGCGTTACGACTTGGTTGTTTTGATCCGCTTCAAAATTTACTTGGGGGTAAAATGGATGAAGTTCGTATTTGGAATAGAGTTTTGCCGCAATGTGAAATTCAAAATAATATGAATGGAGAGTTACCTTCAGGACAAGTAGGTTTGGTCGCTTATTACAAATGCAATCAAGGAATTGCTTTAGCCAATAATACAGCTATTACAACCTTAACAGATTCTAGTGGAAATGGAAACACAGGAACACTTACTAATTTTGCCCTTACAGGAGCTACTTCAAACTGGATAACACCAGGTGGTGTGGTTACCGGAACGATGAGTCCAGCCCCTTTGTCAGTAAGTAGTCCTCAAGTTCTTTGTTCGGGTTCAACAGTTGCCAATTTAACGGCTACAGGAACCACTATCAAATGGTATAATGTGGCTACTGGTGGAGCCGCTTTGGTTTCTACAACAGTATTAGCTACAGGAACGTACTATGTGACACAAACTACAGGCACTTGCGAAAGTCCAAGAACGGCTGTAACGGTAACGGTAAACACAACAGCCATACCAACAGCTACCACACCTCAAGCTTTTAATAACGGGGCTACAGTTGCGAATCTTGTAGCGACAGGAACCGCTTTACAATGGTATGCAGCTTCAACAGGAGGAGTCGCTTTAGTAAGTACAACACCATTAGTAACTGGTTTGTATTATGTTTCTCAAACCATAGCTGGTTGCGAAAGTTTAAGAAGAACAGTTCAAGTAAATATGAATGGTGCTGCGTTAGATTTTGATGGGGTAAATGATAACGTAAGTTTTGGAAATACAATAACAACTGTATTAAATGGGACTAATAAACTTACAGCCGAAGCTTGGGTGAAAACAACTAATACAACAGGTTTAAAAACAGTTATTTGTAACCATGGAAGTGGTTTGCCTACACAATTCGATTTACGTACAAATGGTACTAATTTTGATTGCTTTGTTGGTTTTGGAACATATGTTGTCACAGCAGGAACAGTTATTCCTAATACTTGGCAACACGTTGCTATGGTATTTGATGGGGTAACATTAAAATTGTATGTTAATGGTGTTAATGTTGGTACCACAAGTACTCCATCGTATACCTTACCCGCTAGTACCGCTCCAATTACAATGGGAAATAATGGTTATGGCGAAATTTTTCAAGGAAAAATGGACGAAGTCCGTGTTTGGAACCGTGCTTTGCCTCAAGCTGAAATTCAAAACAATATGAATTGTGAATTAGGTTCAGGACAAACAGGATTATTGGCGTATTACAAATTTAATCAAGGAATTGATAACGCCAATAATAGCACGGTAACCACTTTAACGGATTTTAGTGGAAATACCAATACAGGGACATTAACTAATTTTGCCCGTACAGGAGCTACCTCTAACTGGGTTGCATCGGGCGGTGTAACAATAGGAAATACGTGCTCTACTTTTTTAAATACTGCTGATTTCGAGTTCTCATCAAAACTAACTGTATATCCAAACCCTTCAAGCGATGTGTTTTCTATAAATAGTGATACACGTGGCACCATCGTAGTATATGATTTAATAGGAAAAATAATCAAATCAGAAACTATCGATTTAGGGATTACAAAACTAGATTTAAGTAAGTATCCAAGTGGTATTTATTTGATAAAAGTAACTAATGACAGTAATCAAACTAAAACAATGAAATTGATTAAACAGTAAATAGATTTAGTTTTTAATAAGAAATGCTTCCAAAATATTTTTTGGAAGCATTTTTGCTTTTTACTAAAATTCAGGGGTTTCCCCCTATATGAATTCATTTTCTATTGCGCCAACTTTGTAATATAATTTTTAAAAAGAAAAAATATGAAAAAAATGACACTATTAAAAAGACAAATTCTTTGTCTTATGTTATTACTAGTTAGTAGTTTTTCGATAGGACAAATTCTAGACCAATCAAATGCCCCTTCAAGCAATGGAGGTTATATATGCAAAGTGAGCCCATACGATTCTAGTGCGGGTCAATCTTTTGTTGCAGGCGTTACAGGCAATTTATCGCAAGTAAATATTAGAATTGGTAATTTCTATTCTGAATTTGTCGCAGGAAATTTTCAACTTCGTATTATTGCGGGTAATGGATATTCTGGTACGGTTTTGAATACGACCATATTTACTATTTCATCTGCACCAGTTGCTAATAGTTTTCAAGAATTGGCAATAACGTTGTCTAGTACAGTTCCAATAATTGCTGGTAATACTTATATTATTGATATAATAGGCATTACAGGTACAGTGTACACGTCCCAAACAAATTCTGTTTACGCAAATGGGAATTACTATTATTATGGTGTAGTTTCCTCTGGTTATGATTTGTGGTTTAAAACTTTTGTAGCTGCAGGTAGTGCACTAAATTTTGATGGTGTAAATGATATTGTAAGTGTTGGCAGTAATGCGCTTTATTCAAATTTAGGTACAGGATCATTCACTTTAGAATCATGGATTAATCCAAGTAGTCTTTCAGGCGTAAAATCTATAATTCGTAAAGATGGGGATTATTGTTTATATGTTGATAATGGAATATTAAAATCAGAACGTTTTGCGACAGGAAGCGGTGGTAATTTTACTATTGCTAGCAGCACAACAACTCTTATAAGTTTAAATTCTTGGCAACATGTTGCAGCGGTTTGGACAGGTGCTACTTGCTCATTATATATAAATGGCAACTTGGTTTCGAGTACAATTACTTCTTCTAGCTCATCAAGCACTTCGGCTTTAAATATAGGTAGATCTTCTATCTTCAATCAAGGATTTACGGGTTCAATTGATGAGCTTCGCATTTGGAAAAGAGCTTTAACGCAATGTGAGATTCAAAATAATATTAATTCAGAGTTGTCTTCAGGGCAAACAGGTTTAGTTGTTTATTATAAATTTAATCAAGGAATTGCAGTAGGAACAAATACGACAGTCAATACATCTACGGATTCAAGTGGCAATGCTTTTACGGGTACATTAACGAATTTTGCCCTAACTGGCTCAAATTCAAACTGGATAACTCCTGGAAGTGTAATAACAGGCACAACAAGTCCAACATTCAATTTATTATCGGTAGCAACTGCCCAAACTTTGTGTAGTGGTACTGGAACGACAGTTGTCAATTTAACAGCCACGGGAACCGCTATTAAATGGTACAATGTTGCAACGGGAGGAATTCCTTTAGCTAGTACAACTACTTTGACCACAGGGACTTATTATGTAAGCCAAACCACAGGGACTTGTGAAGGTCCAAGAACAGCTGTTGCGGTAACTGTAAAAACAACAGCTTTACCTACGGCAACAACAACACAGGTATTCAATACTACTGCAACTGTTGCAAGTTTAGCCGCTACTGGTACACTATTAAAATGGTACGATGTTCCTAATGGAGGAGTAGCATTATCAAGCGCAACTATATTATATACAGGGACTTATTACGTAACACAAACGCTAAATTCTTGTGAAAGTACAAGAGTTGCAGTTGCAGTACAGGTAAACATTGACGGTGCAGCACTCAGTTTTGACGGCGGAGACGATTATGTAACTTGTGGCAACATTATGCCTGCCACGTATACAAAAGAAGCATGGTTTTATACTTCAAATTTAAGCTTTCAAAACAATATAATTTCTGGAGGTTCCGATGGGCAACACGCCTTGTTTGCCTCTCCAAATAACGGTCAACGAATTTCTGCTGGACACAACGGCACTTGGGATTCCGTGCAAGATCCAACACAAATAGTAGCCAATACTTGGTACCATGTTGCTTTGACCTACGATGCCGCAACCACTACAATGAAGCTTTATACCAACGGAATTTTGGTTAGTACCAACACAACCGTAGACCCATTTATTGGTGGTAATGCCTTAAGGATTGGAGCTTTTGATAATGGAGGAAATTTATTTGGAGGTAAAATAGACGAAGTTCGTATTTGGAACAGAGCGTTATCGCAAGCCGAAATTCAAAACAATATGAATTGCGAGTTAGCACCAGGACAGATTGGGTTGGTGGCCTATTACAAATTCAATCAAGGAATTGATAACGCAAATAATACAACAATAAGCACTTTAACGGATTCTAGTGGAAATACAAACACTGGAACATTAACTAGTTTTGACCTTACAGGCGTTACCTCAAATTGGGTTGCGGTTGGTAGTGTAACAACAGGAAATACCTGTTCAGCATTTTTAAATACTGCTGATTTCGAATTCTCATCAAAACTAACTGTATATCCAAACCCTTCAAGCGATGTGTTTTCTATCAATAGTGACTCACGTAGTAGCCTAGTTGTTTATGATTTAATAGGAAAAATTATCAAATCTGAAAACATCAATTTAGGGATTACAAAACTAGATTTAAGTAAGTATCCAAGTGGTATTTATTTGATGAAAGTGACGAATGATAGTAATCAAACCAAAACGATGAAATTGATTAAACAATAGTTTTAAAAAGGTTTTAAATAAAAAATGAGGCTTCTTTTTCAGAAGCCTCATTTTTTATTTTATAATGTGTTATCTTAAAAAGGAACATCACTATCGTCATCAAAATTATTGGAACTACTTCCAAAAGCTTCGTTAGCAGAAGGGAGGTTTTTAGTTTGAAAAGGATTATCGTCTTGTCCTAAATTCATTGTTGAAGGTAAATAATCATCTCCTCCTGAATAATCTTCAAGATTATCAAATTTACCTAAATTACCAATAAATTTCAGTCGGACGTTTTCTAAACTACCGTTACGGTGTTTGGCTATAATAAATTCGGCTTGACCTTGTGTTGGTGAGTGTTCATCATCATCCCATTCGTCAATTTTATAATATTCTGGACGATAAATAAACGAAACAATATCCGCATCTTGCTCAATCGCTCCCGATTCACGAAGGTCAGAAAGCAAAGGGCGTTTGCTAGATCCACGGGTTTCAACAGCACGTGATAATTGCGAAAGGGCTATTACGGGAACTTCTAATTCTTTAGCCAAAGCCTTTAAATTTCGAGAAATAGTTGAAATTTCTTGCTCACGATTTCCAGGTCCTTTTCCGCCTCCAGCCGTCATCAATTGAAGGTAATCGACAATGATGATTTTGATATCATGTTGCGATTTCAAACGTCTGGCTTTGGCACGTAAATCAAAAATAGAAAGCGAAGGAGAATCATCTATGTATAATGGTGCTTTTTCGAGATCTTTTACTTTAACACTTAATTGTTCCCATTCGTGTTTTTCAAGTTTTCCAGTTCTTAATTTTTCCGATGACAAACCTGTTTCTGAGGAAATCAAACGGGTTATTAACTGAACCGAAGACATCTCTAACGAGAATAAAGCCACAGCATGACCAAAATCGATAGCCACATTTCGAGCCATTGATAGGACAAATGCTGTTTTACCCATACCCGGACGAGCTGCAATAATAATTAAATCAGACGGTTGCCAGCCTGAGGTTACTTTATCCAGTTTTTCGAAACCAGTTGCAATTCCAGAAAGTCCTTCTTTTCCAGCAATTTCTTCGATACGTTTTTTGGCTTGAATTACTAAACTTTGTGCTGTTTCTGAACTTCGTTTTATATTTCCTTGCGTTACTTCGTATAATTTCGATTCGGCTTTGTCTAGCAAATCGAAAACATCGGTAGTTTCGTCATACGATTCTTCAATAATTTCCGAAGATATTTTGATTAAACTTCGTTGAATGTATTTTTGAAGAATAATCCGTGAGTGAAACTCGATATGTGCCGAAGAAGAAATTTTTTGAGTCAGTTGAATCAAATAAAAATCGCCACCAGCCAAATCTAGTTTGCTCATTTTTCGCAATTGAGCAGAAACGGTCAATAAATCGACAGGTTGCGAATCGTTAAATAAAGTGACAATGGCTTCAAAAATGTATTTGTGTCCGTCTTTATAAAAAGCTTCGGGTTGCAAAATATCAATCACTTCATCAACCCCTTTTTTGTCAATCATCATTGCGCCAAGCACCGCTTCTTCTAAATCGAGAACTTGCGGCGGTAGCTTTCCTTTTTCTAGGTTTATAATCGTAGTTTTATCTACTCGTACAGGGTTTATATTCTTGAAATTTTCCATATTGCGAAATTAGGTTTTAATGCACTCATATCGAAACAAAAAGAATCATTAGAATGTGCATAACCAGTGTTGATAACTTTTTTTTTCTGTTGATAACCAAAAAAAACCGCCTAGTTACTAACTAGGCGGTTTTTTATAGGAAAGCATGCTTTTACTCGTTGAATTCGCCCATTTTACTGTATTTATCCATTCGTTGCGATACTAAATCGGTTGTTGATAAGTCTTTCAGTTCATTAAAAGCTTTAAGAATATATTCTTCTACCGTTTTGAAAGCAGTTGCTTTGTCATAATGCGCTCCTCCTAGTGGTTCTGGAATAATATCGTCAATTAGTTTTTGTCTTTTCATGTCGGCAGAAGTCAGTTTTAGTGCTTCAGCGGCTTGTTCTTTATAATCCCAACTTTTCCATAAAATAGATGAGCAAGATTCTGGAGAAATTACCGAATACCACGTGTTTTCCATCATCAAAACTCTGTCTCCAACACCTATTCCTAAAGCACCACCAGAGGCTCCTTCACCTACAATAACACAGATAATAGGCACTTTAAGTCGTACCATTTCAAGGATGTTTCTTGCAATAGCTTCTCCTTGCCCTCTTTCTTCGGCTTCAATTCCAGGAAATGCGCCAGGAGTGTCGATTAAGGTAACCACAGGAATGTTGAATTTTTCCGCCATTTTCATTAAGCGAAGTGCTTTACGATAACCCTCTGGATTTGGCATACCAAAATTACGAAATTGACGCATTTTGGTATTAATTCCTTTTTGTTGTCCTACAAACATAAACGATTGATCGCCTATTTTTCCTAGACCACCAATCATGGCTTTGTCATCTTTGAAATTTCTATCGCCAAACAGCTCTAAAAAAGTACCTTTAGTAAGATTTGTAATATGCTCTAAAGTATAAGGGCGACTGGGGTGACGTGATAATTGTACTCGTTGCCAAGCGGTTAAGTTTCCGTAGATATTTTTCTTAGTTTCTTCTAATTTTTGGCTTATTTGGTCACAAGTATTTGTGACATCCACATCTGATTCTTGACCTATAATTTGACATTTGTCTAGTTGGTCTACGAGTTCTTTTATTGGTAATTCAAAATCTAAATATTCCATACCTTTTTTGTGTTTTGTTTAGGTTTGAAAAGCAAAGATAGGTTTAAATTTAAAGATTGAAAAATTTAAAGATTGAAAGATTAAAAAAAAAGCAATAATAAAAGATAAGTTTTTAGGTTGCTTTGTTCTTTATAATACCATTAATAATTACGGTTGATAGTATGATTAATGCACCGATGTAAAATTGTGGACTCATTTTTTCTTTGTCGTTAAAAACAATAAGGGCCAAAATAATTCCGTAGATAGGTTCTAGGTTTATCGTTAGCATTACAGTGTACGGACTAAGGTATTTCATTACACCAACTGAGGCGATAAAGGCATAGGCCGTGCAAACAGAGCTTAAAATAAACAACCAAAATAAATCGTTACCAGAGAGTTGAAAAAAAGTAGGAGTAAAACCATGTGTAATTAATAAAAATAAAGACAAGCAAAGTACGCCTCCTAAAATTTCGTAGAACGAAATGACGGTTGGGTTGTATTGCATAGCAAACTTTCCGTTGATTACCGAAAATAGAGCTGATAGGAAAGCAGAACTTAAAGCTAAAACGATTCCGTAAACATAGTTGCCTTGTACTTGAAAAATGAGGTATAATCCTGCTATTACAATGAGTCCAAAAACAACTTCGTAGGCAATTATTTTTCTTTTGTAAAAAAGAGGCTCTAATAAGGAAGTAAAAAAAGCACCTGTCGATAAGCAAGCTAGTGTTACAGAAATGTTAGATTCTTTAATTGCTTTAAAAAAAGTAAGCCAATGCAAGGAAATTATCAATCCTGCAAACACAAACGAGAGTATTGTTCTGATGGGAAGTTGTAATGAGATCTTTTTTGACAGAATATACAGTGCGATAAAAACAGAAGCAAAAGACATTCGATACCAGACTAGGGGTAGTGCTTCTAATGAAATTAGCGCTCCCAGCACAGCTGTAAACCCCCAAATAAAAACAATGAGGTGGAGGTGAACATAGCTATTGGCTACGTTATCTTTTTGCATTTCGCAATAGGAAATAAGCCATGATTCCGAAGAAAACATTAGGTATCCAAACCCCTATAATGGGTGGAATAGCGGATTTTTCGGCCATGGTACTAAAAATTTTATCTAAAAAAACATAACTAAACGCAATAGCGATACCAATGGCAAGATTTATTCCCATTCCGCCACGGCGTTTCATAGAGGAAACAGCAACTGCGATAATGGTTAGGATAAATGCCGAAACAGGAATGCTATATTTTCGATACAAAACCACTAAATACACATTGATGTTTCCTGAACCTCGTTTTTTTTCTTTTTCGATAAAAGCATTCAATTCTGTAAAACTTAACGTTTCTGCAATATAAACCACGGGGGTTAAATCGTCTAATCCGAAATTGAATTTCATTTTCTTAGAATTTTCGGTTTCTATAGTATCGCTCAATTCGCCAACGGTTCTTTTCGTATAATTTAATAACGTATAATTTTTTTCTTTTGGATTCCATTCAATCGAAGCAGCCGTTATTTTATAAACTAATTTTTCGCCATTAAATTTTTCGTAAACAAAACTATAGGCCGTTTTGGCTTCTGGATTGAAATTATTAACATAAATAAATTCGGTATCACTAATTTGTCGGTACACATCATTGGTTTCTCGCATTTCACTACGACCGTTTCCGATGAGGTATAAATACCTGAAATTTTTAAATCCTTCGCTTGCTTTTGGCGCTAGGAAAAAGCCCATAAGTAATGCAAACAACGATACCATTGTTGCACCAATAAGGTAGGGTCGCAAAAATCTTCTAAACGAGATTCCGGAACTTAAAATAGCAATAATTTCGGTGTTGTTTGCCAGTTTTGCGGTAAACCATATTATCGATAAAAATAAAAAAATAGGAAATAGAAAATTAGTAAAATAAATAACAAAATCAACATAGTACGATAATACTTTATCGAGAGGGACTTTGTTTTCTAGTATTTTATTAATTTTTTCAGCAACATCAACCGTAATTCCAATAGGAATAAATAGCAATAACATAGCCGAAAAAGTGACTAAATATCTTTTAAGAATGTATTTATCTAGTATTGTTAGCATTCAGGTTTTGGGTTTTGGCAAAGTCTTACAATTCTAATGCCTCATTTATAATCTTTGGCTCATGTTTTTAACCATCATTTCTTTCCATTCTCGGAAATCGCCTGCTATGATATGTTTTCTAGCTTCCCGAACTAGCCACATATAAAAACCAAGATTATGAATGGTTGCAATTTGTTTTCCTAGGTATTCGTTAGCTGCAAAAAGATGACGCAAATAGGCTTTTGTATATTCGGTATCTACAAAAGTATGTCCCATTTCATCTACTGGAGAGAAATCGTCTTCCCACTTCTTGTTTTTAATATTAATAGTTCCATTTGCTGTAAAAAGCATTCCGTTTCGGGCGTTACGGGTTGGCATAACACAATCAAACATATCAATACCAAGGGCAATATTTTCTAGAATGTTTATTGGAGTTCCTACGCCCATTAAATATCTAGGTTTGTCTTCTGGCAAAATAGCCGTAACAATTTCCGTCATGGCATACATTTCTTCGGCTGGTTCTCCTACCGAAAGTCCTCCAATAGCGTTTCCAACTTGGTTAGAATTGGCAATGTATTCGGCACTTTGCATTCGCAAATCTTTGTAGGTACTTCCTTGTACGATAGGAAAAAAGGCTTGGTCGTAACCATATTTTACAGGAACTTTGTCTAAATGACTGATGCATCGGTCTAACCAGCGGTGCGTCATTTTCATCGATTTTTGTGCATAACGATAGTCGCAAGGGTAGGGCGTACACTCATCAAAAGCCATGATAATATCAGCGCCAATAGTACGCTGAATTTCCATAACATTCTCTGGGGTAAAAAAATGGTACGAACCGTCAATATGCGATTTGAATTTAACGCCTTCTTCCTTAATTTTTCTATTGGCCGAAAGCGAATAGACTTGGTAACCACCCGAATCGGTCAGAATATTTCTGTCCCAATTCATAAATTTGTGCAAACCGCCTGCTTTTTCTAAAATAGCAGTTTGAGGACGCAAATACAAATGATAGGTGTTCCCTAAAATAATATCAGGATTTATTTCGTCTTTTAGCTCTCGCTGATGCACTCCTTTTACCGATGCTACGGTACCAACAGGCATAAAAATAGGGGTTTCTATAACGCCGTGATCTGTGGTAATAGTTCCAGCTCGGGCTTTGGTTTGTGGGTCTTTTTTTAGTAAATCAAACTTCATAAGGGCATATTTCAGTAGGCAAAGATAAGAGATTTGTGAATTATCAAATGTCAATTAGGAATTAAATTAACATTTTTAGTCATTTTTACCAGTAACAAATACAATAAAAAGCTAAAATTTAGATTGAATAATAATTCACGACTTTAAGACTATAAAAAAGTTGTGTAACTAAAGTTACAGGAATAGTGCTTTTTGTTGTCTTATCTTTGCAGTATTCTAACTTTTAAAAGTAAATCAAATAAGAATTATGGAAAAAATAATAGCAGAAAATCAAGGAACAATAGTCGATGTACGAACTTATGCGGAGTTTATGGGCGGTCATGTGGCAGATTCTATTAATATTCCTTTGAACGAAATTCCAGAACGATTAGAAGAAGTAAAAAAACTGAAAGAACCATTGGTATTATGTTGTGCTTCTGGTGGACGAAGCGGACAAGCGCATCAGTATCTTTCTCAATTTGGAATAGAATGTTATAATGGAGGTTCGTGGCTAGAAGTAAATTTTCATAAAGCAAAAGCATTGAAACTATGATTAAAGCACTCAAAAAAATATTTGGTATTGGATCGAGCATTAATTATGCGGAATTAGTAAAAAACGGTGCCGTTATTTTAGATGTTCGTTCGTGTGGTGAATATGTAGGTGGGCATATTAAAGGTGCTACTAACATAAGTCTGGATACACTTAGAAATAATTTATCCAAATTAAAAGATAAAAACCAACCTATTATTACTTGTTGTGCCTCAGGAATGAGAAGTGCCTCGGCTAAAAACATATTGAAAGCTACTGGTTATACAAAAGTGTATAATGGTGGTGGCTGGAAAACACTTCAAAATAAAATACGATAAAAACATGGAAGCACATTATTATAACGTAAATCTGAATTGGACTTCAGATCGAAAAGGAGAAATTTCTTCACCAGAACTCCACAATTCAATTCAAGTGGCAACACCTCCGCAGTTTCCAAAAGGAGTGGAAGGAATTTGGTCGCCAGAGCATTTGCTAACCGCATCGGTTGTAAGTTGTTTTATGACCACATTCTTGTCTATTGCCGAAAATTCAAAATTAGAATTTGTGAGTTTCCATTGCAATTCAAAAGGGAAATTAGAACAAATAGACGGAAAATTGCTAATGACCGAAATAATTCTAGAGCCTGTTTTAGTTATTACAAAAGAATCTGATAGCGATAGAGCCGAAAGAGTACTTCAAAAATCGGAAGCAGCTTGTTTAATCTCTAATTCGATAAAGGCAAAAGTGTCGTTGATAACGACCATTACAGTATAAATTTTTAAATTTCATATCAATCAACACAAAGCCCTTAGGGGCTTTTTTAATTGTTAATAATGCAAGGTAACAATTCTGAAAATCATTTGTCTTGCGCCAAAATAAAAATTACATTTGCAGGAGTTTAACTTTTACACACAAAATGAAACCAAACACACAACAATTACAAGATTTAACAACACAAGTTCGACGTGACATTATTAGAATGGTTCATGCTGTAAATTCAGGTCACCCAGGAGGCTCTTTAGGATGTGCCGAGTTTTTAGTAACCTTGTACCAAAACATTATGGATCGCAAAGAAGGATTTGATATGAACGGGGTAGGAGAAGATCTTTTCTTCCTTTCAAACGGACATATTTCTCCTGTATTCTATAGTGTTTTAGCAAGAAGCGGTTATTTTCCAGTTTCGGAATTAGCCACTTTTAGAAAACTAAACACACGTTTGCAAGGCCACCCAACCACACACGATGGTTTGCCAGGGGTTAGAATGGCTGCGGGTTCATTAGGTCAAGGTTTGTCTGTTGCTATTGGCGCAGGACAAGCAAAAAAGCTAAATAAAGATTCTAAATTAGTTTATGTTTTAACTGGTGATGGCGAATTGCAAGAAGGTCAAAACTGGGAAGCAATCATGTATGCTTCTGCCAAAAAAGTAGATAATTTAATTGCAACTGTCGATTTAAACGGCAAACAAATAGATGGAACTACGGACGAAGTTTTAAGCATGGGAAGTTTGCGTGCAAAATTTGAAGCTTTTGATTGGGATGTTCTTGAAATAAAAGAAGGAAATAACATTGAAGCTATTATTGCTGGAATGAATGACGCAAAATCAAGAACAGGAAAAGGCAAGCCCGTTTGTGTTTTGCTGCACACCGAAATGGGTAACGGAATCGATTTTATGATGCACACCCACGCTTGGCACGGAAAAGCACCTAACGACGAACAACTAGCCAATGCTTTAAGTCAAAACCCAGAAACGTTAGGGGATTATTA
>CAXYWC010000018.1:0-40657 GCA_964292845.1 uncultured Flavobacterium sp. | reverse complement strand
ACGGGAGTTGAACCCGTGACCTCAGGGTTATGAATCCTGCGCTCTAACCGACTGAGCTATCTCGCCAATACTTGTTTTTCCGCATCTACCAATGCGGGTGCAAATATAAGACTATTTTTAAAAATCGCAAATATTTTTTTATAAAAAGAATAGTATTAAAAAAGTTTTTTTAATACTATTAAATTACATACATTGCCCACAAATTAAAAATCATGGAAATTAAGCAACGATACGAGATAGAATTCCCCATAAACTCTTCTCCGCAATTATTGTATCAGTACATATCGACGCCATCAGGATTACAAGAATGGTTTGCCGACAACGTGAATTCACGTGGTGAATTTTTTACCTTCGCATGGAATGACTCCGAAGAAAACGCTAGATTGTGTTCTAAAAAAACAGGCGAAAAAATAAAATTCAAATGGCTGGACGAAAACAACAAAGACACTGATTATTTTTTTGAATTACGAATTCTAGTTGACGAACTTACGAAAGATGTTTCGCTAATGGTCATTGATTATGCAGAAGAAGAAGAAGTGGAAGAGTCGAAACTACTTTGGGAAAATCAAATTTCAGATTTAAAACATGTTATAGGCTCTGTGTAGTTTAGAAAATCATAAAAAAATGTATCTTTGTCCTACTTATATAGTGGGACTTTTTTATGGAAAATATTTCTTTGCAAAACAATCGTGCTTTTTTATACGGCGATGCCGTTTTTGAAACTATCAAAATTTTAGACCACAAAATTCTCTTTTTAGAAGACCATTATTTTAGACTCATGTCGTCGATGCGCATTTTGAGAATGGAAATTCCTATGAATTTTACGATGGAATTTTTTGAAAATGAAATTTTATCTGCTGCAAAATCTCAAAACGTAGCTCATTCTGCTAGAGCTCGAATTACCATATACCGCAAAGAGGGCGGCTATTATTTGCCCGAAAACCGTAACATTGAATATCTAATTACTGTTTTCGAGATTGAAAAACAGCTTTATGAAATCCGTACTACGGAATACGAAGTTGATATTTACAAAGATTTTTATGTATCGAAACAACTACTATCTACTTTAAAAACTACAAATAGGTTAATTAACATTACTGGAAGTATTTATGCCCAAGAAAACGATTTGGCCAATTGCATTTTACTTAATGAAGAAAAAAATGTAGTAGAAGCTTTAAATGGGAACCTTTTTATGCTAAAAAACGGCGTTTTAAGCACGCCACCCACAACTGAGGGTTGCATCAATGGCATCATGAGAAAACAAATTTTAACGATTGCTAAAACAATAGAAACTCTTGAAGTTCAAGAAAGTGCTATATCTCCTTTTGATTTACAGAAAGCCGACGAATTATTTATAACTAATTCTATTACAGGCATTCAGCCAATAACAAAATATCGAAAAAAAGACTTTGATACAGCAATAGCGAATGTATTGCTTACAAAATTAAATGCAAAAATCAGATTGAGTTAGTTAGTTAAAAATTGGATTTTCGGGTGCGTTAGACCATATAAGATATTCGCCACCTTGCTCCATAATTTTTTCTCTCCATAAATCGGCAGATGCTTTTCCGATAATTTTATTTTGAAGATCATTTTTAGAAATTATCCACGCATTTGATTCT
Source organism: uncultured Flavobacterium sp. (assembly GCA_964292845.1). GTDB lineage: Bacteria > Bacteroidota > Bacteroidia > Flavobacteriales > Flavobacteriaceae > Flavobacterium. Next base: position 39,035 of record CAXYWC010000018.1, on the reverse strand, counting down.
AACTCTTTTTGCAATTGTTCAGCATCCCAACCTGTGTATCCTAGAAAAAAACGGATATTGCTGCGCGTAATTTTTCCTTCATTTATTAAATCTCGGGTAGAATCGAAGCAACCTCCCCAGTATATTCCTTCTGCAATTTCGACACTGTTAGGTATTAATTTTGGAATGTTATGTATGAAATACAAATTGTCCTGTTCAACTGGGCCGCCGTTATATATTTTGAAATTCCCATTTATTTCGGGAATCAAATCGTTTATGGTATACCCCAATGGTTTATTTAAAATAAATCCTACGGATCCCTCTTCGTTATGATCGGCTAGCAAAACCACCGATCGACTGAAAGACAAATCTCCTGTTATAGAAGGCTCTGCTACTAACAAATTTCCTTTTTGTGGTTTTACAGCTATCATATTTTTTTGATTTTGATTTAAATTTAACAAAAAAAAAGTTTATTAACCAAATTAAATCGATAAAAAACAAAAAAAGCCACGCAATACGTGGCTTTTTAATCTTTATAATAAGCTATTATTTGTTTACTGCTCCTTCTAATTCAGCACCCGCTTTAAATTTCACTACACTTTTAGCAGCAATTTTAATAGTTGCTCCAGTTTGTGGGTTTCTTCCGTCTCTTGCAGCTCTTTGAGATACTGACCAAGATCCAAATCCTACTAAAGATACTCTTCCACCTTTTTGTAATGTTCCTTCAACATTACCTAAAAATGATTCTAAAGCTAATTTAGCAGCCGCTTTTGTAATTCCAGCTGAAGCTGACATTGCATCGATTAAATCTGATTTGTTCATAATAAATGTATTAATTGTTATGGTTAATAATATAACTTATGCCTACAAATTTAGAAGGATTTCCTATTCCTGCAACAGTTACGCTGCTTTTTTACTTATTTTGTTAATAACTTTATACGTTTGTTCACAAAAGAGGGTTTTTTATTACAAAAAAGCTTACATATCATGCTGTTTTAGTGCTAAAACACTAGTGCAGTCTCGGAAAAAGTGACGCCGTTGAGCAATTCGTGAGTCAACATTTTCTTTTTTCCAGGAAACTGAAGCGCTAAAACCGTTATAAAACCGTCAAGAACAGCAATTTTCATTTCTTTTTTAGTTGTTATAACAGTTCCTATAGCATAATTATGTTCTAGCATTTCGTGTTTTGCTTCGTATATTTTGATGCTAAATTCTTCTTCTCCATCTTTCAAATTACACCAAGCAGAAGGATACGGACTCAAACCACGAATTAGATTGTATATTTCAGTTGCGTTTTTCGTGAAATCTATTTTGCAATTTTCTCGATCCAACTTGTAAGCCGTTTTAATTTCTGCTGAATCCTGCTGAATGGTTGTGGTTACATTTCCTATCGCAATTTTATCTAAAGTTTCTAAAACAGCATCGCATCCTAAAAGCATTAATTTGTCATGCAGTTCGCCAGCATTTTCTGATTCAGAAACCGCCAATTCTTTGCTTAAAATCATGGCTCCCGTATCAATTTTATCATCAATAAAAAAAGTGGTGACTCCCGTTTTTGTTTCTCCATTAATAATGGCCCAATTTATAGGTGCTGCGCCACGATAATTTGGCAAAAGTGACGCGTGCAAATTAAAGGTTCCTAATTCAGGCATTGCCCAAACTACTTTTGGCAACATTCTAAAGGCAACAACGATATGCAAATTTGCATTTAATGATTTTAATTCGGCTAAAAAAGCTTCTTCTTTTAAATTTGTTGGCTGTAATAAAGTCAAGTTATTTTCTAAAGCGTATTCTTTGACTGCCGAATACTTTATTTTCTGACCTCTTCCTGCGGGTTTGTCGGCAGCTGTAATTACACCTACTATTTCGTGTTGGTTTTGTTTTACAATGGCATCTAGAATTCCTACTGCAAATTCTGGCGTTCCCATAAAAACGATTCGTAATGCTTTCATTTCTTAATTAAGTATAAATTGATTTTTTATATTGATGCTAATTAGATTATGTTCCAACAATTGTTTTAAAATTTTTACTATTTCAGATTCGTCTGTAGGTAATGCTTCGATTAATGCTCTTGAACTCATTGGATTTTCAGTCAATAATTGAATGATTTGAGTTCTAATTTCTTCAACATTATAGATTCTCTTTTTTTTATTTGTACAATAAGAACAAACGCCACAATCGTTTGTGATGGTTTCTCCAAAATAGTGCAACAATAATTTGCTCTTGCACGTATCTTGATTAGAAACATAGTCAACCACCGATTGCAATTGCTTTTTTTTGACTAAATTTTGCTTTTCTAAATGTTTTGAAACTCGATTGATTGTTCTGTCGTCTTCCCGAACTTCTAGAAACGTTATTTTCGATTCGTTTTTTTGTGAAAAATAATCGATAATTTCCATTTTTTGTAACTTTTCTAGCAAATTTAGCACTTTAGCTTCGGTTGTGTTCGCTTTTTTGGCAATAAAACCCGTATTAATGTTGGTTTGCAAATCGAAAATTCCTGGATAGGTTCTTAAAATGGTCGAAACAATTGGCTCATCGTCAGGATGTAAACTATTATAACGGATTACTTCTTTCGATTCGATTAAAAATTGGACTTGTGCTTTCTCTGAAAATTCTTGCGAAAGCGCAATAATACTTTGCCTGTCCAGAAACTGAAGAGCATTGTACGTTTTTAATGTTGGCAATTTATAATGATTACAAAATTGATTTAAATTGAACGAAAACTCTTCGTTAATTCCTTCTCCGTAAGCAATTCGGAAATAATTGCAGAGTTTTACAAAAACCTCTTTTAGAAAAACCGTATCAGGCAAAACAGCAATAAATTGGCTTTCGGCCTTACTACCATCCGATGGAGAAGTGATTAGAATTGCAAAAGCTTTTTCTCCGTTTCGCCCTGCCCTACCTGCTTCTTGGTAATAACTTTCAAGATTTTCGGGCAAATTAATGTGCATGACTGTTTTTACATTGGGTTTGTCAATTCCCATTCCGAAAGCACTGGTGGCAATCATCACGGTTTTTTCGTCACGCATCCAAGCATTCATATTGGCTTCTTTCTCTTTTACCGATAAACCAGCATGATAAAAAGTAGTTTTATGACCTAAAATAGCTAAATGAGAAGCGTATTCGTGACAATTTTTCCTGTTTCTTACGTATATAATAGCCGATTCTGGATTTTTTTTAAAAATCTGATCTAGTTTGTATATTTTGTCTTCGGCAGAAATACTAAAGTAGCCTAAATTAGGTCGAGCGAATGATTGTTGGAAAACCTTTGGATTTTGCAATCCTATTAATCTAATAATATCGTCTTTAACTTGCGGTGTTGCCGATGCAGTAAGTGCTATAAAAGGAATTTTAGCAAAATGTGATTTTAGATTTTTTATCTTTAAATACGACGGTCTAAAATCGTGTCCCCATTGCGATACACAATGTGCTTCGTCAATGGCAATAAGCGAAATGGGCAAGATTTTTATCCGATCAAGAACCCAATCTTGTTCCAATCTTTCGGGCGATAAGTATAGGAATTTGTAATTCCCAAACTGGCAATTATCTAGTAAATTGATTAATTCATCAGGCTTTATAGCGCCTGTTAATGCAATGGCTTTTATATCGCGAGATTGTAACTGATTTACTTGGTCTTTCATTAAGGCAACCAATGGCGAAATAACCAAACACAAGCCCTCATTGACCATGGCTGGTACTTGAAAACACAATGATTTTCCGCCACCAGTTGGCAGGAGTCCAAAAGTATCATTTCCTCCCAGAACCGATTGGATTATAGTATCCTGAACAGGTCGGAAAGAATCATACCGCCAATATTTTTGAAGAATTTGTAATGCTCTTTGCATTTTATTTTAGATTGTAGATTGTAGATTGCAGATTTAGATTACGGTTTTTCAGCTTCCTGCTTCCAACCACTAACTTCCAGCTCCTAAATTTGATCTAAGATAAAAAGAATTCTGTTATCTACACTATCTTTTGGGACTTCGATAAGAGTATACCCGTATTTTTCGTAGGTTTCTACAAGATGGTTATAAATAAGTTTTGCTTGTTCGTAGTTTTCATAACGTTCGTTATCAGCAACATAAATATCCTCCCAAGGTGGTAAAATAAATATTTTTGTGTACTTATTATCTCGGCAAGCGGCATCAAAAAAAGCGGGATAACTATCTCCTATGTAATGCATGTAGGCCAAAACATCTGGAATTCCTCGATCCAAAAAAACGACTTCATGAGGTTCTTTTTGAGCATTAACGAACTGTTTTTTTCTTCCTTCGAGTAGCAATTCGCTAAAAAGCAAAGGGTTTTCTAGAAACAATTGTTCGATTCCTTGTTTTTTTGCCTCGAGAGTAACTTCTCGAGAAATTTCAGGATAACAGCAATATCCTTTTGCCAACAAACCATCTATGATTGTGGTTTTGCCAGTTCCTGGTCCGCCGATGATGACAACAATTTCTTTTTGCACTTTTTTAGAAATAAGGCGCGAAGATAATTAAAAATTACGACCCGAGCAAAGCGAATAGGCGAAGCAATTAAAAATTATGAATTACGAATTTAAAAAAGCTTTTTTAATATTAAAACTTTCCAAACAAGCAATACAAAATCCTAGCTAGCCCTGATGCTGGAATTGTTGGAGCTCTTCGCCTTTTTTTGGCGAAAGCGACTTCCAGCAGCAGGAATTACAATGGCAAAATGGCACTGGTAATTCGCTTCAAAAAATCCTAATTTTAATGCTAAAAATTGTATATTTGCCATTCTTTTAGTTTTTAAGAATGGATAAAAATGTTGAAGAATTCTACGAGCGATTGATAGTAGAATTAGATAATAGTAATACGTGGCCTGCGGAATATTTGTTTAAATTTATTGTTCCTTCGGTGGATGATAATGTGGAGCGTGTTGAAAACGCTTTTAATTGTATGGGCGCTGTGATAAAAACAACCAAATCTAAAACGGGTAAATTTACTAGTATTTCTGTAGATGTCACGATGAAAAATGCTCAAGAAATAGTAGCTAAATACCAAGAAGTAAGTACCATAAAGGGTATTGTTTCCTTATAACTATGAATACAAAATACATAAAAGAAATTGCTGGCGATGTGGTGCAACATTTAGAATATAATTCTGAAAGGAAACCGCTTATTATTCCTGAATACGGTCGTTATTTGCATGTTTTAATAGACCAAGCAACGGCTATTGAAGATAGTGTTGAGCGCAATAAAGCGGCAAGATACATTATTTCGGTCATGGGGAATTTGAATCCGCATTTGCGAGATGTTCCTGATTTTCAGCACAAATTATGGGATCAACTTTTTATCATGTCGGATTTTAAATTAGTGGTAGATTCTCCGTACCCTATTCCATCGCGTGAGGTATTAAAAATGCGTCCTGATCCTTTGAAATATCCTCAGAATTTTCCTAAATATCGTTTTTACGGAAACAATATTAAGTACATGATTGATGTGGCAAACCAATGGGAAGATGGGGAACTGAAAAGTGCTTTGGTTAAAGTAATTGCCAACCACATGAAAAAATCATATCTAAGTTGGAACAAAGACACGGTGACTGACGAGGTTATTTTTGAACATTTATATGAATTATCCGACGGGAAGCTGAACTTACTTTCGTCTTCGGAAGAGTTATTAAATTCGAATGATTTGATACGCACTAACAAACGCATGTCGAACAAAATTCAGACCAACAACACCAATGGCAAGCCTAAAATTGTAAAAAACGGCAAACCAATGATGAACAAGAACAACAACAGAAAACCAATATAAAATTACAGACAACAGTATAGAATCTGAAATCTGACACGAGCGTCAGCGAACTGGCGTAGCAAATCTAAAATCTAAAAATGGGCACATTCAAAATAGAAGGCGGTATCCGACTAAAAGGAGAAATCACACCACAAGGAGCAAAAAACGAAGCATTACAAGTTTTATGTCCCGTATTATTAACGTCTGAAAAAGTTAGAGTTACAAATATTCCAGATATTATTGACGTTAACAAACTAATCGTTTTGTTAGGGAATTTAGGTGTAAAAATTCAAAAAAACGGTCCTGGAGATTATACATTCCAAGCTGATGAAGTGAATATTGATTATTTAAAAACCGAAGCTTTTAAAAAAGAAGGTGGTTCACTTCGTGGTTCAATCATGATTGTTGGCCCGTTATTAGCACGATTTGGTTGTGGCTATATTCCAAAACCAGGAGGAGACAAAATTGGAAGAAGACGTTTAGATACTCATTTTGAAGGCTTTATCAATCTTGGAGCTACTTTTAGATACGAAAGAGAAGACCATTTTTATGGTGTAGAATGCGAAGGCAAACTAAAAGGAGCTTATATGTTGCTTGACGAAGCCTCGGTAACCGGAACGGCCAATATTGTTATGGCGGCGGTTCTTGCTGAAGGAATTACCACCATATACAATGCTGCATGCGAACCCTATTTGCAACAATTGTGCAAGATGCTAAATTCAATGGGAGCCAAAATTTCGGGTGTAGGATCTAATTTATTAACCATTGAAGGAGTCGATTCTCTTGGTGGTTGTGAACATAGAATTTTACCCGATATGATTGAAATTGGTTCTTGGATTGGTCTTGCAGCCATGACAAGAAGCGAAATTACTATCAAAAATGTATCGTGGGACAACTTAGGGATTATTCCTAATACGTTTAGAAAATTAGGAATTACTTTAGAAAAAAGAGGCGACGATATTTATATTCCTACGCATGAAAATTATGAAATAAAAACTGATATTGATGGTTCCATTTTGACCATTGCCGATGCGCCTTGGCCAGGATTAACTCCTGATTTATTGAGTATTATTCTTGTTGTTGCCACACAAGCAAAAGGCGATGTTTTGATACACCAAAAAATGTTTGAAAGTCGTTTGTTTTTTGTAGACAAACTCATCGATATGGGTGCCAAAATCATGCTTTGCGATCCGCACAGAGCCGTAATTATGGGACATAATTTCGAATCGCAACTAAAAGCAACCACCATGTCATCGCCCGATATTAGAGCTGGAATTTCGTTATTAATTGCCGCACTTACCGCAAAAGGAACTAGCACAATTCAAAACATTGAACAAATAGATCGTGGCTACGAAAGAATTGACGAACGCTTGAGAGCTATAGGTGCTAACATTGTTAGGGTGTAAATTCACAACATAAATGACAAACGAACAAACCGCTATTAAAGCAACCTATTTTAGTATCGTTGGAAATACTTCATTAGCTATTATAAAAGGGTTGGCTGGTTTTTTCGGTAATTCTTATGCGCTTATAGCAGATGCGATAGAGTCGACAACCGACATTTTTGCCTCTTTTTTAGTTTTATTTGGAATAAAATACTCTAACAAACCCGCAGACGAGAACCATCCGTACGGACATGGCAGAGCCGAACCGCTCATCACGTTCCTCGTTGTTGGCTTCTTAATTACTTCAGCAGCTATCATTGCACACGAAAGTATTAAAAACATAGCAACACCACATAATTTGCCCAAATCATGGACATTATTAGTACTTGGAGCCATCATTATTTGGAAAGAATTCTCGTTCCAAGTAGTTATGAAAAAAAGCGTAGAAACCAATAGTTCGTCACTCAAAGCCGATGCTTGGCACCACCGAAGCGATGCAATAACTTCTGTTGCGGCATTTGCAGGTATTTCCATGGCATTACTGCTCGGAAAAGGGTATGAATCGGCCGATGATTGGGCTGCCTTATTTGCATCAGGTTTTATAGTATACAACAGTTATCTTATTTTTAGACCTGCCCTTGGCGAAATTATGGACGAACACTTGTACGATGACTTAATAGACAACATTCGTGAAGTATCCCAAACTGTAAATGGAATTATTGACACTGAAAAATGTTTTATTCGCAAAGCAGGAATGAAATACCATGTGGATCTTCACGCCATTGTTGATGCTACTATTTCGGTTAAAGCGGGTCATGATTTAGCACACCAACTTAAGGACACCTTACGGGAAAAAATTCCAGAATTGGGTCATGTTCTCATTCATATCGAACCTAATGACTAAAAAATAAGCCCGAAAAAGCTTTTTATACATGGAAACCTACATTCTTATTTTACTTTGTATTGCCTCTTTTTTTGCTGGCTTTGTAGATGCAGTAGTGGGCGGTGGCGGCTTAATTCAGACTCCGATTGCACTAATTTTATTGCCTACTTTTTCGGTTTCATCTATAACGGGTTCGTTAAAAATTCCTGGAATTAGCGGTACAAGTATTGCTGCTTTCCATTATTTGAAAAATGTAACCATGAACTGGAAATTAGTAGTCATGATGGCTTTTTTTTCTTGTGGTTTTGCATTTTTAGGTTCAGAATTGTTAACATTAGTAAGTAACGATTTTATGAAACCGTTGTTGTTTGGCATTCTGATTTTATTAGCCATTTACACTTTTGTCAAAAAAGATTTTGGGCAACACCAAATCAAGGAATTATCCGAAACTAAGATGCTGTTTTTAGGAATTATTATCAGTTCCATTATTGGGTTTTACGACGGATTTATTGGCCCCGGAACAGGTAGCTTTCTTGTTGTTGCCTTTATTACCATTCTGGGTTTCGATTTTTTGCACGCTTCTGCCAATGCCAAAATGGTCAATGTGGCTTCTAATATTGGTTCGATTACTTTATTTATCTTGAAAGGCAAAATTATTTGGACCATAGCCATTCCTATGGCTTTTTGCAACGCTTTTGGGGGTTGGTTGGGCGCCAAAACGGCGCTAAAAAGAGGGAATGGTTTTATTCGAATTTTCTTTTTGCTAGTGGTTATTGGAACTTTAATTCGTTTTGGATATGATGTGTTTTTTAAACGGTAGTGTTTAACCTAATCCAAAACGTTCAAAAATTTCAATCCAAAAATCACACCATCGGTCTGAAAACCATTTTGGTAAGAGCGAACATAATCCAACCTAAAAATTTTGAATTTTCCGAAACCTAAATTATCCAATCCTACCGAAAACTCATGATATGGCATTTTATTTGGAACCGAAAGATTGTGATAACCCAGCATTAAATTGGATTTTAATTTATTCAACAATGGAATTTTATTTATAATAAAACCTTTATCATCGTATTCCGAATGAGCTTCAAAAAAAGCATCGTTGGTACTATTCGTATAATAAGGCATTAGGTTAAAAACATTCAAATAATTATCCGTTTGCCCAATTCTAGTTTGGTTTCCTGCAAAATGTTTGTAATCTACAAAGGAAATATTCGCTGCGTTAAAGAATTTCCCGGCAGTAACCTGTACGCCTAGATTTCCTTTGTTTCCTAGGGCTAAGTCTTGTGTGACTTTTGCTCCTAAATAATCGAAATTATACTTGTTTTGGCTTCCAGCAAAACCTTTTTCGTAGGTAAAATACAGAACTGGATATTTATCGTTTGGAATATTGAATTTTCCGTCAGGGCGAGTCCAATATTCTTGTCCAAAATTAATTTTTCCGGTTATTTTTGCTTTGGCCAAATTATGTTTTACAATAGCTGGAATAGCATTATTTAAAGGTGATAACGGATTGTTTGAAGTGTACAAATAATCTTTTTTTATAATCGTAAAATCGGTAGTATTAAACAATGGTTTTCTTTCGGAATAATCAAAATTGGTATAAACCGAAAAGCCATTTACCACTTCTTGACTATAACTTAGTTTGACAAAATTTTTGTCGAATAATTTCATGTAATTATCTTTAAAAAATAAAGTGCTAATGGTATTTACAATAGTCGAAATAGGCCTTTTTTCGTTAAACTGAGTAGCTTCGCTTCCTGCAGCAACAGTCAAAAAGGCATTGTTATGATTGTTGAATTTTTTAGAAAAATCAGCAAGCATTCGTAATTTCGTTTCGGCTAAACCGTAATTGAATTTTATTCCAAAATTGGTATATGTTCTATCGTCTGGATTTCGTTTTGCGTACGACAATCCTGCGGAGAAGTTATAGCCTTGAACGGTATTAAAGCGTAATGAAGTTAATGGTGCGCTATAATTTATAGTAGTATTTTGGTACGAGTTTTTATACGTGTAGCCCATCAATATATCTGAAAATGAAAATTTATTTCCTTTCTTGTCTATCGAGTCTAAATACGTTTTTGATTTTCGCAAAGTTTGAATGCTGTCTTTTTTAATATAATCTGTACTTTCTTCTGTAGTAAGTGGAATTGGTCGAATAGCGTTCCAGAAACTGTCTTCCTTTTTGTTGGAATCTTTTTCGAAAGTAAGCACTTCGCGAGTGAATGTTTTTTTATCAAATTTGGGTTCAAATTCAAAATTACTATATACATATGTAAACTTTCCAGAAATATTAATCCCTAGCATTCCAGCTACAAAATCAAGGCTTTGTGTGTTTTTTGTCCAAATATTATCGGCTTTATTATAACTAAAACTTTGTTTTAAAATTAGATTATCCAATGCTGGCGTTTGCATTCGATAGCCTTTTAGGTTGACATCGACGGCATAAATTGCCCACGAATCTTCTACAATATAAATGTATCCTTCTACAACGGGTTCGGTATCACGGCGTGGAGTTATTTTTATTTTGTTTATTTGTTGTTTGTCTTCGTTGTAAAAACTGCCTTCTATTTTAAATTTGTAATAATTGAAAGCATTGTCGCTTATAGGCGAAATGACATTAATATTAAATGGAATATAATTTTCATACAAATCAAAATCGACACTCGCAGCATTATTGAAACTAAAACCATTACTTTTTCCACTTACTTTTGAAGCAATAATGGTTTCTTTCATCTTGTCGGGTTTCTGGAAATTTAATCTTGAAACCGTTTCAGATAAATATAATATTCCCGTTCTAGTAGAATCTAAAGCACCTTCAAAATCGCCTAAATCTTGTCCTAGAATTTTTTTAGGAGCGTCTTTTATCCTCATAAGTCCACGAGAATAAAAATCGGCATTGTACTTTGCCGTTTTAGCTGAATTTTCTTTTTTGGCAGCAATGGCATTCCGAATAATTTGCTTGGCAGGATCTTCCTGATTGTTGATTACTACTTCATTCAAAGTAAAATTTTCTTCCACTAATTTCACATTCAATTCATACGGAAAAGCATCAATAGTAACGGGAATTTTTTTAGTTTTAAAACCTAAATATTGAAAAACCAGAGTATATTTTCCTGTTTTTTTGAGATTTAATTCGTAAAATCCACCGTCGTTTGTCGAGGTATTGTTGTACGAATTTTCAACAAAAACAGTTACTGAAGGAAGAGAGTTGTTTTTATCATCGGTTACTAAACCCTTTATTTGAGCATTAGAAATAAATGGCAAAAAAAAGAGCAGAAAGAAAATATTTTTTTTCATAATTTGGTTTAGTTAGCAACTACAAACTTAAAATCATCTGTATAAAGCACGAAATCAATTAACAAAACTTTGTATTGCCAATTCATAGCTCTTTAACCCAAAACCTATAATTACACCATTTGCATTGGGTGAAATATAGGATTGGTGACGAAAATTTTCGCGCGAAAAAGTATTGGAAATATGCACTTCGACCACTGGAGTGGTAATGGCTTTGACGCAATCGCCGATTGCTACAGAAGTATGTGTATAAGCACCTGCATTAAGAATAATTCCGTCGTGCGAGAAACCAACTTCTTGCAATTTATTGATAATTTCGCCTTCTACATTGCTTTGATAACAACTCAATTCGACCAAAGGAAATTTAGTTTTTAGCTCCTCAAAAAAAGTTTCAAAATTTTGATTTCCATATATTTCGGGTTCCCGTTTTCCTAAAAGATTCAAATTCGGACCGTTTATAATACTAATTTTCATGATTTTTATTTACGTTTTGTAAATGTACTTAATTCAAATGTACATTGTAATTTTCTATAATAATTTTTGAAAAATATAACATATTAGCCTACCAACAATAAGAAAGCCACACAATAGGTGCGGCTTTCTTTATTTAAAACGAATTTTAAAAATCTTAGAACTTATATCCAACCGATAATTGTAAGGATCTGTTTTTTACAACTAATGCATTGATCTGATTTTTAACATCCTCAGTAACTATCGGGTTATTTACTAAAGGATTAGAAGATTTTTCAGTAATATCTTCAAAACCATATACCGCTCGTAGCTGCAAAAACAAATGTTGCGTCAAATTTGCAGTAACACCTCCAGCAAGGGCATAATCAAAATTATTCACTTGCAAGGCATCTCCAAGACTTAGTCCTGACAAACTGGTATCGGTACTTTTCGAAACAGCATACGAAAATTGTGGGCCAAGATCGATACTGAATTTTTTCAAAACAGAAACTTTAACTAAAATTGGCAAAATTAAATATCCAACTTTAACTTGAGAACGAACATAATTGCCATTAAATTTCACATTTAACCCTGAATACATTAATTCTGGTTGTAATGCAAATTTTGAAAATTTAAGCTCTGCTAACGCCCCAAAATGGTATCCTAGTGGCGCACTTATTTTGCTGTTTTGTGAAGAAGGATCTGAATAATTAGCCCCCGCTTTTACCCCAAATTTTAATGTTTGAGCTTGTCCTAACAGCCCCATAAAAAGAAATAGAATTGCATATTTAATTTTCATAACGTATATTTTTTTGTAAAAATAAGAATGTTGTGCTAAAAAACTAGCAATATTTTCAATTTCTCACTACTTTGCACTTATGAATTGGAGTAGTTACATCAAAAATTTTAAATCCTATCTAAAAATAGAAAGAGGATTGTCTAAAAATTCTATCGACAATTATGTGCTTGATATCGAAAAATTAGAACACTATTTAGTAGCAAACAACATGGTTATTTCGCCCATAAAAATAGACGAAGAAACGATACAGCAGTTCATTTACGAAATTTCTAAAAGTGTCAATCCACGCTCGCAAGCCAGAACCATTTCCGGACTAAAAAGCTTTTTCAATTATCTTATTTTTGAAGATTATCGTCTTGACAATCCATTAGAGCTGATAGAAACCCCACGATTGGGGCGAAAACTCCCCGACACATTGAATATTGAAGATATTGACAAGCTGATTGCTGCCATCGATTTAACAACAAACGAAGGCGAACGCAATCGCGCCATGCTAGAAACCTTATACGGTTGCGGATTGCGGGTTTCAGAACTCGTTTCGCTAAAAATATCCGATTTATTTTTTGACGAAGGATTTATAAAAATAACAGGGAAAGGCAACAAACAACGATTTGTGCCCATAAGTGATTTGACCCAAAAATACATCGAAATTTACAAAAACACAGACCGAAATTTTCTCCCTATACAAAAAGGACATGAAGATACTTTGTTCTTAAACCGAAGAGGAAGACAACTCACTAGAGCGATGATTTTTACCATTATAAAAAAACTCGCTGTCGAAATTGACTTGAATAAAATCATCAGTCCGCATACTTTCCGACATTCGTTTGCTACTCATTTGCTAGAAAATGGTGCCGATTTAAGGTCGATACAACTTATGTTAGGTCACGAATCGATAACTACTACCGAAATTTACATGCATGTTGACAGGAAACATTTAAGCCAAATTATGGAAACTTTTCATCCGAGAGGTAAATAAACAATTACGAATTACAAATTATGAATTCTTTAGTTCGTCAATTCAAACCCATTTTATCAGTCTGAGCCTGTCGAAGACCTTTTTAAAAAACGCACTTCGACAAGCTCAGTGTGACAACTATTATTGAAGCATTATTTTCAATTCGGCAAAAGAAAGTTTTTGTTGTTCGCCCGACACTAAATTCTTCACCGCAAACTGATTGTTTTTCATCTCCTCATCACCTACAATTATGGCTAACGGAATACCACGCTTGTCTGCGTACTGAAATTGCTTCGCAATTTTGACATTGTCAGGATATAATTCGACTTTTATGCCTAATTTTCTCAATTCAGTAATCGCTTTCATGGCATATTTAGTTTCTTCATGACCAAAATTCAAGAAAATAGCTTTTGATGTTGTCGTTACCGTTTTTGGAAATAAACCTAATTCTTCGATAACTAGATAAATACGATCTAATCCGAACGAAATCCCGACACCGCTCATCTTGTTTTTTGAATCAAAAATTCCAGTTAAATCATCGTAACGTCCACCGCCACCTATAGATCCCATCGAGACAGCCTTTGGCGGAGCTACTTCAAAAATAGCGCCTGTATAATAATTTAATCCTCGAGCCAATGTTACATCTAAATCTAATATAGCAGAACTTAATCCTAAATTAGCAACATTGTCGCAAATAAATTGTAATTCTTCAACGCCTTTCATCCCTTCGATAGATTCCGAAAGCAAAACCGATAATTTTTCTATTTTTTCAGTAATAGAACCTGTAAAGTTGAATAATGGTTGCACTTTTTCGATGGCCATTTCAGCAATTCCTTTTTCGATCATTTCTTTTTTTACGCCGTCCTCCCCTATTTTATCGAGTTTGTCGAGCGCTACAGTAAAATCGATTAATTTGTCTGATGCGCCAATCACTTCGGCAATTCCAGATAATATTTTTCTGTTGTTAATTTTGATGGTTACTCCATTTAACCCTAAATCGGTAAAAATGGAATCATATAATTGTACCAATTCTACTTCTTGCCATAAGGAAGTTGACCCCACCACATCGGCATCGCACTGATAAAACTCTCTAAAACGTCCTTTTTGCGGACGATCGGCACGCCAAACAGGTTGTATTTGATAGCGTTTGAAAGGAAATTCGATTTCGTTTTGGTGTTGTACCACATAACGTGCAAAAGGAACAGTTAAGTCGTAACGAAGTGCTTTTTCGGAAATATTGTTGGTAAATTTATTCAGTTCGACCAATTCTTCTACAGAAATAGTTTCGGCAGAATTAACCTGAAGGGACTCTATCGATTCGGGCAATTCTATTTTCTTTTTATTAAAAAAGAAATTTCCAGAATTCAATATTTTAAAAATCAATCTATCGCCTTCTTCTCCGTATTTTCCCATTAAAGTTTCGGAGTTTTCGAACGAAGGTGTTTCGATAGGTTGGAAACCAAATTTCTCGAAATGAGTTCTCATTTTCTGAATAATATATTGGCGTTTGGCTACTTCTGCTGGCGAAAAATCACGGGTTCCTTTGGGTATGCTTGGTTTCATCTTCTTTTGGGTTTTGGGTTTTGGGTTTTGGGTTTTGGGTTTTGAAACTGATATCCAAAACCGAGAAACCTCGCACCACAAATTGAACTGCAAATATCTTATTTTTTAGGCTATTTCTAAAATTTTAAATTGAAACTTGTAACAAAATCTGTAATTTCGTGTCAAATAAGCATTATGCTAGGATTATTTAAAGAAAATGTAAAAATTGCGCTGAGTTCAATTCGAACCCAATTGCTTCGTACTATCTTGACAGTACTTATTATTGCTATAGGAATTACCGCATTAGTTGGAATTCTTACGGTAGTTTCGGCTTTGGAAAATACCATTTCAACCGATTTTGCTTCGATGGGTTCCAATACTTTTACGATAAATCAGTATGCAACCGAAATCAGAAGGCATGGTAATGGTAAAAAAGAGAAAACAAACCCTATAATTACCTATTCTGAAGCAAAAGCATTTAAAGCAAATTTTAACTATCCGCTTACCTATACCTCCATCTCATTTACAGCAACTTCAACCGCCGAAGTGAAATTTGAAACCAAGAAAACAGATCCCGAAGTATCGGTTTTAGGGGTTGATGATTACTTTATGCCCAATTCAGGTCTTGAAGTGGTAAAAGGGAGAAACTTTACAGCTTTTGACATTGAAAATAATAATTATGTTTGTGTTCTTGGTTCTGATTTTGAAAAAAAATTATTGAAAGATCTTAATCCTATAGACAAAACCATTTCGATTCGTGGGGCAAAATTTAAAGTTATTGGTGTATTAGAAGAAAAAGGATCTACGTTTGGGAACAGCCAAGATTTACGTGTGATGATCCCTATACAAGTAGCCAGAACCTTATTTACAACGCCCAACATCAATTACTCAACGAGTATTATGGTCGAAAAGAAAGAATTACTTAGTAGCGCTGTCGATAATGCTACCATTGCTATGCGTAAGGTTCGAAAATTAAATCCTATCGAAGATGCTAATTTTGGGGTTTCCCGCAGTGATGATTTAATTAATAAAATATTAGATATTACCCAATATTTAGGGCTTTCGGCATGGGTTATAGGCATTATTACCATTTTTGGCTCTTCGATTGCGTTGATGAATATTATGTTAGTTTCTGTTACCGAAAGAACTCGAGAAATAGGGGTTAGAAAAGCATTGGGTGCCAAGAAAAGTACCATTGCCATGCAGTTTTTTATGGAAACATTAGTTATTGGTCAGCTTGGCGGAATGTTTGGAATTATTTTTGGTATTTTGATAGGCTATGCCATTTCAATCCTAATTGAATTTGACTTTGTAATTCCTTGGATAGCCATTATTTCCGCATTCGTTGTTAGCTTTATTGTAGCCGTAGTTTCTGGTTCCTATCCTGCGCTAAAAGCGGCAAAACTAGATCCTATTGAAGCGTTGCGATACGAGTAATTTTTGATTTTTGAAATGCAAATACCTTTTGTCATTACTATTTTAAGGATTTTTATTTTTGAAATTATTATTGAATTTTGAAATCTGCTTTAATCATTCTATCATTACCGTAAATATCTTTTCTTAATTCGATAGTTGCAAAATTATTTTCTGATAATAACTTGATCATTTCTTTGCCTAAATATTGATTGATTTCAAAATAGAGTTGTCCGTTCTCTGAAAGATTTTTTGCAGCCAATTCAGTTATTTTTTGATAAAAAACTAACGCATTATCATCTTCCACAAAAAGAGCCAAATGAGGTTCGTATGCCAACACATTTTTATGAATTTCCACCTTTTCTAAATTCCGAACATACGGTGGATTGGAAACGATAATGTCAAATTGTTGCTCTAAATTTTCGATTTCAAGAATATTTTTTTGAATAAATGTTACGTTAACCTCATTCCGAATTGCATTTTTTTGGGCTGTAGCCAACGCTTTTTCGGAAACATCAATAGCGAAAACCTGCGCATTCGTAAATTTTTTAGCCAATGCAATCGCAATGCAACCGGAACCTGTACCAATATCGAGAATTTTTAAATCGTTACATTCATTAATCGTTAAATCTCGACTAATCCAATCGACTAATTCTTCGGTTTCAGGTCGAGGAATTAGCGTGTTTTCGTTGACATAAAAAGGCAATCCGAAAAACTCCGTTTCACCCATTATATATTGAATAGGTTTTTGCTGTTTGAGTTGCAACAAAACTGCTTCCCATTGCAAAAGTTGCACAGCATTAATTTCTAAATCGGGATTTAAAGCCAAATCAATCCGTTTCAGTTGATGAAAAGCCTCTAAGACGATGTAAAAAAAACTTTCGATTTCCATTTCATCAAAAATGGGAGTTAGCTCTTGCGTGAATTGTGTTCTATAGTTTTTTAATAGCATTTTATTGTTTTTAATCACGAATTACAACTGTTTTATCATCCAAACTGGACAAGACGTATGGCCTGTATTTCCCATAGGCTCGCAAAGATACTCGAAACCTACTTTTTTATATAATTTTTGAGCGGCTTCCATATAGGGCATTGTTTCTAGGTAGCATTTTTTGTACCCAAAATCTTGAGCCGATTTTAAACATTGTGCCATTAATTGAGTGCCAAGTCCTAATCCTCTGGCTTCGGGCAAGAAATACATTTTTTGCAATTCGCAAACACTTTCGGCTTCGTTCTCGAGTGGAGCAATTCCAGCTCCACCTAGGACAACACCATCATTTTCGACAATAAAATACTTGGATTTTGGGTTTTGATAGGTTTCAAACAAAAAATCCAATTGCGGATCTGCATAAGCCGTTCCTATTTTTGGTGCTCCTAATGCCATCAAAACATCACGAACAATTTTTGCAATAGCCTGATTGTCATTTTGTTGAATTTCCCTAATGATAATAGTGTTCATTCTAAAAGTAAAATCTTATTTTTGTGATGTGAAGATACATGAAAAATATATAAAACGGTGCATCCAATTAGCTAAAAATGGCTTGCCAGCAGCTATGCCTAATCCATCGGTTGGTGCCGTAATTGTATTTGAAAATACAATTATTGGCGAAGGTTACACGTCGGCCTATGGCGGAAATCATGCTGAAGTAAATGCTATTTTATCTGTAAAAAATAAAGAATTATTGTCAAAATCGACTATTTATGTTAGTTTAGAACCCTGTAGTCATTTTGGTAAAACACCGCCTTGTTCTGATTTGATTATCAACTATAAAATCCCAAATGTGGTTATCGGAACTGTCGATTCCAACAGTAAAGTGGCAGGACAGGGGATTAAAAAATTAATGGAAGCCGGCGCCCATGTAACAGTAGGAATACTAGAAGACGAATGTCGAGCATCTAACAAACGTTTTTTTACTTTTCACGAAAAAAAACGACCCTATATTATACTAAAATGGGCAGAAAGTGAAGATGGTTTTATTGCTCCATCATCAAAAAAGGAGCAAAAACCCGTTTGGATAACCAATAAATACTCCCGTCAATTAGTACACAAATGGCGAAGCGAAGAAGCTGCTATTTTGGTAGGAACGCAAACGGTTGTTGACGATAATCCAAAATTAGACGTTCGAGATTGGGCAGGTAAAAATCCCACCCGAATAGTTTTAGACAAAAACAATAGAATTCCAAAAGAAAGTTATATCTTTGATAATCGTCAAAAAACAGTTTTAATTTCTGATTCAATACTAAATTTTTCTGAAAATGTAGCTCCCCAAGTCGTACATTTTTTATTTGAAAATAATTTGCAATCCGTTATTATAGAAGGCGGAAGACAAACTTTGCAGACTTTTATTGATGCAAAGTTATGGGACGAGGCAAGAGTTTTTAGAGGAACTACTTTATTTTCTAGTGGTACAAAAGCCCCCATAATTACTGGAAAAATAGTGTCCAAAAATACGATAGAACGTGATGAACTTTTAATCTATTTGAACTATGATTAACACTATTATTTTCGATTTTGGAGATGTTTTTATCAATTTAGATAAAGAAGCTTCGATTAATGCCCTGAAAAAATTAGGGTTACCCTCTTGGAATGACGAATTAGAAGCACTAAATCAAGAATTTGAAAAAGGAAAAGTAACCGAAGTCCAGTTTATTATTGGATTAAAAAAACGAATCCCCAATGCTTCTATCGATGATTTAAGAGCCGCTTGGAATGAAGTTTTGTTGGATTTCCCTTTGTACAGATTAGAGTTTCTGCAACATTTGTCGGCTAATTACCGACTTTTCTTGTTGAGTAATACCGACGAGATTCATATTGCAAAATTTGAACATAAAGTAGGTGCTACCTTTGCGAGAGAGTTTTACCAATGTTTTGAAAAAATTTACTTTTCGTTTGAAATTGGCTTACGAAAACCACAGCCTGAAGCATTTGATTATATTATTAAAAAACACGATTTATCTGCAAAAAGAACGTTGTTTGTTGACGATAATAAAGAAAATACCGACATTGCAGCATCGCTAGGCATGCCCGTTTGGACGTTGCAAGTAGGAAAAGAAGATGTTGTCGATCTTTTTGATAAAGAAATAATTAGCCGATAAATTTTTATTTTTGGAAATTCAAGACACTTATTTTACGATTACCCAACCATCTACGGAAGTTTTATTGAAAGAAAAAAACAGTAAGTTTTTGGGCTACGCTTTTCCTATAACTTCCGAGGAAGAGGTGAAAATTCATATCGAAAACCTTAAAAAACAGCATTTTTCAGCTCGACATTGGTGTTATGCCTATCAGATTGGGACAGATAAAATACAATATCGAGCTAATGATGATGGCGAACCCAATAACAGTGCGGGAATGCCTATTTACGGACAAATTCAGTCGTTTGGAGTTACTAACATTCTAGTAGTTGTCGTTCGTTATTTTGGTGGCGTAAAGTTAGGCGTTGGCGGACTCATAACAGCCTACAAAACCGCTGCGCAAATGGCTCTTGAAGCGGCTGAAATTATCGAAAAAACGATTGATGTTCATTTTGAAGTTCATTTTGATTACAAAAACATGAACAAGGTAATGCGCGTTATTAAAGAAAAAAATCTCACTCTCATTTCGCAAAAAATGGAAGAAACCTGTACCCTAGAAATTGCCACCCGAAAAAAAAATGCCAAAAGTGTTTTTGGCGTTTTTGACGGGATTTTTGAGGTTGAGATAAAAGAAGTTTAAAACATGCATAAAAATTACATCATACTAGCGCACAAAAACCCAGGGCAAATACTCCGTTTAATACAAAAATTAAACGATGATTCTTCTAGTTTTTATATACATATTGATATAAATAGTGATGCAAAGTCATTTGAAGCTATACTTTCAGAATTACCTAACGTAAATTTTATAAAAAATAGAGAAAGCGGTACTTGGGGGGATTTAGGAATAGTAAAAGCAACTGTCAATGCAATGAAAGAAATTGTGAAATCAGAAAAAAAAGGTTATTGTATTTTACTAAGTGGGCAGGATTATCCTATAAAAAGTATAGACACAATAAATACTCATTATATTGAAAATGATGGTTATGATTTTATAGATATTTCACCAATTCGTGAAGTCTTTCCAACAGAATGGAGCATACGATTAAACTATTACAAATACAACCTATCAAATAAAAGAGGGAAATACATATGGTTTTCTTCAAAAGTGGACCAATCATTTTTATCAATTAATTTTATTAAAAACATAATCAAAATTATATTATATAGAAGAGACCTGACTTTCATCAAAGAGATTGTTGGTAATTTTAATAAAAAAAGAATAATCCCTTGCGATATGATTCCTTATGCAGGCGCACAGTGGTGGTCACTCACTTTCGAAACAACTTCAAAAATTATAGATTTTATAGATAAAAACCCTGCTTTATATGAATACAATAAGTATAGCCTATTACCTGACGAAACTTTTTTTCAAACCATAATTAAACATTTATCTTTAAAAGATGAAAACATCAAAATAAAAGACTCAACAACTTATGCTAATTGGAGTAGAAAAAACTGCGATTTACCTGTTACTTTTAATGATACTGACTTCGGCGAACTAATATCATTACCAAAACATAAATTATTTGCAAGAAAATTTGATTTTGAATACAATAAAGAAATTATTAATTTATTAGACACTTATTAACACTCCCTCATCAACTCTTTCACATACTCTGGAGGCAATGTTGGGCGTCCTGTTTTCATGTCCACAAATACCAAAACGGAGTTGCCTGTTGTTAATAACTCATCTTTCTGGTTATAAATTTCGTAATCAAATTCAATCTTAACGGAAGTCTGACTTTTTAAAATGGTTTTTACCCGCAACTCATCATCGTAACGAGCTGGTTTTTTGTAATTCATAGTTAATGAAACTACAGGTAGCATAATTCCGTTTTCTTCCATCCATTTGTATGAAATTCCAAGGTTTCTAAGCCACTCTACGCGTCCCATCTCAAAATACTGTGCGTAATTTCCGTGGTAAACCACTCCCATTTGGTCTGTTTCTGCGTAACGAACACGCACTTTAAATTGAAATTCTTTCATGTGTTTTTTATAATAAATTTATAATTTTTCAACCTCAAAAAAAATGTTCTTACAACATTTTTTTTGTAAAATCAATAGCATAAAAATTTTTTTTTAACGAATTTAAGACTCATATTTGCTATCCCAAATAATTCAAAAAAACGCATGTTTTTTTTGTAAAAATAACCTTAATAATTTTAAAGCGAAAGCATGCACACTATGAATAAAACTGCTGAATCGGTCTGGGACAACTGTCTATCTTTTATAAAAGATAACATTCAGGAGCAAGCCTATAAAACTTGGTTTGAACCTATTAAGTCTGTCGAGCTGACTGATAACGCATTGTACATTCAAGTGCCTAGCAAATTCTTTTACGAATGGCTAGAAGAACATTATGTTAAATTATTAAAAGTGGCGTTAACTAAAGAACTTGGCAAAAATGCAAAGTTACTTTATAAAATTAAGATGGAAAACACTTATGGCAATAAACTTCCGTTTACCGAACAATTGCCTAGTGCGCATCGATCGCCCGTAAAAACACAAGAAATTGATGTTCCTGTACAACAAAAAAGTCCCGAATTAAGAAACCCGTTTATTATTCCAGGCATTCGTAATCTAAAAATAGAGTCGCAACTTAATGCAAATTATAGTTTTGATAATTTTTTAGAAGGCGATTCGAACAGGTTGGCTCGTTCTGCAGGAATGGCTGTAGCCAATAAACCTGGCGGAACTTCCTTTAATCCATTACTTATTTTTGGCGGTGTAGGTTTAGGAAAAACGCATTTGGCTCACGCTATAGGTGTTGAAATCAAAGACAAATACCCAGACAAAACCGTATTGTATATTTCGGCCGAAATATTTACGCAACAATATATCGAATCGGTCAAAAAAAACAATAGAAACGATTTTATACATTTTTATCAATTAATTGATGTTTTAATTATTGATGATGTTCAATTTTTGTCTGGAAAAACAGGAACTCAAGATGTTTTTTTCCATATTTTCAACTATTTGCATCAAAACGGAAAACAAGTCATTCTTACTTCAGACAAAGCGCCTGTCGATATGCAAGATATCGAACAACGTTTGCTATCTCGCTTCAAATGGGGATTGTCTGCCGAATTGCATCAGCCCGATTACGAAACAAGAATTTCGATTTTAAAGAATATTTTATACCGCGATGGTGTTGAGATTCCTGAAGAAATTATCGAATATGTTGCCCGCAATATCAAAAGTAATGTTAGAGAGTTAGAAGGTGCTATAATTTCATTAATTGCACAATCGTCTTTTAACAAAAAAGAAGTTACCATTGATTTAGCCAAACAAGTAGTCGAAAAATTTGTTAAAAATGTAAAACGAGAAGTATCCATAGAATATATTCAGAAAGTAGTATCCGATTATTTTCAATTGGATTTAGACATTTTGCAATCTAAAACTAGAAAGCGTCATGTGGTACAAGCAAGACAATTGGCTATGTTTTTTGCAAAAAAATACACCAAAGCTTCGTTGGCTAATATTGGTTCTCAAATTGGAGACCGTGATCACGCCACAGTTTTACATGCTTGTAAAACAGTAGATAATTTAGTTTCTACCGACAAACAATTCAAAAAATTTGTTGACGATATCAACAAAAAATTATCTCTTTAAATTATGGCTACACGAATATTGATGGTTTGCTTGGGAAACATTTGTCGTTCTCCACTAGCCGAAGGTATTTTACAATCTAAACTGCCTGCTGAATCCTTTATTGTCGATTCTGCTGGAACAGGACACTGGCACGTAGGAAATCCGCCCGATGCAAGATCTATAAAAATTGCTAAAGAAAAAGGACTTGATATTTCAAACTTAAAAGGACGCCAATTCTCAAAACAAGATTTTGTAGATTTTGACTATATTTATGTCATGGACAATCAGAATTATAAAGATGTTATAGCTCTTGCTTCGCATGAAAGCGACAAAAATAAAGTACAACTTATTCTTAACGAATTGTTTCCTGATGAAAATGTAGATGTCCCAGATCCGTATTACGGTTTGCAAGATGGTTTTGAAAGGGTTTATGACATGCTCGATGAAGCTTGCGATATAATTAAGGAACGACTTTTGCACAAATAATTCTAGAACTTCATTAGTTTTTATAACTTTGTTCAAATTGTATTTTATGAAAACCTTTGTAGATAATTTTTCCGATTTAGATTTAACCAAAACGTATTCGTATTCCGATTATCTGATGTTTAGGTTTCAAGAGCGTGTAGAAATTATTAAAGGACATATTTTAAAAATGAGTCCTGCTCCAAGTTCAAATCATCAAACAGTATCACAAAATTTAAATTTTAAAATTTATAGTTACTTCACAAATCAATCTTGTAGGGTATTCGTAGCGCCTTTTGATGTTCGATTACCTGTAAAATCAGCTAAAAAAAACACTACCGTTGTTCAACCAGATTTGTGTGTGATATGCGATGAAAAAAAAATTGACGCAAGAGGTTGTAATGGTGCACCCGATTTAATTGTCGAAATTTTATCTCCAAAAAACAGCAAACATGATGTGGAAACAAAATTTAATTTGTATCAAGAAAGTGGCGTAAACGAATATTGGATTGTACAAATAGAACAACGCATTGTTTTAGTGTATACGCTGAAAAATGAAGAATACATCGGCTCTAAACCTTTTGGTGAAGGAGAATTCATAAAAAGTCCGCTTTTTCCAGAAATGAAAATTGATGTTGATGCTATTTTTGCTAAAGTAAATTAAGAAAATATGACATCTCTAGGAAAACTATACCTTATTCCAACCACGCTTGGCGAAATGAATGCTGATGATGTTTTGCCTCAAACCATCAAAAGAACTATCGATTTTATAGACTATTATATCGTTGAGAACGAAAAAACGGCTAGAAAATCTATAAAAATGGTACATGCCGAGAAAAAACAATCGGAACTAAAACTGTTTTTATTAAACAAACACACAGATACTAAAGCACACTTAGATTTTATAAAACCCTTATTAGAAGGTCATAATGTAGGACTAATGAGCGAAGCGGGTTGTCCTGGCGTTGCTGATCCAGGTGCTGTTATTGTAAAAATAGCGCACGAAAAAGGAATACAAGTGATACCCTTGGTTGGTCCTTCATCAATTTTGTTAGCTCTTATGGCATCGGGAATGAATGGGCAAAGTTTTACTTTTAATGGTTATCTGCCCATTGATAAATCCGAAAAAAAGCAAGCAATAAAAGGTTTAGAAAAACTGTCTTTCGATAAAAATCAATCGCAATTGTTTATTGAAACACCTTATAGAAATAACAAATTATTAGAAGATATTCTGCAAATTTTACAACCCAACACTCTTTTGTGTGTGGCTTGCGATATTACTTTACCTACAGAATATATTAAAACCATGACCGTGAATTTATGGAAAAAACAAAAGGTCGATTTACACAACCGACCTTGTATTTTTATTATTCACAAAATATATTAGTAATGTCTTGCTTTAGCCATTTCGCTAGGTTTTATACAACTGGTATCATAATCTGCAAAATCGCTCATATATTCCATTATCGAAGTACCATAACCATCTTTGCATTTTTTGCGTCCATTGGTTTTTAAAAATCTTTTTACAGATCCTGTTCCTCCTAAATGTGCTGCTGCTAAAATTCCAGATTCGGTAATTTGTATTCCGTTGATTGTTTTTCCAGAATAAGTGGCAATTTCGTCCTGAAGTTCCCATTTGTTTCTAGACAAATTGGCTAAAAAAGCTTTTTCTTGCAAGGCTCGACTTCTTAAAAACGAAGGCGTATCTTTAATTCCTAAAATGCGTAACGTTTCTGCTCCAAATTGATATTTCCCTAAATAGCCTAATGTGTTTACTTTCGAATATTTTCCTTCCGATTCACGAACGGCTAATGATTGTCTAAATCCTATAAATGTTTTTCCAGTAAATGGGATGTCGAAAAAAGTTTGTCCAACCTCTGCTTCGGTAGGTACGGTGTACGATAAATCTTGTTTTCCAAGTACGTGAAACCAAGGCAAATGTTCAGATGAAAAGGGTTTGAAACCTGAACTTAAAATAGTAATTGAAGTAAAAATTCCAGTGTAAAATAGCTGCTTTTTTGTCATAAATTGTTTTTCTTCTAACTAGGTAAAACCATCAAAATTAGAAAATTACTAGGGGACAAATTTACAACCGAAAAGATAACTTATTGAAATATAATGTGTTAATTTTTTCTAAAAATATAAACAATGAAAGTTAACAACTCCGTTAGAGGTTAATTCGAGACTTGGTGCGGGGATTTTTATCGTATTGAAAATCGAGAAAATTGTCTTCAAAAAATGTGAATTTGTGTTAATTTTTGTCAAATCGGCATCGAAACTAAGGTAAAACTGACGGTATCGGTTGTCGTCAAAACGGATGTTTGAATCCGAAATGCCTTTATTGCCAGAAATCATTCCTTCTCCACCGTAACCCACCGCTATGTTTATCCATTTGGGTATTTTAGAAGTTTTAAAAAACGAATGGACATTAGCAGACAACCAATAGGTTTGTCCGTTATAATCTTTTAAGATTTGTTCGTTTAGTGATTTTCCAAGCACTTCGGGTCTAGAAGAAGCATATGCTGTGGTGTGAAAAGAAAATTTAGGCACAATTCGTTGTTCTTTCCATAGTAATTCTTGCGACACATATAAAGCCGTACCTGTAGCATTTGCCAGAACATCTCCCGTTGAAGCACCCCATTTTTGAGAATAGCCGTCAAGAACCTCCACAGCCGTTAGAAATACAAAACCTAGCGTTGCGCCATAAAGCAGTTGGTGTTTTCTAGAAGTGCCACTCCATTTTAAAAGGTTTGCCCCTGCATTTCCTATATGATAAGCAGAATAGAGATGCCCCAATTTGTCCATCTGAAGCCATTCGTTATTATCATTTATGAAATGAAATTTCGATTTAGGATAGTCTTTGTACCAAAGTTCATTCAAACCTAGTAAAGCTCCTGAAATAGCAACAGCTTCCGTAATTACGACGGTGTTTCTTCTTGCAATACACAAAGAATCAGCAGGTTTTAGGAATGTATCAATTTTATTTTGAGCAAAAATAGAAATTGAAGCAAAAAACAAACTTAGATATATGGAATAGGCTAATTTCAAAATTATTTTTCGATACCTAACTTAGTAACCCATGCTGCATATTTTTGTGCATACACTTGATGTTGCTCATAAGTAGCTGCAAAATCGTGGTAACCAAAACGTTCTACACTTGCACAAAAATAAATAAAATCATGTTTTTCTGGATTTAACACCGCATCGATAGCCGAAATATCAGGCATGGCAATAAGTCCGGGAGGCAATCCTGTATGTACATACGTATTATAAGGTGAATTTAATCGTAACATATCGCCTCGAACTCTTTTTATTACTTGGTCAAAATCACCTGATTCTTTTTTGACTGCAAAAATCACGGTTGGATCGGCTTGTAGTGGCATTTCGAGTTGTAGTCGGTTTAAATAAACCCCTGCAACACGTGGGCGTTCATCTATTTTTACGGTTTCTTTATGTACGATTGAAGCTAATGTAATGACTTGTTTCGATGTCATTCCTAGTGCTTTGGCTTTGGCTAATCGTTCCGAATTCCAGAAACGTGTATATTCTTTTGCCATTTTTTCACGAAATTTTTCTGCCGAAATATTCCATTTTATTTCGTACGTATTGGGAATAAACATACCTAGAATAGTCTCGTTATTGAAACCGTTTTTTTGCATAAAAACAGTATCACGTAAACTGTTTATAAGTGTTATGCTATCGACTTCCATTTGGGAAGAAAGACGAGAAACTAATTTTTCTAGACTTTCTTGGTTGTTAAAGGCTAACTTTAAAGGTTCGTTATGGCGAAGTGCGGTAATCATTTGAAAACTACTCATTCCTTTTTTGAACAAAAATCTTCCAGGAAAAACATTACGGTCATAAGAACGAATTTGAGCCACAAACTTGAATTTCTGGAGGTCTGTTACATTAGGCTCAATAATTTTAAGCACTTCTTCATAGGTTGATCCTGTGGGTACAAATACATACACTTCATTTTTATCGAACTTTGTATTGCTTGATAAGATAGTGATATAGCCGAAAATAGCTGCCGATGCAAGCACTATTAATGCAATTATAAGGGTGATTTTTTTCTTGTTCAAAACTAAAAATTTTAAAAATTTGTATTTATTAATTGAAACAGTTCTTCATCAAAGTATTTTCCTTCGTGTAAAGTCCATTCTTTTTTGGTTCCCACTTTTTGAAAACCAAAAGTAGTAAAAAGGGTTAAACTAACTTCATTCGTACTCGTAATATTTGCATACAATTGATGCAAATTTAACTTCTTAAAAGCATAATTTACTAAAAGAGACAATGCTTCTTTGCCAATTCCTTGATTTCTGTTTTCTGTATTTTCAATTACAATTCCTATTCCAGCTCGATTATTTTTGGGATCGAAATCGAACAAATCTATTAATCCTAACGGTTTTGAATCGCTATTTTTACAAATAGCCAATCGCAATTGCTTGGCTTCGTAAATGTCCTGATGTGCATTTTCGAGATATTGTTTGATTAAAAATCTAGAATAGGGCGTTTGCGTATTACTTACTTCCCAAATAGTTTCATTGTTTTCTATACCAAAAACAAAGTTTAAATCCTCGGGTTCCAAGGCTCGTAAGTAAATGCTATTTCCTTGTAATGTAATCAAAATAGTTTTTTTAGAGTGTTATATCGGTACTGAAAACAAATTCTGCTGGGCCTTTTAGGTAAACATTTTTATAAATGCCACTTTCTTCCACAAAGGAAACTTCTAGTTTTCCGCCTTCTACGTTGATGGTAATAGTATTGCTACTTGCTTTTCCAATCGATTTCATTGCAATTGCGGTTGCTGTAGCGCCTGTACCACAAGAGAGCGTTTCGTCTTCTACGCCACGTTCGTAGGTTCGAATTGAGAATTCATTCTCAGAAATTTGGGTTACAAAATTGACATTGCTACCTGCTTTTCCGTACAAATCACTATTTCGAATTTTTTTGCCTTGTTTCTTAACTTCAAAATTGGCTAAATCGTCCACCATTTCAACATGGTGTGGCGAACCTGTATTCAGAAAAACATAGCTATCGTAATTATTTACTTTGTTGACTTCTCGCATTTGCAAGGAAATAATTTCATTTTCATCGATAGTAGCGCGATGCAAGCCATCGATAGCCATAAATGTTGCTTTGTCTTTAATTATATCTAATTTTTTTGCAAAAGCCACTAGACAGCGCCCACCATTACCGCACATGGTACTTTGGTTTCCATCGGAGTTATAGTACTCCATTTTAAAATCGGCAGATTTGTCATTTTCGAGCAAAATAAGACCATCGGCACCTACTCCAAAACGGCGGTCGCACAATTTTTCGATGAGTTTTGTATTGCCTTTTGGAAATGTTTGCAAACGGTTGTCGACCATGACAAAATCATTTCCTGTTCCTTGGTATTTGTATACTTTCATTTCTTTTAGTTAAATCGTTGATTCGATTATTTGGTTGTTAGAGCGACGAATTTTGAATTTTAGCCCTGATGGAAGTGGAAATCCTTGCCTTTTTCGGGCAAGATTGCAACGTACAGCAGGAATGGTGTTTGTTAGAAACTATAATGCTGTGCTTCTAAAAAACGAGACAAAAGTACAACTATTAATGTTAAGTTAAAAGTTGTTAAACGAGCGTTAAACTGTTTTTTTGATGGTTCCAAATTTCTAAATTTACATTCAGAATTTAAAATATAAAAACGATTACTATGAAAAAATTTGCAAGTTTATTTTTTGTGTCTTTGTTAAGCGGAGCTACAACGCTAGGAGCTTACAAACTATTTATGGAAGAGGGAAGTTCCTCTAAATTAGCTATTGCGAGCAACAATTATGCTAAAAATGTAGGCCTTACTGCCGAAAATATCGATTTTACTACAGCTGCCGAAAACACGATTCATACGGTGGTACACGTAAAAAACATGACGGTTTATAATTTGCCGAGTAATCCTATGTTGGAGTTTTTTTATGGCTCTCGTGGCGGTGGGCAACAAACCCAAGTGGGAACAGGTTCGGGCGTAATTATTAGCGAAGATGGGTATATTGTGACCAACAATCATGTGGTAAAAGACGCTACGGAACTTGAAATCACATTAAATAATAACAAAACCTACAAAGCAAAATTAGTGGGTACTGATAGTAAAATGGATATTGCCCTACTAAAAATAGATGCCGACGAAAAATTACCGTATGCTACTTTTGGCAATTCGGACAATCTAAAAGTAGGCGAATGGGTTCTTGCCGTTGGAAATCCGTATAATTTGACCTCGACCGTTACAGCGGGAATTGTTTCGGCAAAAGCGAGAGATTTGTCTAACAACGGAATACAATCGTTTATACAAACCGATGCGGCTGTAAACCCAGGAAACAGTGGCGGCGCTTTAGTAAATACACGTGGCGAATTGATAGGAATAAACACTATGATTTCGTCTCAAACAGGTTCGTATGTAGGCTATTCGTTTGCGGTTCCGTCTAATTTGACTCGCAAAATAGTAGAGGATTTGATGGAATATGGCAACGTACAGCGAGGCATTTTAGGCATTGAAGCAGGCGAACTAAATAGCGCCACCTCAAAAGAATTAGGATTGAAAGAAACTACAGGCGTTTTAGTGAACAAGGTTTCTAAAAATTCTGGTGCCGAAAAAGCTGGTTTGAAAAAAGGAGACATTATTACGAGATTAGATGAGAAAAGTATTCTTTCTTTTGCCGATTTAACGTCCTACATTAACACCAAACGTCCAAATGACGAGATTAAAGTAGGCATCATTCGTGATGAAAAAAACCTTACCATTCCAGTAAAATTAACTAAAAAAGAGTTGATCAATTACGATTTGAAAGGTTTAGAATTAGCCGATATTGATACTGGCGATATGAAGAAATTCAACATCAAACAAGGCGTTAAAATTGAAAACATCACGAATGACGAGCTTTCGGGTTATGCAGCGCAACTAAAAGGCGGCATTATTTTAAGCATCGATAATATGAAAGCTACCGACATAGAAACCATAACTAAAATTTTATCTAAAAAAGCCGAAAACCAACGTTCGCAGATAGAATTGATTACTGTAAACGGGCAAATATTACGATTTTTATTGTAAAACACAATATTTACACAAAGTAAACCAGTTTCATTTTAAAACATGAGACTGGTTTTTTTTATCTCAAAAAGATTGAAATTTATATGAACTTATATGCCTTATATGGTGATAAAATTTAAACCATATAAGGCATATAAGTTCATATAAGGTAAAATTGTTTCAGGTGCTAAAAAAACTATAAAAATCCTTTACGAAAACGATTGAAATATATACTTTTGTACCACAAAAAATAATAACTATTTTTACTTAAACAATGAGCAACACAACGGTTTACGAAAAAGAAATAGCTTTTCAAGCAGACAGAAGAAGAGCTGGAGTTGAATTAATCAAAATAATTAGCGATTTGTGGTACGACAAATCTATCGAAATGGTGCTGTTTAGAAACCAATTAATCGACAGAAATGTAAGCGACATTATCAATCTACACGAATATGCTGGCGAATTTGTTGGAAAACCAATATCGGTATTTGATTCGGTAGAAATTGCCAGAGCTATATTGTCGTTAGATTTACCACCTTCAAAATTAGATATTGGTAAATTAACTTACGAATTTCACCTTGAAAACAACAAATACAATGACGCCAAATCATTTGTAATAGACAAACTAAAAGACGCAAAAAACACCGAAGACATTCAGCCTAAAGATGTAGTTTTATATGGTTTTGGACGTATTGGTCGTTTATTGGCTAGAGAAATGATGTCTAAAATGGGCAAAGGCAACCAATTGCGTTTGCGAGCCATTGTAACTCGTGATAAAAACGACGCCAGTTCTTTAGAGAAAAGAGCTTCTTTATTGCGTTACGATTCTATTCACGGAGATTTTCAAGGATCGGTTGTGGCCGATGTAGCCAATAACGCCTTAATTATCAACGGGACAACAGTACACATTATTACAGCTAATCAACCAGAAGATATTGATTATACAATTTATGGAATTGAAGATGCTTTAGTAATTGACAACACAGGAGCTTTTACTACGCAAGAAGCGTTGGCAAGACATTTAACCTCAAAAGGTGTTGATAAAGTATTATTAACAGCACCAGGAAAAGGGGTTCCAAATATCGTACACGGTGTAAACCAAAACGAATACAATCCAGACGAAGTAAACATTTTTTCGGCAGCATCTTGTACAACCAATGCCATTACGCCAATTTTGAAAGCTGTTGAAGATACGTTAGAAGTGGTAAAAGGACATTTAGAAACCATTCATGCCTATACAAACGACCAAAATTTGGTAGATAATATGCACAAAAAATACCGTCGTGGTCGTGCAGCAGCCTTAAACATGGTTATTACCGAAACTGGAGCAGGAAGTGCCGTAGCAAAAGCACTACCGAGTTTGGCTGGAAAATTAACCTCAAACGCCATTCGTGTTCCTGTTCCTAATGGTTCGTTGGTGGTTTTAAATCTTGAAGTAGGAAAAGCAACTTCGGTTGAAGAGGTAAACAATATCCTAAAAAAATACGCTTTAGAAGGCGAATTGGTAGAACAAATTAAATACTCATTAAACAACGAATTGGTATCATCTGATATTGTAGGAACATCAGCACCATCCATTTTTGATAGTAATGCCACAATTGTTTCTGCCGATGGTAAAAATATCGTATTGTATGTTTGGTATGATAACGAATATGGCTACAGCCACCAAGTAATTCGTTTGGCAAAATACATTGCTAAAGTAAGAAGATATACGTATTACTAGTAGATACTTCGACAAGCTCAGTATGACAGTCGAGAAAAATAGTAAATCCGCTTTGAGAAATTGAAGCGGATTTTTTTTGTAATAATTATGACAATTTTGTCATTCACGAACTAGCGGAACAATACCGCGCACAGTTGCCATTCCGCAGGAAGCAACAAACTAATCCCATTTTACTAGGAGATTTCTACGGAATGAGAAGATTAATTATTTTCGTGTTTTTTTTAGTACATGGTATAATTCTCAAAGTTATACTAATCATCCACTTTAAGTAATTTAAATAAAATTTAGGATTCGTTTAAAATCGTATAAACCTATTCCACTACCCGATTTATTTTAACAAATCGTTTCACATAATAAGGTTCTTTGCTAGACGATATAATAACTCCTGCATGAACCGAGGAATGAATAAACCTAATCTCGTCGCCTGTAATCTCGACAATCATCCCAACATGGTTTACATTTCCTGTGCCATTAGTTGTATAAAAAATCAAATCGCCTTTTTGAGCATCGGCTACATCAATAGTAGTGCCAAATCGCGACATCTCGTTTGAAGACCTTGGCAGTTTTATATCATAGGCGCTAAAGGTATTGATCATCAAGCCTGAACAATCGAAACCCGCTTTTGTAGTACCGCCACTTCGATAGCGTGTTCCTAACTTTTCGGAAGCCGTTGCAATCAAATTATCGACTAATTCGTCATGAGAAAAAACGGACTTTTCTCCCGGAATA
Source organism: uncultured Flavobacterium sp. (assembly GCA_964292845.1). Lineage (GTDB taxonomy): Bacteria > Bacteroidota > Bacteroidia > Flavobacteriales > Flavobacteriaceae > Flavobacterium. Next base: position 5,925 of record CAXYWC010000018.1, on the reverse strand, counting down.
GCATCTTTTTCTTCAGGTTGATTTTCTTCAATTATGGCTTCATCAGTAGCATCGTCAGCACTATCCTCTTTCTTAATATAGAGTGTTGCTCCTACTGTAAGTCCATTTACAACTTCTGGATTTTCCTCTTCTAATTCCTCAACTGTAATTTTATATCGCTTCGCAATTCCATATTTTGTTTCCTCTGGAAATACAATATGAGTAATCCAATTTTTGCGAGATATTGGTGCTCTTTTTTGTTTTACTACTGGCGGTGTAACTTCCAGTGGTTTCGCTATTTTTATTTTTTCTGGTTTGTAGTTTTTATCAACTGGAATAACCAGTTGAAGCCCAATTTCTAAACCTTCTTTTTCAATAATGGGATTGGCATTTTTAATAGCGTCAATCGAAACTTTGTATTGCTTCGAAATTCCGTAAAGCGTTTGTTTAGGCAATACTTCGTGGGTTATTGTTTGCGCTTTTTCTTCTAAAACTACGTCTGTTTTTGGGATTAACAAAACAGAATTTAACTTCAACTTGTTTTTAGCTTCTGGATTTAACTTAAAAATAGCCTCTTGTTTAACGTTGTATTTTTTAGCAATTTGATAAATGGTTTCGCCTTTTACAACCGTATGTTTCATGTTGTTTTCTTGCGAAAAAACAGTCGTCGTAATACAAAAAAACAGGACTAATGCAATGTGTTTCATGGTATGCTCTTTATTCCGAAAATGGAAAATGCTAAATTAACCTTTAAAATTCAATAGCTAAAAAGAATTCCCTTTTTTTTTGCTAAATAAAATAATGAAATTGTAAATTTACCCTCTAAAACGATCCGAAAACAACCATGAAAATAAAAGAAATTCTTACCTTTCTTGACGAAATGGCACCACTCGCCTATGCTGAAGATTTTGACAATGTGGGCTTGCTTGTGGGCAATGCTAACAACGAAGCAACAGGCGTTTTAGTGTGTCATGACGCTTTAGAGACTGTAATTGAGGAAGCAATGTCTAAGCAATGCAACCTCGTTGTTTGCTTTCACCCCATTTTATTTTCAGGTTTAAAAAAAATTACAGGCCAAAATTATGTAGAACGAGCTATTATCAAAGCCATAAAAAATGACATTGCTATTTATGCTGTTCACACCGCTTTAGACAACCATCAGCAAGGAGTAAACAAGATTTTTTGTGATGCCTTGGGTTTGAAAAACACGAAAATTCTAGTCCCAAAACAGCATTTTATTCAAAAATTAGTTGCCTATACCATTCCCGAAAATGCGGATGCAATTCGTACAGCAATGTTACACGCTGGAGCAGGAACCATAGGGAATTATGACAATTGCAGTTTCAATTCCGAAGGTTTTAGCACCTATCAAGGAAACGAAAACAGTAATCCATCAGTAGGCAATAAAGGCGAACTGACAAAAACTAACGAAATAAAAATCGAAGTTACTTTCGAAAAACATTTGCAAAGCAAAATCCTAAGTGCCTTATTTACGAACCATATATACGAAGAAGTTGCCTACGAAATTTACGATTTACAAAACCAACATCAAAATATAGGCTTAGGAATGATTGGCGAACTGGAAACTGAAATGAATGAAAAAGAGTTTCTAGAATTTGTAAAAACCAAAATGCAATGCGATGGTATTCGTCACAGCGCTTTTTTAAATAAAAAAATAAAGAAAGTTGCCGTTCTTGGCGGCGCAGGAAGTTTTGCCATCAAAAAAGCTATTGCAGCTGGAGCCGATGCATTTTTGACCGCCGATTTAAAATACCATCAGTTTTATGAAGCTGAAAATCAGTTGCTTTTAGCCGATATTGGTCATTTTGAAAGCGAACGATACACAAAAAACTATATATTTGATTATCTTACGAAAAAAATCCTTAATTTTGCACCCGATTCGGCTTTTGGCGGAATCGTTTTATCAGAAGAAAATACAAATCCAGTTAAGTACTTATAAATATGGCAGCTACAAAAGAATTGAACGTTGAAGAGAAGTTAAGAGCGTTATACGATTTACAGTTAATCGACACTCGTATTGACGAAATTAGAAATGTAAGAGGCGAATTGCCACTAGAAGTGGAAGATTTAGAAGATGAAGTAGCCGGATTAAGCACTCGTTTAGAAAAATTAAAAGTTGATTTAGAGTCTATGGACGAAAAAATCAAAGAAAAGAAAAATGCCATTTTGGAGCACCAAGAATCCATAAAAAAATACACCAAACAACAAGACAGCGTTCGTAACAATAGAGAATTTAACTCTTTAACAAAAGAAGTTGAATACCAAGAATTAGAAATTCAACTATCAGAGAAGCACATTAAGGAAATGAAAGCTTCTATCGAGCACAAAAAAGAAGTTTACAATCAATCGAAAGAACGATTAGAAGCCAAAACAAATCACCTGAAACATAAAAAATCAGAATTAGAAGCTATTATGTCTGAAACTGAAAAAGAAGAACAATTCTTATCAGAAAAATCAACAGAATACCAAGCAAAAATCGAAGAACGTTTGTTAATCGCTTACAAAAGAATTCGTTCTAGCGTAAGAAACGGATTAGCCGTAGTATCTATCGAAAGAGGCGCTTCAGCAGGATCGTTCTTTACTATTCCGCCACAAACACAAATGGAAATTGCTTCTCGTAAAAAAGTAATTACCGACGAGCATAGTGGACGAATTTTAGTAGATAGCTCACTCGCCGAAGAAGAAAGAGAAAAAATGGAGAAATTATTCGCCAAAATGTAATATACAGTAAGCCTTCTGAAAGAAGGCTTTTTTTATGAAAAAAAAATTCAATCTCTTATTAGTAAAAACCATCGGGCTTTATATCAACTTAATCAGTTATATAATGCCAAACAAAGCATTGGTCATCGCTTACGGCTATTTTAGCGAACCCCGAAAAGGAAAATTATCTCCAAGCAATCTCCCTGAAATTCTTCAAGAAGCAACACTTGAAACCATTCATTGCAACCAACATCATTTTCAAACCTATACTTGGCAAGGTAACAAAACCAAAATTTTATTAGTTCACGGTTGGGAAAGCAATGCGTCCCGTTGGGAAAAGCTAATTCAGCTATTACAAAAATCAGGAAGCACAATTATTGCCATAGACGGCCCTGCTCATGGCTTGAGTAGCGGAAAAGAATTTAACGTTCCCACATACGCTGAGTTTATTAATGCTTTTTCAAAAATTTATCAACCCCAATACATCATCGGACACTCGATGGGTGGTGTTGCCTGCACCTACTACCAACACCATTACGAGCAAAACCACCTCGAAAAAATGATATTATTAGGATCGCCTTCTGATTTTAATGTTTTAATGCAAAATTATTCCGCTATGTTAGGATTAAACCCTAAAACAAATCAACTTATAAAAAAGTACATCCAACAACGATTCGATATTAATACAGACGAATTTACAAGTCAAAATTTTTTAAAGAACACTACTCTTTCAGGTATTATAGCACACGACGTTCATGACGATGTAGTGGCTTTTTCAGAAGCAAAAAAATTAGCTTCCACTTGGAAAAACGCACAGTTTATAGAAACCAAAAATTGGGGACACAGCATGCACGACGACAAATTATACAATACCCTTTACGCCTTTTTATTTGAAGCGTAATCATTCGGGCATTTTCAGCAATCTAGTTTCCTGCTCTCGCCTTTATCTTTGTTCGTTCCTCACAAAGGATGCCGGCTCCATCAGAGCTATTTAGGAAATGAATTGTGTGTCTGGATATTTTTTACTTCAAAACTTTGAACCTTTCCAACTTTGAACCTCTGAACCTATTTCATAAATTCCTATCTTTGCAAAATGGAAGAAAATGTAACTCGTATTAATAAATTTCTATCAGAAACAGGCTATTGCTCGCGTCGTGAAGCCGACAAATTGCTTGACGAAGGTCGCATCACGATAAACGGCGTTGTTCCAGAAATGGGAACCAAAGTTTCGCATCGTGACGAAGTACGCGTTGATGGGAAGTTAATTCGAGAAAAAACAGAAAAACCAGTGTATCTCGCTTTCAACAAACCTGTAGGAATTGAATGTACGACAAACCTAGATGTTCGTTACAATATTGTCGATTTTATAAATTATCCCAAACGAATTTTCCCGATTGGACGATTAGACAAAGCCAGTGAAGGACTAATTTTTATGACCAATGATGGTGATATTGTAAACAAAATCCTGCGAGCCAGAAACAACCACGAAAAAGAATATACGGTAACGGTAAACAAACTAATTACCGACCGATTCATTCAAAAAATGAGCAACGGAATCCCCATTTTAGATACCGTGACTAAGAAATGTAAAGTAGAACAGATAAGCAAAACCACTTTCAAAATTGTATTAACACAAGGCTTAAACCGACAAATTCGTAGAATGTGCGAATATTTGGGTTACGAAGTTACATCGCTAAAAAGAATTCGAATCATCAATATTTCATTAGATATTCCTGTGGGTCGTTACCGAGATTTGACCGATGCCGAAATCACAGAATTAAACAACCTCATCGAACCATCTAGCAAAACAGAAGAAGCCAGTTTCCCTAAAGTGGAAGCACCAAAAAGAAGAATTGAGTTTATAAAACGTGATGATTTAAGGTTTAAGAAATAAGCATAATTATCAGTCAAATATACTAGTTAGCAACAAGTTAAAAACAATGGAAGTTCAAAAATCAATAAAAGAATTCAATTATCTATTTAGAGGTAACTTAAACAGTCCTATTGTAGCAACCTCTATAATATTTATTATTCCCCTTACGTTTGCTCTATTTGGACTTTCTATGAGCCTTGGGAAATATGGACAATTTTTCAGCATCAGTCTTATCCTATCAATTGTTATTTATTTCTTTATGAAATTTGATAATGAAAGTAATCTGATTTTATTTATGCCAGAAGGGCTAATCCACTACAAAAAAAAGAGTTTGGATAAATTCTCATATTCTGAAATAAACAAAATAGAAATAATGATAAGAAGTAAAGGACAACCACTTGTTCACTTAAAATTAAGAGGAAAACAATTTACATTTAGCTTAGAGAAAAAAAATTATTCTAACTTTACTTATGTAGAATTTGCTGAGCACCTATTAAATATAGATAGTAACATTTTAATAATTGAAAATATAAGTACACAAAGACATAGATATTCAATAAAAAACGGTGAAATTTTAAAAACTAAAATATAAAATTAAAAACCTGTTGCTAACAGTCGTTTTGAGCAAGAAAAGTTTACTAATTCTTAAAAACAATCCCCACCTTATACAATTCGGTTTTACAGCTTTCTAACGTTTCAGAACAAACAGCCGAAAAATTTTGATTCTCTGCCCAAGGACGAATAGATAATTTTACCGAAACATCAGTAAGCGCAATCACATCGATTGATGGTTTTGGTTCTTTGAGTATTTTATCATTGGTATCTAAAATATGTTGAATAATTTCCTTTACTTTTTTTAAATCGGCATCATACGAAACTGAAACTTGTAAATCGGCACGACGCGTTCCTTCCAACGAATGATTGATAATGTTTCCGTTAGACAAACTCCCATTGGGTACAAATATTGTTTGATTATTTCCTGTAATCAATTTGGTTACAAATATCTGAATTTCCGAAACTGTTCCCGAAACACCTTGCGCCTCGATGGAATCGCCAACCTCAAATGGTTTAAATAATATAATAAGAATTCCGCCCGCAAAATTAGACAACGAACCTTGCAAAGAAAGACCAATTGCCAAACCAGCTGCGCCAATAATTGCTACAAAAGAAGCTGTTTCTATTCCTAACTTAGAGATAAAAGTCACAAAAAGCAAAACACGTAGTAACCAAGTAAGAATATCGATAAGAAACTTAGAAAGAGTAGGTTCGAATTCTCTTTTTTGCACGTTTTTACTAATTAATCTTTTGAAGATTTTAATAGCATAATGACCTACAAAAAGAATAAAAAAAGC